>JBBIJD010000013.1:24865-28925 GCA_037446135.1 Candidatus Fraserbacteria bacterium
CTCTCGATCCAGGGGATGACCTGCGCCTCCTGCGTCAAGAAGGTCGAAGACGCTTTGCGGGGCGTCCCTGGGGTCCTCAAGGCCAGTGTCAACCTGGCCACCGAGCGAGCCACGGTGGACTCTATCCCCGGCGTGGCCACCCTAAGTGACCTCAAGAGAGCCGTGCACGATGCCGGCTACGAGGTCCTCGAAGTCGAGGAGGCCGAAGATGCCCTGGGGCGGGAGGAGCGGGCGCGGCGACGGGCCTATCAGGCGTTGAAGCGGAAGCTCATCGTCGGAATTATCCTCACCGTGCCCATCTTCGCCTTGGCTTACGCTGACCTCTTGGGGCTCTCTCGGCTGATCCCCGGGCAGCTCAACTTCTGGCTGCAACTGGTGCTCACCACGCCGGTCCAGCTTTGGGTCGGGGGCCAGTTCTACCGCGGAGCCTGGGCGGCGGCCAAGCACCGCACCACCGATATGAACACCCTGATCGCCGTGGGGACCTCTGCGGCCTATATTTACAGCCTCATGGCCACCCTCTTCCCGGGCTTCTTCGCCGCCAAGGGCCTTGGAGCCCATGTCTACTTCGATACCGCCGCGGCGATCATCGTCTTGATCCTGCTGGGGAGGCTCCTTGAGGCCCGGGCCAAGGGCCAGACCTCTGAGGCGATCAAGAAGCTGATCGGGCTGCGGCCGAAGACCGCCCGGATTATCAGGGATGGCCGGGAGGTCGAGATCCCGGTGGAAGAGGTCGTGGTCGGGGATATCGTGGTCGTCCGCCCGGGGGAGAAGGTCCCCGTAGATGGGGTGATCGTCGAGGGCTACTCCGCGGTGGACGAGTCGATGATCACCGGAGAGTCCTTGCCCGTGGAGAAGGGGCCCGAGGATGGGGTGATCGGGGCGACGCTCAACAAGACCGGCTCGTTCAAGTTCCGGGCCACTAAGGTGGGGAAGGAGACGGCCCTGGCCCAGATCATCAAGCTGGTCGAGGAGGCCCAGGGCTCCAAGCCCCCGATCGCCCGCTTGGCGGATGTCATCGCCAGCTACTTCGTCCCCGCGGTCATCGGGATCGCCCTGATCACTTTTGTGCTCTGGTTCTTCTTCGGCCCGGAGCCGGCCTTCACTTATGCGCTGCTCAACTTCATCGCCGTGCTGATCATCGCTTGCCCCTGCGCCCTGGGGCTGGCCACTCCCACCTCGATCATGGTCGGGACGGGCAAGGGGGCCGAATACGGCGTCTTGATCAAGGGCGGCGAGGCCCTGGAGACGGCCCACAAGCTGGACGCGATCGTCTTGGACAAGACCGGGACGCTCACTGAGGGCGAGCCCCATCTCACCGATGTCATCCCCGACGGCCTCCCTGGGGGGGAACTCTTGAGGCTCGCCGCGGCGGCGGAGCGCGGCAGCGAGCATCCCCTGGGGGAGGCAATCGTCCGCGGGGCCGAGGCGCGCGGCTTGCTCGATGAGCTGAAAGCAAAAGAATTTCAAGCACTGCCCGGCCGGGGGGTCCGCGCCCGGGTGGAGGGCCGGGCCATCCTTGTGGGGAACCTCAAGCTGATGGAGGAAGAGGACATAGAGCTGGGGGAGTTGCGCGCCCGAGCCGAGCGGCTCTCCGCGGAGGGGAAGACCCCGATGTTCGTGGCCGTAGAGGGCAAAACTGCCGGGATCCTGGCCGTAGCCGACACGTTAAAAGAGGGCTCACGTGAGGCCGTAGCCGCGCTCAAGCGGCTGGGCCTTCAGGTGATGATGATCACCGGCGACAATGAGCGCACGGCGGAGGCGATCGCTAAGCAGGTGGGGATCGACCGGGCCTTGAGCGAGGTCCTCCCCCAGGACAAGGCCTCCGAGATCAAGAGGCTCCAGGCCCAGGGGCTGAAGGTGGCCATGGTCGGGGATGGGATCAACGATGCCCCGGCGCTGGCCCAGGCAGATGTGGGGATCGCCATCGGGACGGGGACGGATGTGGCCATCGAGGCCGCGGACATCACGCTCATCTCGGGTGATCTGAGGGGCGTGGTCACGGCGATCGCCCTCTCGCGGGCTACCATCCGTAACATCAAGCAGAACCTCTTCTGGGCCTTCTTCTACAATACTTCCCTGATCCCGGTGGCCGCCGGGGTCCTCTATCCCTTCTTCGGGCTCCTCTTGAGTCCGATCTTCGCCGCCGCGGCGATGGGGGCCTCCTCGGTGACCGTGGTGAGCAACGCCCTGAGGCTGCGGCGGTTCAAGCCGCCGCTGGAGGCCGTTTAAGGGAGAAACTCAGCATGGAAGGATGGAAAGGCGGTGGGATGGAAGAGGTGGACGGCGAGCCCGGCATCGAGGAGATACTGGAAGAGTTTCCAGAGTTCCTGCCCCAGATGGTCGGAGGATGTTAAGCAAGCCCAACAGAAAGGAGGTGAAGAGGATGGCCAAGAAGGTGAAGGACCCCGTCTGCGGGATGGAGATCGAGAAGGACAAAGCGGCGGCGACCAGCGAGCACATGGGCAAGACCTACTACTTCTGCTCCGCTTCATGCAAGGAGAGCTTCGACAAGGAGCCGATGAAATACATGGGGATGGAGGGGAAGGGCGGGCACCACCACTGACTTCGGACCGGGCCCTTGAGGGCCCGCCTTTTCTTACATGAACCTGATCCGAGCGATCGAGGCGGGCGGGGATTTTATGGAGACCGGCATGAAGCCGCGATCTGATCCTCGAGGGGCCGGACAGAACGGGATAGGTAGTTGACAATCGCCCCGTTCGGCCAGAAGATCGGGCTGTAAGATGGGGTCGCTCCCGGCCCTGGAAGCGCTGCTCGCTGCCGCCTTGTTCGGTGTGAGCACACCGATCGCAAAGGTCTTGGTGGGGGAGATCGAGCCCGTCCTCTTGGCCGCCCTCCTTTACTCGGGTTGCGGGCTCGGTTTGGCCTCCCTTAAGGCCCTTAACCTCAGCGGGTTCAGGCGAGCGCGGTGGGCGGAGACAAGGGTGGGGAAGGCCGATCTCCCCTGGCTGATCGGGGCCATCGCCGCCGGTGGGATAGGGGCGCCGATCCTCCTGCTCTTCGGCCTGGAGAGCACCCCTGCCTCCACCGCCGCGTTGCTGCTGAATTTCGAGGCGGTCGCCACCGCATTGATCGCCGCGCTCATCTTCAAGGAGGCCATCGGGCTGGAGATCTGGCTGGGGATGGCCTTGATATCCTATCAGGGGGTGCGCTTCTCTCACTTTTCCCCCATCCCGATGATTGGGGGCTCGCGCCGGGTCCAATCTCCCCCGCTGGAGGAGGCATTTGGGGCATTGCTCCTGGGGGCCGTCAGCTATGGTCTCAGCCTTGTGCTCTTCGGGGAGTCGCTGACCACGGCCTTCATCGCCTCATTGCCCCTGATGATGGTCGGGGCCGGATTGATCCTGAGGGAACGACATGCCCATCTCCACACCCATGAGCGGATCGCTCATGATCAGCGCCATGAGCATGGGCACCCCGAAGGGCTGACCCCAGGGCGAGTCCATTCCCATTTTCACACCCATCCTCCTCTGCAGCACTCGCATCGCCATGTCCCTGACATCCACCATCGGCATGGGCATTGACACGACGCGGTCATGAGCTCGGCTCGCTCAGTCCACCACCTCGCTTGTGGCACTCGGTTGGGCCTCCTAGCATGCCGCCTTGAAGCTTCGCACGATATCCATTATTATGATCATGAATTTAGCCCATCCCTGAGGGGATGGGCTAAAAGGGAGGGAGTGAGCGGTGAAAGGCTTTATCTCGCTTAGGCGGTCAATCCTGGCCATCGGGGCCGTGCTGGCCGGGGCCTTCTTCCTCGCCGGGTTGTTCTCCCACGAGCTGATCTTCCCTGAGCGGGGGGTGGAGGAGCTTAAGGCCCGGATCAATGAGCTTCAAGGGCAGGTGAAAGCGTTGAGCGAGCAGGTGGCCAAGCTCGGCTCAGCCCCGGGTCAGGAGGGCCAGGGGCAGAAGCCCCAGGAGCCGGAGCGGGTCGAGGTGAGCACCGACGACGATCCCGCGCTCGGGCAAACCGACGCCCCGGTAGTGATCGTGGAGTTCTCCGACTTCCAGTGCCCCTACTGCGCCCGGTTCGCCCAGC
>JBBIJD010000014.1:0-28271 GCA_037446135.1 Candidatus Fraserbacteria bacterium
GCGATCAGCATCCATGTCATCTATCACGGGACTCTGGAGCAGATGCGAAAGGCGATCAGCGAACTTTACCGTGTCCTGCGCCCCGACGGGCTGGCCTTACTGACCTTCCAGTCCAGACGGAGCTATCGCTACGGTCAGGGACGGGAGCTCGAGCCCCACACCTTCATCCCCGACATCGGGGCCGACGCCGGCCTGCCCCATCATTTCAGCGACCTCTGCGAGCTGGAGGAGGTGCTCGAGCGGTTCATCGTCCGCGAGATCAGGCTGGTGGAGCAGGTCCATGAGGACGGGAGGCGCTCCAGCCACTGGGAGGTCCTGATCGAGAAGCCAACGCCGCCCCGCGGGGGTCCTGGCGATCCCCATCGAGCGGGAGAGGTTATGGTCCGCCCCGCTGAGCGGGAGGAGTTTGAGGAGTTCGCCGCTCAGGAGTGGCGAAGCTACAATGAGGAGGTCGGGGTAGTCTGGGACTCCCGTCGGTATTATCTCTTGGCCGAGCTGGAAGGTTGTCCGGTGGGGCTCGCGGCCTTCCACATCGTCGGCGGGGTGGGGCATCTCGATCAGCTCCTGGTGGCTAAGGCTCACCGGGGGCGAGGGATCGGCTCGCGGCTCCTCGAGGAGTTCGAGCGGCTCGGCCGGGAAGAAGGCTGTCATAAGCTGACTTTAGAGACGGCGGAATACCAAGCCAAAGGGTTCTACGAGCGCCACGGCTTCAAAGTCGTGTGCACCCTGGGGGATAACAAGTTCCACCGCGATTGGCACCTCTTGGAGAAGGCTTTGTGAAGATGCTCAAGGCGATCTTGATCGATGTCGGCGGCCCGCTGGTCGATGAGGACGACTTCTTTCGCCAGGCCGACCGGCTGATCCTGGAGGAGCTGGCCCAAGCCGGAAGGACGGTGACCGCGGAGGAGTATGCGCGGGTCCTGCGGGATTACACCGTGCGTTGCTCCCCGAACCCCAGAGGGATGGCCCTCTGGCACTTCCTCCGGCCGGACCTCGCGGGATTCAAGAGGGGTCGGGAGGCCCTCAGAAGAGCGATAGAGGAGTGGGAGGCCACCCGGACCCGCCCGGGAGCGGGGGAGGCCCTGGCCGAGCTGGCCGGAAGATATAAACTGGCCTTGGCAGGGAACCAGCGGGCCAAGGTGAAGGAACTCCTTCGGAGGGAGGGTATCTTAGGATACTTCTCCTTCGGGCTCGTCTCGGAGGAGATGGGCGTAACCAAGCCCGATCCCCTCTTCTTCCGAATGATCCTCGACTCACTGGAGGCCGGCCTCAGGCCCGAGGAGGCCGTGATGGTCGGGGACCGGCTCGACCTCGACATCTTCCCGGCGAAGCTCCTCGGGCTGAAGACCGTCCGGGTGCTGGTCGGACCCTATGCCCAGCAGGAGCCACCGACCCCATTCCATGAGCCGGACCTTACGATCGGCTCGCTCGCCGAACTCCCCAAAGCCTTAGCCCGCCTGGAGGGCCCATCGGCTATGCCCTAGTAGAGTTACAAGCTTCCGGAGTCCGGCCTCTTCGGGCTTAATAGGCCCGCGCGAAGATGGCCCGCTCCTTCGCCGGGCGACCACAGCGGATGCAGCGTGCGCCCGCGGGGAGCCCCTCTTGCTCCAAAGGGATACAGCGGTTCGTCGCTTTGGTCTCTTCCTGGATCGCCTTCTCGCAGCCGGGGTCGCCGCACCAGGGGGCTAACGCGAAGCCGTCCTCGACCGCTTCTTTGAACTCCTCCCAGTCCTCGGGCTCGTGGGTATGCGCCTCGCGGAACTTTAAGGCCCGCTCATATAGGCTCCGCTGGATCTCTTCCAAGAGCCGCTTGACCTCCTCTTTAAGGGCGGCCTGAGGGGCGGTGAGCTTCCCCTCCTTCCCGGGGAGATCCCTTCTCGCCAGGACGACCTGCTCATTCTGGACATCCTTCGGGCCGAGCTCGATCCTTAAGGGGACCCCGCGCAATTCCCACTCATTGAACTTCCATCCGGCCGTGTATTCCTCGCGGTCGTCCACCTCTAAGCGGATGGCCTGGCCGAGAAGGGCCTTCACCCGCGCCACGGTCTCCAATACCCTAGACCGCTCCTCATCGCCCTTGTAGATCGGGACGAGCACCGCCTGGATCGGGGCGAGCCTCGGGGGTAGGATCAGCCCCTGGTCATCGCCATGGACCATGATGATCGCCCCGATGAACCGAGTGCTCACCCCCCAAGAGGTGGTCCAACAATACTGGAGCTCATTGTCCTTATCGAGGTATTGGATGTTAAAGGCCTTCGCGAAGTTCTGCCCCAGATTGTGGGAGGTCCCCATCTGGAGGGCCCGCCTATCACCCATCATCCCCTCGATGCTATAGCTCACGAGCGCGCCGGGGAATTTTTCATTCTCGCTCTTCCGCCCCTTGATCACCGGGATCGCGGCCTCCTGCTCCGCGAACTCGGCATAGATGTCCAAGATCCTGCGGGCCTCCGCCTCGGCCTCCTCGTAGGTGGCATGGGCCGTATGCCCCTCCTGCCATAAGAACTCGGTAGTGCGGAGGAAGAGCCGGGGGCGCATCTCCCAGCGGACGACATTGCACCACTGATTGATCAAGACCGGTAGATCACGATAGGACTTGATCCACTTCGAGTAGAGGTGGCCGATGACCGCCTCCGAGGTGGGCCGGACGACCAAGGGCTCTTCGAGCTTTTCTCCTCCACCGTGGGTCACGACCGCGAGCTGGGGCGAGAAGCCCTTGACATGCTCGGCCTCCTTCTCGATGAAGCTGTGAGGGATAAAGAGCGGGAAGTAAGCATTCCGGTGGCCGGTCTCCTTAAAGCGCTGATCGAGCCCCCGCTGGATGTTCTCCCAGAGGGCATACCCATAGGGGCGGATCACCATGCAGCCCCGGACGGGGGCATAGTCCGCCAATTCGGCCCGCCGGACGAGATCGTTATACCATTCAGAAAAATCCTGGCTCTGGGGTGTGATCCCTTCGGCCATAGACGAAGACCTCCTCACTAAGTGAGCCTCTCCTCCAGCACCTTGGGGAGTTCCTCGATCGGGACCCGGATCTGCTCCATACTATCCCGTTCGCGGACCGTGACCTGGCGGTCGGTGAGGGATTGGACATCGACTGTGACACAATAGGGCGTCCCGATCTCGTCCTGCCGGCGATAGAGCCGCCCGATCGAGGCGGTGTCGTCATACATCGTAGTAAACTTCGGCTTGAGCTGGGCGGTGATCTCCTTGGCCAACTGCACGATCTCTGGCCGGTTGGCCAAGAGCGGCAAGACCGCCACCTTGACCGGGGCAAGGGCCTTATGGAGCCTCAGGACGACCCTCTTCCTCCCACGGACCTCCTCCTCATGGTAGGCGTCGAGGAGGCAGGCCAAGAAGAGCCGGTCCACCCCCGCCGAGGGCTCGATGACATAGGGTATTATATGTTCTCCAGACTCCTCATCGAAGTAGAAGAGCTCCTTCCCACTGAACTGGATATGCCTCCTCAGGTCATAATCGGTCCGATTGGCGATCCCTTCCAGCTCGGACCAGCCCTTCCCGGGGAAGTCATATTCGATCTCATAGGCGGCCTTGGCGTAATGGGCCAGCTCATCTTTCGGGAGCTCCCGGACCCGGAGCCGCTCCCCCCGCAGCCCCAGGGCCTTGAGATACCAGTTATAGCGCTCCTCGACCCAGTATTTGTGCCAGCGCTCGTCCTCCCCGGGCTTGACGAAGTATTCGAGCTCCATCTGCTCGAACTCCCGGTCCCGGAAGATGAAGTCCCCCGGGGTTATTTCGTTCCGGAAGGAGCGGCCGATCTGGGCGATCCCGAAGGGGAGCTTCTTGCGCATCGTATTCAAGACATTCTTGAAGTTGGTGAAGATCCCTTGGGCCGTCTCCGGCCGGAGGTAAGCGAGCGCGCCCGCCTCCTCCACCGGCCCGACATAGGTCTTGAACATCAGGTTAAACTTCCTTACCGGGGTGAACTGGCCGACGGCCCCGCAGTTCGGGCAGGTCTGGTCCCTGATATCATCGGCCCGGAAGCGGTGCTTGCACTCCTTGCAGTCGACCATCGGGTCGGTGAACTCCGTGAGGTGGCCGCTCGCCTCCCAGACCCGAGGGTTCATGATGATCGCCGTATCGAGCCCGACGACATCCTCGCGGTCGTGGACGATCGCCTTCCACCAGAACCGCTTGATGTTGTTCTTCAGCTCGACTCCGAGGGGGCCGTAGTCCCAGAACCCCCCGAGCCCGCCGTAGATCTCGCTCCCCTGGAAGATAAAGCCCCGCTGCTTGCACAGGTCAACGATATGCTCCATTTGTGATAGCTCCTCTGCTAGCCGCCGAAGTGAGTCTGCCGGTCTCTCTATTTAACAAAGTCCGCGATGGAATGCAAGCCAAACCACAGGGCGAGGGCGGTGGCCCCCAAGCCCCTGGGGTTGCCCGCTTTTTGGTCCGGCGGTATAATTAGCCAAGCTAAGGAATGGAGGAGCCCGATGAATGGAGTATCGAGCAAGAGCGACAGGAAGGCGGCCCTCAAGAGCCTCATCAAACGGCTCCATGGGGGCGAGCCCCCGGAGCGGTTGAAGCGGGAGTTTGCGACCTTGATCGCGGACCTTTCGGCGGAAGAGCTGGCAAAGGCCGAGGAGGAGCTGATCAAAGAAGGTCTGCCGCGAGAGGAGGTCCAACGGCTCTGTGATCTCCACCTCGCCCTCTTCAAGGAGGGGCTGGAGAGGCCGAAGCCCGAGCTCCCACGGGGCCATCCGCTCCAGATCCTGATGGCGGAGCATGAGCTGCTCCTGGGATTCGCTACAGAGTTGAAGGGCCTCGTCCGAGAGATGAAGGAGGGGAAAGGCCCGGATAGGGCCAGGCTGCGGGAGATTGTGCAGCACCTTCTGGAGGCGGAGAGCCACTACAAGCGGGAGGAGAATGTCCTCTTCCCTTACTTGGAAAAGCACGGGATCACCGAGCCCCCGGCGATCATGTGGATGGAGCACGACCAGCTCCGGGGGCTGAAGCGGGAGCTCTCCCAGCTCGTCATCGAGCCTGAGCGCGCGGCCGGACTGGAAGAGAAGGCCGCGGCCTTGAACGGGATGCTCTCGGGCCACATCTACAAGGAGAATAACATCCTCTTCCCCATGGCCCTAAGAGTCATCACTGCGGAGGAATGGCCCTCCATCCGAGAGGAGTTCGATGAGCTGGGCTACTGCTGTTTTACCCCAGAGCCGGGGGAGTTCGCCCGCAAGCCCAAGGCCCAAGCCGAGGCTGAGGTGCGAGCCGCGCCCGGGCTGATCCCCTTCGCGACCGGGAGCTTATCCCAAGAGGAGCTCCAGGCCCTCCTCGATGCCCTCCCGGTGGAGATCACCTTCGTCGATAAGGAGGATACGGTCCGCTACTTCAACCAGCCTAAAGAGCGGATCTTCACCCGGACGAAGGCCGTCCTCGGGCGGAAGGTCCAGCAGTGCCACCCCCAGAAGAGCCTCCATTTGGTCAATCAGATCCTGGAGGGCTTCCGCAGCGGCAAGCGGGAGGTGGCCGAATTTTGGATCGATCGCCAAGGCCGGCTAATCTATATCCGTTACTTCCCGGTCCGGGACCGGGAGGGGAGGTATCTCGGCTCCCTGGAGGTGACCCAGGACATCACCGAGATCAAGGGGATCGAAGGGGAGAAAAGACTACTATGAGACTGCGAGAGATCCAAGATGGGGTCTTCTGGCTGGGGGCCATCGACTGGGACCGAAGGCTCTTCGACTCCCTCATCCCGCTCCCCGACGGGACGAGCTACAATGCTTACCTCATCAAGGGGAACGAGAAGACGGCCCTACTCGATAGCGTCGATCCGCGGCTGAGCCAGGTCCTGCTCGCCCAACTCGAGGATGTGAAGGCCATCGACTATCTCATCTCTCACCATGCCGAGCCGGACCACTCTGGGACGATCCCTAAGGTGCTCGAGCGTTACCCCAAGGCTAAGGTCGTGACCACCCCCAAGGGGAAGGGGATGCTCATCGACCTCTTCGCCATCCCCGAGGAGCGGTTCATGACCGTCGAGGACGGTGAAACCCTTGCATTGGGGGCCAAGACCTTAAGGTTCATCCATCTCCCCTGGGTCCACTGGCCGGAGACGATGGTGAGCTATCTAGAAGAGGCTCGCCTCCTCTTCACCTGCGACCTCTTCGGCTCGCATCTCGCTACAACGGATCTCTATGCCGATGAGGGGCGGGTCTACGAGCCGGCCAAGCGCTACTACGCCGAGATCATGATGCCCTTCCGGACGGTGATCGCGCAGCATTTGGAGAGATTGAAGGGCTATGAGATAACTCTCATCGCCCCCAGCCACGGCCCACTGTATAAGAGGCCGGAGTTCATCCTCGAGGCCTATCGCGACTGGGTCGCCGGTCCGCCGAAGAACCTCGTCGTCATCGCCTATGTCTCGATGTGGGGGAGCACCCAAAGGATGGTCGAGCGCCTCCTCGAGGCCCTGACGGAGCGGGGAGTGAAGGTCGAGCGGTTCGACCTGGCCGTGGCCGATGTGGGGAAGCTGGCGATGGCACTGGTCGATGCGGCCACCGTCGTGATCGGGACCCCCACGGTCCTGGGCGGACCCCATCCCCTCGCGGCCCATGCCGCTTATCTCGCCAATGCCCTCCGGCCTAAGGCAAGGTTCGCCTCAGTGATCGGCTCATTCGGCTGGGGCGGGAAGGCCGTGGAGCAGCTCGCCGGGATGCTCTCGAACCTCAAGGTCGAGCTCCTCGAGCCGGTGATCTGCAAGGGTTCTCCGAGGGAGGCCGACCTCCAGGCCCTGGACAAGCTGGCGGAGACGATCGCTGAGAGGCATCGCGGCCTGGTCTTGGCCTAGTCTAGCGCCGGCTCGGACGAGACGAGAGACGAGGAGGAAGGGATGGGAGAAGCTCGCTTCCAGGAATTGCGGGAATACCGGGGAGAGCGGCTCGGCTCGATCGCGGACTTCCGGGAGAACTCGATCAAGGGGGTCCAGGAGATCGATCTCGGGCAATACAAGCTGGCCATCACCGGGCTGGTCGAGAATCCCCGCTCCTTCAGCTACACGGAACTGGCCAATTTGCCCCGACAGGAGCGGCTCGTGACCGTAGACTGCGTCGAGGGCTGGTCGGTCAAGGCCCTCTGGGAGGGGATACCCTTAAGAGAACTCTTCGCACTAGTCAGACCGAAGCCGGGGGCAAATACCGTTATCTTCTACTCCCAGGACGGCTACAGCACCTCCCTGGCACTGGACTACCTCCTGGAGAAGGACATTATCCTCGCCGACCGGATCAACGGGCTCCCGCTCCCGCCGGCCCTGGGGGCCCCTTTCATCCTGGTGGCCGAGGGGAAATGGGGCTATAAGTGGGCCCGGTGGATCACCAGGATCGAGCTCTCCGCTAACCCCGATTTCCGCGGCTTCTGGGAGAGCCGAGGCTATAATAACCTCGGGGACGCTGATGGGCCGATGTTCGAGGGATGATCTGATCATTCCCCTCATCCGACCCTTCTCCCCTCAAGGGAGGGGGAACGAAATTAAAAGGAGGTCCCGATGAGGCTGTTCCATAGGTTGGAGGATCTTGAGCTCCCGGCCCACGATGGCGGGAGGGTCCGGCTCGACGACTACCTCAGGCGGTATCTCGTCTTGTATTTCTACCCCAAGGCCGGCTCGCCGGGGTGCACCCGCGAGGCAAAGGAGTTCTCGGAAAGACTGAAGGAGTTCGAGGAGCTGGATGCGACCGTCTTGGGGATCTCTCCGGATAAGCCGGAGACTCAGGCCAAGTTCGTCGAGGCTAAGGGGCTGAAGATAAGGATGCTCGCCGATCCCGAGCTTCGGCTGGCCCGACAGTTGGGGGCAGTGAACGACCGAGGAGGGCTGGTCCGCTCGACCTTCCTCTTCGATCGGGCCGGGGCCTTAAGGTGGCGCTGGCCGAAGGTCGTCAAGGTCGAGGGCCATGGCGAGGAGGTCCTGGAGGTATTAAGGGACCTCTACGCTGCCGATTTGGAGCTCAACCCCCTCATCGCCACAAGGCGGGCCTGGCGGGCGATCTCGAGCGAGCCGCTCCCAAAGGAGGCGATCACCAGGCTCATCGAGGCGGCCCATCTCGCGCCCTCATGCTTCAACAACCAGCCCTGGCGGTTCGTCGTCGCTACCGGCGAGAAGCTGGCAGCGGTGAAGGAGGCCCTCCCCGGAGGGAACTACTGGGCCAAGCCGGCCCCGGCGATCATCGCCGTCGCCTCCCATCGCGACCTGGACTGCAAGTTGAGCGACAATCGCGACTACTTCCTCTTCGGCTGCGGGCTGGCGGTGGGGAACCTCATGGTCCAGGCCACCCAGATGGGACTGATCGCCCACCCGATCGCCGGGTATGACCCCTTGAAGGTGAAGGAGGCCCTGGGGCTCCCGAGAGATTACATCCTCATCACCCTTATAGTCGTCGGCCGGCCTGGAGATGTCAACACCTTGAGTGAGAAGCACCGAGAGATCGAGCTTTCCCCCCGGGAGCGGAAGCCGCTCGAGGAGGTCCTGGCCTGGGAAAGGTTCGCTCCCAAGTAACCCCCTGCGGGCATTTGCTCCCCCGCGGCTGGCCGGGCTATACTGACCTGGGACAGGCAGTTAGAGAGCCCTAAGGGGGTGAGAGAGTGGCGTGGGGGAGCCTTGAGGTCATTACCGGTCCGATGTTCTCCCGCAAGACGGAGGAGTTGCTCTGGCGGCTCGAGCAGGTCCGGCTGGCAGGGCAGAAGGCCCTCCTCTTCAAGCCGGTGATCGATACCCGCTACGCCAAGGATGCGGTCGTGACCCACGACGGCCGGGAGGTCAAGGCCCACCTCCTCCAGCCCGGGGAGGAGTCGCTCGCGAAACTCGAGGAGATCGTCGGGGAAGCGGCCCTCCGCGAGGCGGCCGTAGTGGCCTTCGATGAGGGGAACTTCTTCTCGGAGCGGCTCCCTCAGCTCTGCGAGGAGCTTGTGGCCCTGGGGAAGCGAGTGATCGTGGCCGGACTGGACTTAACCTATGCCGGGGAGCCGTTCGGGCCGATGCCGACGCTCCTGGCCCTCGCGGATAAGGTGGAGAAACGGACCGCGATCTGCACCCGCTGCGGGGGGTTCGCGACCCGGACCCAGAGGCTGATCGACGGTAAGCCGGCCCCATTGAATGGGCCGGTGATCAAGGTCGGGGGGGCCGAAGCCTATGCCCCCCGTTGCCGCCGGTGCTATGCTGAAGAACGAGCCGAAGGCTGCTAGGACTATCATCGCCTTAGAGGGGAACATCGGGGCGGGGAAGAGCACCGTCGGGGAGCGGCTCCGGGGAAGCGGGCTCTTCGACTTCCTCGAGGAGCCTCTTCCCCTGTGGCGTGAGGGCTTCACGGCCAACCTCCTCCAGCGGATGTATGCCGACATGGCGAGATGGGCCTTCACTTTCCAGATCATGGCCTTCGTCACACGGGTCAAGACCTGGCAGGAGATCCTCAGCCGGACCGACCATCCGCGAGTCGTCCTCGAGAGATCGGTCTTCACTGACCGGCATGTCTTCGCCGCCAACCTCCACCGCTTGGGCGCGATCAGCGATGTGGAGTGGGAGCTCTACTGCGGCTTGTGGGACTTCCTCGTCAGCAACTACTGCGTCCAGCCGGATCATATCCTCTACCTCCGCACGCCGGTCGAAGTCTGTCTCGAGCGGATCCGGGCAAGGGGCCGAGAGGAAGAGAAGAGCATCACCCTCGAATACCTCCGCCAGCTCGAGGAGCTCCACGATCACTGGCTGCTCCACGATCCCCGGGCCATCGTCCTCGATGGGACCCACTATTGGCGGCCGGAGGAGGTCCTCGAGCTGATCGAGGCCCCAGCGAGGCGGAAATGAAGGCCTTAGCCCTCAATAGTAGCCCGAAGATGGAGAAGGGCGGGACAGCCCTGATCCTCAACCCCTTCCTCGAGGGGCTGGAGGAGGCCGGCGCGGAGATCGAGCTCCTCTATGTCCATAAGCTGCACATCGAGCCCTGCCTTGGGGACTTCGGCTGCTGGTTCAAAACCCCAGGCCACTGTGTCCAGCAAGACGACATGGCTTGGGTCCTCCCCAAGCTCGAGGCGGCCGACCTGCTCGTCCTCGCCACCCCGGTCTTCGTCGATGGGATGACCTCGACGATGAAGCGGCTGATCGAGCGCTGCCTTCCCCTGATGGAGCCGTTCTTCGAGATAAGGGACGGCCACTGCCGCCATCCCCGGCGCAACAAGCCGAGATCACAGAAGGTCGTCTTAGTCTCGGTCTGCGGCTTCACGGAGCTGGATAACTTCGGGCCGCTCTTGGCCCACATGAAAGCCATCTGCCGGAACCTGGGGGCCGAGTTCGCCGGGGCCCTCTTGCGCCCCTACGCCGCGGCCTTGCCACGGCTGGGGAGGATGGGCCTCCCTGTGGACCAGGTCTTCAAAGCGGCCAGGGAGGCCGGCCGCCAGCTCGCCCGCGAGGGCCGGATGCAAGAGGAGACCCTCGCGGCAGTGAGCCGGGAGCTCCTCCCCCGGGAAGAGTATCTCCAGGGGGTCAATGCCCATTTCAAGCGGGCACTGGAGAGGCTTCAGGCCCCCCGGGACCGCTGAACCTCCCGGAGGAGGGCCTCCAACGATACCTCTGCTAAGGAGTCGAGCCGCATGTCCGCCCCATCGAGCGGGAGCCGCTTCGTGAGGGGATTCGGGACCGCCACGCAGAAGAGCCCGGCCCGCCGAGCTGCGAGGATCCCGTTCGGGGAGTCCTCCAGCGCGAGCGCCTCCTCCGGAAGGAGCCCCAGCTCCGCCAGGACGGCCCGGTAGAGGTCAGGCTCCGGCTTGGCCCGGCCCACGCCCACATCTTCGGCGCACTTGATCGAGTCGAACTCCCCCTCCAGCCCGAGCCGCCCAAGATGTTCCATCACCCAGGCCCGGGAGGAGCTCGAGGCCAGTCCCAGCTTGAGCTCGAGCCTCCTAGCCTCGGCGAGGTAGTCCCTCACACCCGGGAGGAGCCCCTGCTGAGAAATCAGCTCGAGCTCCCGTTGCCTTCGCCTTGCGGCCAGGGCCGCACGCTCGACCTTCCGGCCGAGCCGGCCCTCGAGGTAGCCCAGGACATCGAACTCCCGTGAGGTCCCGATGCAGGCGGCCCAGACCTCTAGCGGGAGAGGGCAGCCGTGCTCGAGGCAGATCTCCTCCCAGGCGCGGAAGACCGGGAGCTCCGTGTCCAGGATCAGCCCATCGAAGTCGAAGATCAGTGCGCGGATCATTCTCGCCCTCCAGGATCTCGTGCCATGAAGAGCCTGAGGGCATTATCGGGATAGCCGAGTCATTCCGCAAGGGTGCTGGTGGGACAACTCTACTCCCCCTCTGAGCGCGCTAAGAAGCAGAGGGGGCACGCCGTAGCGTGCCCCTCGAGGCCGCAGATCCTGATTCGCAGGGCACTACAGCGGCCTGATCGGCTCGCAGATGTCGATGATGTGCTTGTGCTGCGGATGCTGGTCTGGGTCGTTGAGATAGACCTCGTAACAGAGGCGATCGTCTGGCTGGTAGCCGCTCTCGGGGAGCCATTCACCCATCAGCTTGTCCCAAGCCGCTCCATACTCGTCGGCGCTAATCTCCACATGGGCCACGGCGAACAGCCCGCCGGGGATGGTCATCTTCCCCACCTCGCCCTCTACCCTCGTGTCCTTGGGAACGGTGATGCAGGCGCTGCAGCGCAGCTTCGCCTCGTCGGTGATCTCTGGGTTGTCGTGATAGACTCCCAAGAGCTGCGTCTGGGGAAACCGGAGCAGCCCCCGCGGCCCAGCCCATTTGAGGATCTTCTGGACCGCCTTGGGCATCTCTCGGCTATACGGCCCGATGTGCCGCACATAGGCCACATGCAGCTCCGGCAACTCCTTGACCTCGACCTCCATCTTCATTTCTGCCCTCCTCTGGAGTCCCTCTGAGATACCTTCAGTGTAGGCCAAGGGGGGCGCTCCGTCTTTCCCGGCCTTGCTCATCGCTTGTCCACCCTTGCTAAGTTGTTCGCGGATCTTGCTCCAGGATGGGAAGCGGCCCTGGCGAAACTCCGTGGCCGTCATGCCGAAGAAGAGCCGGAACTCTCTTGCGAAGGAGGACGAAGATGAGAACCCGCAGTCCAAGGCGATCCTGGTGATCGATAGCTTGGGATTCTGGATGAGCCGGCTTGCTGCGGTCTCGACGCGGACCCGGCGGATGAAGCTGTGGAGCGTCTCGCCGACCATCGCGTGGAAGATCCGGTGGAAATGGTAGGGCGAGAAGTTCGCTACCCTAGCCAGGGTGATGAGGCTGAGGTCTCCGTTGAGGTTCTCACTGATGTAGTCGATCACGCGGTTGATGCGTGCCACATACTCCTGCCGTAGCAGCTCTCGTCTCTGATACACGGCAGACTAGCTTAGCAAAAGGGAGGCCGGGCCGGCTAGTCCACTCCCCTGGATTGTGGCCGGCACCCTGGAGGCTTCGTTATCTTCCCCGGCGAATAGGCTCCCCTTTGGCGGGGAGAGGCCAGGGAGCAGTTCGAGATGATACCCGGCGTGACCCGCGAATTGGCTCAAGGCGACAGCGCCTCGCCGCAAGGTTCGGCGGCCGTGGTCGAACGGAGCCAACGCCGAGCTGGGCCTCAGCGGTCACATCTCTTGACAAAGAAGAAGTCTTAAGTTATAATCATGCTAGATTATGGCGAGACGCGAACGGCTGGTCGCCCGGTTGCGAGAGGAGGGGTTCAAGCTCACGCCCCAACGGCTGGCGATCATCGAACTCCTGGAGGAAGGGGAGCACCCCAGCGCGGAGGAGATCTATCGTAAGCTCTCCCAACGCTACCCGATGCTCTCCCGGGCCACGGTCTATAACACCCTGGAGGTCCTGAAGGGGCTCGGTGAGCTGGCCGAACTCCGGATCGCGCAGGCTGTCCACTACGACCTGGACACCGCGCCGCATTACCACTTCCTCTGCCGCCGCTGCGGGCGGCTCTTCGACCTTAAGGCCCCTCCGGAGCTGGCGGGGCTCGTGGGGAGGGAGCTGGAGGGCCACAAGATCGAGGAGGTCCAGGTCTCACTCTATGGCCTCTGCGCCCGTTGTGCGAAGGAGGGCTAGCGATGGGAACGATTGAGATCGCGAAAGGTGTCTATTGGGTCGGGGTGAACGATCGGGAGACCGAGCTCTTTGAATCGGTCTGGCCCCTCCCCCAAGGGGTGAGCTACAATGCCTATCTCATCGTGGCTGAGAAGGTGGCCCTGATCGACACCGTCAAGGGGCCCTTCGCCCTGGAGTTGATCGGCAACATCGAGGAGCTTATCGATCCGGCAAAGATCGACTACCTGATCGTCAACCACATGGAGCCGGACCATTCCGGGGCGATCCCACTCATCCGAAGGCTCGCCCCGAAGCTGCGGATCTTAGGGACGGAGAAGGTGAGCGGGCTGCTACGGGCCCTCTACCAGATCGAGGCGGGGTTCGAGCCTATCCAGGATGGCCAGCGGCTCGAGCTGGGGAGGAGGCGCGGCCTCATCTTCTATGAGACTCCATTCGTCCACTGGCCGGAGACGATGATGACCTACCTCCCTGAGGAGAGGATCCTGTTCTCTGGCGATGCCTTCGGGGGATTCGGGGCCCTCGACGGGGGGATCTTCGATGATGGATTAGATCTCGCTCGATACGAGCCCGAGATCCTCCGCTACTTCTCCAACATCGTGGGGATGTATACCGGCCCGACCCAGCAAGCGATCCAGAAGCTAAAGGGATTGGAGATCAAGACCATTGCCCCGGCCCATGGGCCGATCTGGCGGAAGGAGCCCCAGAGGGTCATCGGGCTCTATGACCGCTGGAGCCGGCTGGAGGGCGAGCCCGGTGTGGTTCTGATCTATGGCTCGATGTATGGCGATACGGAACTGATGGCCGAACAAGTGGCCCGCGGCATCGCCTCCGGCGGGGCCCCACTCCGGCTCCTGGATGCCTCTCGGACTCACTTGAGCTTCCTCCTCGCCGAGGCCTGGCGCTATAAGGGGCTGATCCTGGGCGCACCGACCTACGACGGCGGGATCTTCCCCCCGGTGGAGCAATTCCTCCGGCTCGCCCAGCGGAAGCGGTTGAAAAACCGAATTGTCGGGCTCTTCGGCTCATTCGGCTGGTCCGGCGGGGCTGTAAAGGGGATGAGAGCCATCATCGAGGAATTGAAGTGGGAGCTGATCGAGCCGGTCGTGGAGTTCCAAGGCCGGCCCACCGAAGTGGAACTAGAGCAGGGCGCGGCCCTCGGGCGGGCCGTGGCCGAACGGGTGTTGAAAGGAGGTAGAGATGCACAAGATCACGGAGCGGAACCTGAATGAGGCCTTTTCCGGGGAGAGCATGGCCCACATGCGCTACCTGATCTTCGCGGAGCGGGCGGAAGAAGAGGGCTACCCCAATGTGGCCCGGCTCTTCCGGGCCATCGCCTATGCCGAGCAGGTCCATGCCACCAACCACTACCGCGAGCTGGGGATGATCAACGACTCGGCGAAGAACCTCCAGGTGGCGATCAACGGGGAGACCTTCGAGGTCGAGGAGATGTATCCCGCTTATAAAGCAGTGGCAGAATTGCAGGGCGAGCAGGGAGCGGTCCGCTCGACCCATTATGCCCTCGAGGCGGAGAAGATCCATGCCGGGATGTATCAACAGGCCAAGCAGGCCGTTGCGAGCGGGAAGGACCTCCAGCTCGGGAAGGTCTACATCTGCCCCGTCTGCGGCTATACCGTCGAGGGGAAGGCCCCAGACCGCTGCCCCGTCTGCGGGGCGCCGCGTGACAAGTTCAAGGGGTTCTAATTTTGACGGCCGAGTCAAGTCCCGATTAGACTGGGCTGAGCAGAATCCAAAGCGTGACATAAGGAGGTCAGGATGACATCGAAGAAGCTTCTGGAGATGTTGAATGAGGCGATCGGGCGGGAGCTCCAGGTCTCGATCCAGTATATGTGGCAGCATGTCCGGATCGCCGGGCCCCATGCGGCCGCGATCGGCGGGGTCCTCCGATCCATCGCCATCACGGAGATGAAGCATGCCGAGGCGATTGCCGAGCGGGTCGACTATCTAGGCGGGGTCCCCACCACCAAGCCGGCCCCGATCACCGTCGGAGAGGAGTGGCAAGAGATGCTCCAGCTCGACCTGAAGGCGGAAGAAGAAGCGATCGCGATGTATAAGGAGATCATCGCCCTGGCGGAGAAGGAGAAGGACATCACCACCGCTCACATGTTCCGCGGGATCCTCGAGGACGAAGAGGAGCATCACAACGAGTTCCGGACCCTCCTGGAGGAGGCGGGGGCGGCCAAGCCCGTTAAGGCGAGAAGGGCTCGGGCCAGGACGAGGAGGTGAGGCCAGAATGGAGAAGCGACTGCCGTTGATCGGCGATCCCGCACCGACCTTCCGGGCGAAGACCACCCAGGGCCCGCTCGAGTTCCCCAAGGACTACAAAGGGAAGTGGGTGGTCCTCTTCTCCCATCCTGCGGACTATACCCCCGTCTGCACCACCGAATTCGTGGCCTTCGCCAAGCGCCATGAGCAATTCAAGGCCCTCGGGGCCGAGCTATTGGGCCTCTCGATCGACCAGGTCTTCTCCCACATCAAGTGGGTCGAGTGGATCGAGCAGGAGTTGGGGGTGAAGATCCCCTTCCCGATCATCGCCGACAACACCGGCCAGGTCGGGGAGCTCTATGGGATGCTCCATCCTGGGGCCGCGGAGGCCCAGACCGTCCGGGCGGTCTTCCTGATCGATCCCGAGGGGCTGATCAGGGCGATCATCTACTACCCTCTGAATGTCGGGCGGAATATGGACGAGATCCTCAGGCTCCTCAAGGCCCTCCAGACCGCCGATCGGGAGAAGGTCGCCCTCCCCGCCGGCTGGCCGGAGAACGAGCTCCTCAAGGATCGGGTGATCGTCCCGCCCCCGTCCTCGGAGGAAGGGGCCAGGAAGCGGCTCGAGGAGGCCAAGGCCGGGAAGGTGGAGTGCTACGATTGGTGGTTCTGCCACAAGAAGCTCGAGGGGAGGAGGTGAGCCGATGGTCAAGCTCGCCGAGCGCATCCAGGAGGCCGACTGGAAGAAGGAGAAGCATGTCCCGGTCATCGAGTGCCCCGACAAAGTGAAGGCTAACGAATTGGTCCAAGTGAAGGTGAGCCTGGGGAAGGAGATCGCTCATCCCAATACTACGGCCCATCACATCCGCTGGATCGAGCTCTTCTTCCACCCCGAGGGGGAGAAGTTCACCTACCAGCTCGGCCACTTCGAGTTCGCCGCCCATGGGGAATCGACCGAAGGGCCGGACACGAGCTCGATCTACACCCATCATGAGGTCTCGACCTCGTTCAAGACCGCCAAATCGGGGACGCTCTATGCCCTGGCATTCTGCAACATCCACGGGCTCTGGCAGTCGGCGAAGGAGCTGAAGGTCGGCTGAAGCTCAATGTTGACCTCAAAAGAGGGCTGGGCTCCCCCCACCGGCCGGAAGCCCTCCTGGCTGAAGGTCCGCCCTCCAGGAGGGGGCGAGTATGCCCGGATCAGGAGGGGCCTCCGCCGCTTGGGGCTCCACACCGTCTGCGAGGGGGCCCGCTGCCCCAATGTCCATGAGTGCTGGGGGAGCGGGACGGCCACGGTCATGCTCCTCGGGGAGGTCTGCACCCGGAACTGCCGGTTCTGTGCCGTGGCCAAGGGCCGCCCCGAGCCGCCCGATCCCGAGGAGCCCGAAAAGGTAGCCCAGGCGGTGGCTGCGTGGGGCTTAGACTATGTTGTGCTCACTTCAGTGAGCCGGGACGACCTCCCCGACGGCGGGGCCGCTCACTTCGCCAAGACGGTCGAGGCGCTCAAGCGCCGGAAGCCCGGGGTATTAGTCGAGCTTCTCATCCCCGACTTCCAGGGCAAGATGGAGTCCCTCAAGAGGGTCGTGGAGGCCGGACCGGATGTAGTCGGTCACAACCTCGAGACGGTCGAGCGGCTCACCCCGCTCGTGCGGGACCGCCGGGCAGGGTATCGGCGATCCCTCGAGGTCCTCGCGGAGATCAAGCGGCTCGAGCCCTCAATCTATACGAAATCCTCAATCATGCTCGGGCTGGGTGAGACCGAAGAGGAGGTCCTCCAGACGATGCGCGACCTCCGCGAGGCGGGGGTGGACTTCCTCACCCTCGGGCAATATCTCCAGCCGACGCTGCGGCATCTGGAAGTGCAAGAATACATCACTCCGGAGAAGTTCGACTCTTACCGGCAATTGGGCGAGGAGCTGGGCTTCCTGGCCGTGGCTTCCGGGCCGCTGGTCCGGAGCTCCTACCGCGCCGGGGAACTCTTCTTGAAGGCGCTGAGGTCGAGGTGAAGGCCGAATTCCTGATCATCGGCGGCGGGCCGGGAGGGTATGTCGCGGCCATCCGGGCCGCTCAGCTCGGGAGGGGAGTGGTCCTAGTCGAACAAGACCGCCTCGGCGGGGTCTGCCTGAATATAGGCTGCATCCCCTCGAAGGCCCTCATTCACGCCGCTAACCTCTACCATAAGATCCCCGAGCTTTCCCCCCTGGGGATCTCCGTTGAGGGCCTCCGCCTGGAGGTGGAGAGGCTCCGGGCCTGGAAAGAAGGGATTGTCGAGCGCCTCCGGGAGGGGATCGCCAAGCTCCTCGCGGCCAACGGCGTGAGGGTGATCCATGGCCGGGCCCGGCTCGTCGGGCCGGACAAAGCTAGGGTCGAGAGCCCTGGCCCGGAGGCCGAGCTGGTCGAATTCGGTCACTGTCTCCTTGCCACGGGCTCAAGGCCACTGGAGCTCCCCGGGCTGGAGTTCGACCACGAGCTGGTCCTCGATTCGACCGATGCCCTTTCCCTCCGGGAGGTGCCCGCGGCCTTGCTTGTGATCGGCGGAGGCTATATCGGCCTGGAGCTGGGGACCCTCTACGCCAAGCTGGGGGCCAAGGTGAAGGTCGTGGAGATGATGGACCAGCTCCTCCCGGGCACCCCCGCGGAACTGGTCCGCCCGGTCGAGCGGCGGCTCCGGGAGCTGGGCGTAGAGATCCTGCTAAAGGCGCGGGCCAAGGGCCTCCGGAAGGGCCGCTCGGGAGCGGAATTGCTCGTCGAGACCCCCGAGGGCGAGCGGAGAATCGAGGCGGAGAGAGTCCTCCAGGCGGTCGGGCGGAAACCGAACACCGCCGAACTCGGGCTCGAGGAGACCGAAGTTCAGCTCACGGAGAAGGGCTTCATCAGGGTGGATGAGCGGTTCCGGACCGGCAACCCCCGGATCTTCGCCATCGGGGATGTGGCCGGCCCGCCGCTGCTGGCCCATAAGGCCTCCCACGAGGGGCTCCTCGTGGCGGAGGCGCTCACTGGCGGGGCGAAAGTCTCGTTCCGGGCGGTCCCGGCGGCCATCTTCACCGATCCTGAAATTGCCTATGTCGGGCTGAGCGAGGCCGAGGCCCAAGCCCAAGGGCGAGAGATCATCGTGGGAAGGTTCCCCTTCGCCGCGCTCGGGCGGGCAGCGGCGATCGGTGAGACCGAGGGCTTTGTGAAGCTCATCGCCGACGCGGGAAGCAAAGCGGTCCTCGGGGTGGAGATCGTCGGCCCGGAGGCCTCGAATCTGATCGGCGAGGCGGCCTTGGCCGTCGAGACCGGCGCGACTCTGGAAGACCTGGCCCGGACGGTCCACCCCCATCCCACCCTCCCCGAGGCACTGATGGAGGCCGCCTTAGCGGCCCTGCATCGGCCGATCCATATCTTCGTCAAGGCCCCGAGGACGCGGAAAGAGGCCGCCTAATCCACCTTCTTGAACATCTCCTGCTTGGCCCCGCAGATCGGGCAGACCTCGGGGAGGAGGCCATCTGAGACATAGCCGCAGACCTGGCAGACATAGTAGTCCCCCAGCTCATCCCGGAGGAGCTTGCGCATCGCCTTCTCGTAAAGCTTGGCATGGCCGGCCTCCACATCCATGGCTTGGGTGAAGCCCTGGGCCGCGGCCCGTTCTCCCTCCTCCTCCGCGATCCTGATGAAGTCGGGGTAGTAGACCGAATTGACCGTCTTCTCCTGGTTGAATGAGTATTCCAGGTTCTCCTCAGTGCTCCTGATCGCGGCCTCCCCCAAGAGCCTCATGTGGCGAAGGGCGTGGACCCGTTCGGCCTCGGAGATCGCCCGGAAGAGCTTGGCCACCTGGGGGTAGCCGTCCCTTTCTGCCCGCTCGGCGAAAGCTTGAAGCCGAATGTGAGCCTTCGCCTCTCCGACGAAGGCCTCGAAGAGGTTCTTCCTCGTCTGCTCGCCCATCCTCGCCAGGGCTCACCTCTCTTTAGCTTAAGGGCTAGATTAGCCCAGCTTGGGCCCCCTTGGCAAGGGCAGAGTTTGACAGCCCCGGAAGGGGGCCATAGAATTAGCGGAGCTAATCGGCTAGCAAGGCAAGGAGGTCCAGCGTGCCGGAGAATGAGGTCCTGAAGACTATAAGGGAGCGGAGGAGCATCCTCAGGTTCGAGCCGAAGCCGGTGACAG
Organism: Candidatus Fraserbacteria bacterium; assembly: GCA_037446135.1. Classification (GTDB taxonomy): domain Bacteria; phylum Bipolaricaulota; class Bipolaricaulia; order RBG-16-55-9; family JANLFV01; genus JANLFV01. Next base: position 19,411 of record JBBIJD010000014.1, read on the forward strand.
AGGAGCAACTCCAAGCCATCTTAGAGGCGGGGCGGTGGGCCCCTTCATTCGCCAACTCCCAGCCCTGGGAGTTCATCGTCGTTCGGGATAAGGGGCTCTTGGCCGAGCTGAATGGCCTAGTCCAGAGGATCGCCATCGCCAAGCGGGGGAAGGTCGCGATCAGCAAGGCCGGGCTCGGCGAGGCGCCCCTAGTGATCGTCGTGGCCGTCGACCCCTGGAAGGACCCGCAGCACTTCGTGGAGGCCGGGACTGCGGCGGCCCAGAATATGGCTCTCACAACCCATAGTCTCGGCCTGGCCTCCTACTGGGCCGGGGTCTATAGCCCTCGTGGTGGAGGGAGAGGGACCCCCGAGGCGAAGATCAAGGAGCTCTTGAAGATCCCGGCCGAGCACCGCGTGATCGCCCTCCTCCCGATCGGCTTCCCGGCCTACAAGGACCAGGGCGAGCGGAAGGAGCTGGCCGAATTGGTCCATTACGACCGCTATGGCGGGCAGGAGGGGTAAAGATGAAGTTCCGCTGCACCGCATGCGAGGCGCTCTTCTACGGGGACGAGCCGCTCGAGGCCTGCTCCCTCTGCGGCGGGGAGCTCCGCGAGGAAAGAGTAGGATGGGAGCGATGCATCTGTGAGGAGCGGGGGGTGGAGATCGAGCTCCGCTTTGGGATCCCGGCCTGTGAGCACTTCTTGCTCAACAATGCCCCCGGCTCCCGCTGCACATATTTTGCTCTCCCGCGCCGCTGCTGCGCCGACCGCCTCCCGGAGTATCAGCCCCGGGCCGGGCTGATCCGGAAATAGATGGCCCCAGATGGCTGAGAAGATCATCAATCGCCTCAGCTTCAAGATCGGCGGGGAGGCCGGCCAAGGAGTCGAGTCGAGCGGGGCCGGGTTCGCCAAGGCCCTCGCCCGCGGAGGCCTCCATATCTTTGCCTACCAGGACTATATGTCCCGGATCCGCGGAGGGCATAACTTCTTCCAGATCCGGGTCTCCGACCGGCCTCTCTACTCCCATACCGACGAGATCGAGCTCCTCCTGGCCCTCACCACGGAGGCGGTCGAGAAGCACCTCTCCGAGCTCGTCCCCGGCGGAGGAGTAATCTGCGACGAGGAGTTGAAGCTAGAGGGGGGCTCCCTGGCGGAGCGGGAGGTCAAGCTCTTCCAGCTCCCCTTGGGGAAGATTGCCCTCGAGGAGGGCGGGAGCAAGGTGATGGCCAACACCGCTGCTTTAGGGGCCGCCGCGGGGATCACCAATTACAAGCTGGAGCACCTCGAGTCCGTCATCGAGGCCAACTTCAAGGTCAAGGGCCCCCAGATCGTCCAGGCCAACCTGGCCGTGGTCCGCGCGGCCTATGAGTATGCGAGACAGCGTTATGCCGCCGACTTCGGATATGAGCTGAGGGAGCTCGCGGCTCCAAAGAGATTGGTCCTCTCCGGGAATGGGGCGATCTGCCTCGGGGCCGTGGCCGCGGGGTGCAAGTTCCTCGCGGCCTATCCCATGACCCCTACAACCGGGATCTTAGAGTGGTTCGCCGCCCATGCCAGCGACCTCGGCCTCGTCTTCAAGCAAACAGAGGACGAGATCGCCGCGATCAATATGGCCATCGGCGCGGCCCACATGGGCCTCCGAGCGATGTGTGCCACCTCCGGCGGGGGTTTTTCGTTGATGGCCGAGGCCCTCGGCCTGGCGGGGATGACTGAGACGCCAATCGTGATCGTGGAGGGCCAGCGGCCGGGGCCCTCGACCGGCCTCCCGACCAAGACGGAGCAGGGGGACCTGCTGTTCGTCCTCCACGCCTCCCAGGGCGAATTCCCCAGGATCATCCTGGCCCCAGGGACGGCGGAGGAGGCCTTTTTCGCCGCGGTGAGGGCCTTCAACCTCGCTGAGCGCTACCAGTGCCCGGTGATCATCCTGAGCGATCACTTCTTAGCGACATCACTGCGGACGGTCGAGCCGGACCGGCTCAAGCTGGAGGATGTGAAGATCGACCGCGGAGAGCTCCTGACCCCGGAGGAGTTGGATAAGATCACAGACTACAAGCGCTTCCGCCTCACCGAGACGGGGATCTCGCCCCGGGCCCTCCCCGGCCATCCCAAGGCCGTCTATGTCGCCACCGGGGACGAGCACGCTGAGGACGGCCGGATCACTGAGGAGCCCGTCCTCCGCCGGAGGATGATGGAGAAGAGGATGAGGAAGCTCGAGCTGGCCCGCCGAGACCGGGAGCTCCCGGCCCCGAAGCTTTATGGCCCCCAGGATCAGGATGCGGAGTTGACCTTCCTGGCCTGGGGCTCGACCTGGGGGCCGCTGCGGGAGGCGGTCGAGCGGCTCAATTCCGCCGGCGAACGGGCCAATATGCTCCATTTCTCGGCCGTCTGGCCCTTCCCCGAGGAGGCGGCCGAGGCCCTCAAGAAGGCCAAGCGCTTGATCGCCGTCGAGGGGAACTACAGCGGCCAGTTCGCCCGGCTGATCCGCCGGGAGACCGGCCTCAAGGTCGAGGGCCTGATCACAAAGTATGATGGTCTCCCACTCTCTCCGGGGTATATCCTCCAGAGATTGCGGGAGCTAGAGGGGGTGAAGGCCGGTGCTTGACCTCAAGCTCTATCAAGGCCGGGAGAAGCCCACTTGGTGCCCGGGATGCGGTGATTGGGGCATCCTAGCGGCGGTGAAAAATGCCCTGGCGGAGCTGGAGATCCCGCCCCACCGGGCGCTCATCGTCTCCGGGATCGGCTGTGGGAGCAAATTACCTCATTACATGCGAGTGAACGGCTTCCACGGGATCCACGGCCGGGCCCTCCCGATCGCCACCGCGGCCAAGCTGGCCAACCATGAAATGACCGTTCTCGTGGTGGCCGGAGACGGCGATAGCTACGGGATCGGGGGGAATCACCTTTTGCATGCCTGCCGGAGGAATCCGGATCTCACCCACTTGGTCCAGGACAACCGCGTCTACGGCCTCACCAAGGGGCAATATTCCCCCACCTCGGAGAAGGGCTTCTTCACGGTAACCTCACCTGAAGGGTCAGTAGAGCTAGGGTTCAATCCCCTGACGATCGCACTCGCTGCCGGGGCGAGCTTCGTCGCCCGCGGCTTCGTCGGGGACTTGAAGCACCTCACGGGCCTGATCGTCCGGGGCGTGAAACATAAGGGCTACGCGCTGATCGACATCCTCCAGCCGTGCGTGACCTTCAACCGGGTCAATACCTACGAGTTCTACAACGAGCGGGTCTACCGGCTCGAGGAGACCGACCACGACCCCCGCGACCGGCTCGCGGCTTTGCAAAAGACCTGGGAGTGGGGCGAGCAGATCCCGATCGGCCTCTTCTACGAGGAGGAGCGGCCGACCCACGAGGAAGGCTTCCCGGCCCTCCGCCTCGGCCCGCTGGTCGAGCGCGGGCTGAAGCCCACCGCTGAGGAATTCGCGGCCCTGAAGGCCGAATTCCTATAAGGAGGAATCATGGAGAAGTGGCAGTGCACCGTCTGCGGCTACATCTATGACCCGGAGAAGGGGGATCCCGACGGGGACATCCCCGAGGGGACCCCGTTCGAGGACCTCCCGGGGGATTGGGTCTGCCCCGTCTGCGGGGCGGGGAAGGAGATGTTCGAGAAGCTGGAGTGAAGGTCATCATCGTCGGGAACGGGGTCGCGGGGATCGCCGCCGCCCGGACGATCCGCGAGAGCCGCCCCGAAGCTGAGGTCCAGGTCGAGATCTACTCCGCTGAGGATTGCCACTACTACCCCAAGCCGCAGTTGATCGAGCTCCTGGCCGGCCGGATCGCAATAGAGCAGGCTTTCCTCTATGATGAGAGGTGGTATCGCGAGCGGGGCATCAAGGTTCATCTCGCGAGCCTGGTGGAGGAGCTCGATCCGGCCCGAGGAGAGATCAAGCTCAGGAGCGGGAAGAGGGTCGGCTACGACCGCCTCCTCCTCGCCACCGGGGCCCGGCCGGCATTGCCCGAGGTCCCGGGGATCGACCAGGAGGGGGTCTTCGCCCTCCGGACCCTCGCCGATGCCCTGAGGCTGAAGGAGCGGGCCGAGGCGAGTAAGAGCAAGAGGATGATAGTCCTCGGTGGAGGCCTCTTGGGCCTGGAGGCTGCCTCTGCCCTCGCCTCTTCCACCGGGACTCACCCCTTGGTCCTGGAGCGGCGGGGCTGGCCCCTCTCCCGTCAGCTCGACCGCCAAGGGGGCGAGCTCCTGATGAGGCTCCTCCGGAGGAAGGGGGTGGAGGTGGTCACCGAGGCAGAGTGCGCCGCGATCTTGGAGGGGGCCCGCGGGGTCGAGCTGGCCGATGGGAGGCTCATTGAAGGGGACTTTATTTTGGTCGCGGCCGGGATTGAGCCGAACTGCGCACTGGCCAGGGAAGCAGGACTCAAGGTGAATAGGGGGATCATCGTCGATGAGCGGCTCCGGACGAGCGCTCCAGAAGTCCATGCCGCTGGGGATGTAGCCGAATTCGAGGGGAAGGTCTACGGGATCATCCCCGCGGCGATCGAGCAGGCAAAAGTCGCGGCTTTGAACATCGTCGGAGAGGAGGCTAGCTATCGGGGCACGGTCCCCTCCAACACCCTGAAGGTGAGCGGTGTCGACCTCTTCTCCGCCGGGGAGGTCAATCCTCAGGCCCAGGGCGAGGGATACAAAGAGCTCCGGCTGGTCGATGAGGCCCGCGGAATCTACAAGAAGATGGTCTTCAGGGAGGGGAGGCTCGTGGGGGCGATCCTCCTGGGGACGAGGAAGAATGCCCTCCAGCTCTCGAAATTGATCGCCTCAGGGGAGGACCTCTCCGGATACGAAGAGGCCCTCCTCGGGGACGAGTTCGACTTCAAGGGGCTGTAAGATAATACCAGCACCAGCCAGGCCCGGGAGTGGCTTGCTCTCCCCCTCCGCGCTTATAATTTGGACGGTCAACTTTCCCAAGGGGGAGGAAGATGGAAGAGGCCGAGCTCAGAGAAGGGAAAGAGGTCGGGAAGGTGACCCATTATTTCTCCCGGATCGGCGTGGGTGCGATCGAGCTCTCCGGGGAGCTCAAGCTCGGGGATAAGATCAGGATCAAGGGAGCGACGACCGACTTCGAGCAGCTCGTGGAGTCGATGCAGATCGAGGGTAAGCCAGTCGAGCGGGCCGGTCCGGGAGATTCCATCGGACTTAAGGTGAAGGACCGGGTCCGGGAGGGGGATATCGTATACAGGCTGTAGTCTGTGGAGTTCGGGGGCTTGGCGACTAGCTGGCGTTTAGTTGGCGATCTTGGCGATTTCATCGATGCTCATAAGGTTGTGGGGTCAGGGTGCAGTGGATCAGTAAGATTGACAACTAATTCTGGCCCCAAATTGCCCGCCATCCACTTTGAGGAAAGCGTGCTCTCACTCCCTTCCACACGGCTTTCGCCCACGGATGAAGGGTCGGCAACTTCAACTGGACCTTAGACCCACCTCGACCCACCTTCACCTGAGCGGGCATCGCCAGCACCTCCTCTACTAACCGCTCCATCCCCAGAAAAGCGGCCTTCGTTCCTTCAAGAAACCAGTGTTTGAACCAGACCAATAGATTGTGCGCCAACTGTGCCAGCAAGACCAGCGCCTCCTGGGAGGGGAAGCGTTTCTTCCTCCGTCTCTCTAACCCCAACCCCCGCTTGTCCCCTTTGATCTCTACCTCCATCCCGCCCCGCCGGTCATAGAGCTTGGCCACCTCCTCCCGGGAGAGCGAAACCTCAGTGGTGATCAGCAGGTCTTGATGGAGCTTCCCCTTCTCGTCCCGCCAACGCCGCGCCACCGTCTGAGTCTTCCGCCCGTAGCGATGGGGCTGAGTAGGCCTGCCCAGCTCTTGTCCTGGAGTCGGTCCTTCTCGCCAATCGCCCTCCGGGACGCTGCCCGCCACCTTCCAAGCCCGGCTGCTCGAATACCCCTTAGCGATGAATCGATATCCCCGCCAAGAGAGCCAATTGAGGTTCTCGTCCGTCCCAAACCCCCCATCCAATCGGATGAGGGTCCGCTTTCGCTTCACTTCATCCAGCCCCAAGATCCGCTCCACCTCGCCCATGGTCTCTTTGAGGACTTCTCTACTGGCCGTGTTCCCTGGGTAGAGCTTCTCAAAGAGCACCTCCCCGTATTGCGAGGCGGTCACCCGCACCAGTTGCCGCCCCCGGCGGTTGCGTTTGCCGGGGAAGTAGCCTTTGGTGCTCCCCTCAGCATTCTTGGAGGCCGTAAGCCCTGTGAGGTCTACCTCGAGGCTCAAGAGTTCCTGCTCAAAGTCATGGGAGAAGACCCGACCCTGCTGTCGCTGGATGGTCTCCACCGCCCGGCGCAGTTCCTCGACCGTCTCCTCGGTAAAGGCATTGAGGGTATCAGCCACGGTGGACTGATCGGCGCAGCGCTCCCGGCCGAAGGAGAGCTGCAAGGGGCGATCGGGACGCACCTTGACGTTGAGCTGGTAGAGAGCGGAGCAACCGGCCAAGATCCCGATCAGGGCGTCAAGCAGTTTCTCGGTGGGGGAGTGCCGGATCGCCTTTTGCCGGAGATGGACCTGCTCTAGGGGTTGGAGCACGTGGTTTTGCCTGAGGTAATGGCCCAAGGCACAGAGGGGGCCATAGGCAGTTTGCGTTTCGGCTGGAGATAGGTCACACTTGATCATGCTAATGCTGGTAATCCTCCCTTCATAAGGTTCTGACCCATTAGAATGGGCCGAAATCGGGACGGATTACCAGCTTGCTCTCATCCGCCGGGTGAGTGCAACCCCGGACATTTGGGACGAAATTTAGTTGACACCTTCGATGAGAGGCACTACAAGCGGCTGGAAGGCATAAGGATCTCAGTTTCAGGCGTTTGAGGAGGAGACAGGTGAGCAATCGGGACGAGGTAGCCTCCTTTCGCCAGCTTCTAAGGCGTTTGGCCGACCGCTGTAGCGAAAGCGATCTCGATGAGCGCGAGGTCGTCACCCTCTTTGCTGAACAGGGCTTCTTCTCCGAGTTAGGTTATGGTTCCATCGGAGAAGACCTTCGGTTGGAACAGCACATTCGCAAAGGGCGGGCTGGTGTAGTGATGCGCGGCGTCACAGGCCGACCAGTCTGCATTATCGAGTTCAAACGCCCCAACACCGACCCTAGCAGCTCACCGAGCACAACTCGAAGAGTATGTAGGAGAACTGCTCCCGGAGTACGCGGCCCTCACTGATGGTGTGCAGTTCTGGCTCTATCGCCGTCGGGACAGGGTTCTGGAAGAGCCGGAACAATTCCCGCTGGCAGCACTAAGCGACACCCAAGCCCGTAAACTCCAAGAAATCTTGCGGAAGCGCATCGTCGATTGGCAAAGTCTTGCTGCTGCCCAGGAAGCTTTGCGAGCTTGCCGAGAGAACCCTGTTCAAATCACCAGCCCAGACCAGGAAGGTGGCCGGATCTTCCTTGGGCAGTTCGCGCGCTCTCTCTGCGAGTGGCCTTCGGGCGGCTCGCACGGGCGCTCTTTGAAAGTCTTCCACGGCTGCTCGACCGCTCTGACTTCGCTCGCGGAGCTTATGCTCTCTGGGAGAAGATTTACGCCCGCCAGATCAGTGACGGTGAAGCTGAAAAGCTGGCCCATACCTGGGCAGCGTTCGTCGACCAGAATGCCAATAAGCAGAAGATCTATCGCTTCATGTTCGCTTTGGAGACAGCTTATGCGATCCTTTCACACCTCCTGCTTGCCAAGGCCATGCAAGATGCGGGTTTTCCGCTGGACGCCCTCGGGGCCTCCGAGCGAGAACTGGATGCGCGGGACCGTCGCGGCCTCCTCGATCTTAAAGAATATGTCCCAGCAATCTCGGCCATCTTTGAAGAAGGTAAGCAACAGGCATTCCAGTCGCTCTTTGCGAGCGACATCCTCGATTGGTGGCTCGATTTGCCCAAGCTTGATGAGGTGACCCACGACTCATACGAAGCGCTGGCCGAGGCGGCCCTGGCTGTCTTTCAGTTCGACTTCTCCGGGCTCTCCGGCGATCTCTTGGGCCAACTCTATCAGTCCTACTTCGATCCCGAGACACGCAAGGCTTTGGGCGAATTCTACACGCCGCCGGAGGTTGTGGAGTTCATTCTGGATCATGTCGGCTATGAGGGAGCTCGGGTAAGCACGGCTCGTCTATTAGATCCGGCCTGCGGCTCAGGAACATTTCTAGTTCACGCTCTCAAGCGCTATTTGAGCACCTCGTCGGGCGATGCTAAGGAGACTCTGCAGAGTCTGATCAATGGCTTTCGCATCGTCGGCTTCGACATCAATCCTTTCGCAGTGCTCATGGCTCAGGTGAACTACGCGCTCCATCTTCTGCCCACATATGCCGAAGCTCTCGAGCGTGACCCAGCCTTTGAGATCCCCACGCTGCCGGTCTTCCGCACGGACTCCCTGCGCCAGGAGAAGCGCGAGGGTGAGAAGGAAGAGGATGGAAGAGCGCCCGGATGCAGGGATAGGCTTCACTTTCGAGTTTCGGGGCGACATCACCCGGATCAAGACCGAGCTGCCCATCGAGGTCAAGGGCGGTGAGTTCCTCAAAGTAGAGATTCCCGTGCCGCGGTTCGATCGCGCTCGCTATCACGGCTGGGTGGACAATGTTGAAGAGTATCTTCGCGTCCAGCATGCGATGTTTGCTGCCGTGCGCGAGAGCCATGAGCGAGGACTGGCCGCGCCCACAGCAAAAGACCTAGAACAAGCACTTGCTCATGCAAGAGAGTTAGCGCGGTATGTTAAACCTTCGGTGGATCAGATTCTCGAGAAACTTGGCGAGCTCAAAGAAGACGGGCGCTTCCTCAAGACGCTGGAGGACCTGGCGCTGGCAATGACACTGAAGCATGAGCTGCAATATGATAAGGAGGGTGGCAAGCTCGGGTTCATCTGTTCTGATCGCTTCTTGCTCGCC
>JBBIJD010000015.1:0-23207 GCA_037446135.1 Candidatus Fraserbacteria bacterium
AAGAGGGCCCAATCCTTCTTCGGCTTGGCATAGAATTCGGCGTAGTTGACATAGTTCTCCAGATAGTTCCCGTCCAGCTCGATCGACCGCTCAAAATGGGCTCTAGAGCCCTCGAAGTCCCCCCCGAGGAAGGACGGCACTTGAGCGAGGAAGGCGGCCAATGCCCGGTGGGGCCCTCCGCCATCGTAGGTCTCATCCAATTCGACCGCCCGCTCGAACGCGGCCCGGACATCGAGCGTCCCGCCGGTGAGGGCCGTCATCGCATGGTAATTGAGCCACCTCCCCAGATTATTGCCATACCAGAAGATCGCCGCCACATCCTTAGCCGAGCTGAGGGCGGCCCGGAAGCTCTCCTTCTCAATCCGACCGAACTCCGGATCGAGCCGGAGGCTCTCCAGGGCATAATCCTTCCCCTTCCCGTAGGCCGGCTCCCGCTCGGCATACTTGGCGATGTAGCCCTCAGCCAGCTCGAAGTAAGCCTGAGCGAGCCGGTCCAGGACATGGGCCTTCGTCTGGACCTGGTCAGCGGGGATGAGCGGGAGGGCCGCCTCCCAGAGCTCGATCGCCCTTCGGAGCCTGGCCTCGTAGGCGGCGAAGTCGAACGGCCCGCTCCAGCGGTCGTAGAGCGCGTCGGCCTCGGCGATCAAGGTCAAGGCCTCAGGGTCCTGGGCTTGAGCTTGGGCCAGGCCGCTCTGCAAGATGAGCAGGGCCGAGAGGATCGCGCAAAGCAAAGGTGGTAGAATCGATCTATTCATGACCATCCCTCCTCCGTCTTTCTGGAAAAGGCTCGGGGCTAAATCTACCGGATCGGGCCGCCACGGTCAAGGATTTCCCCTCCCCGGCCGGGGCTGCTAATCTTCTCTTCGCTAGGAGGTGAGGAGATGGAGCTAGCTCAGCTCATCGCGGAGCGCGCACCGGAGACTTATGAGCTCCACCGGAGATACATCAATCCCCTCTTCGCTCGAGTCTTGGAGATCATCGGCTATGACAAGGTCTATACCCGGGGCGAGGGGGCCTACCTCTACGACCTCGAGGGGAATAGGTATCTAGACTTCCTCGGAGGTTATGGGGTCTACCATCTCGGGAGGAGCCATCCTGAAGTCAAGAGAGCCCTGCATGAGCTCCTCGAGCTCGACCGGCCCAACCTGATCCAGATGGACTGCCCCTTGCTCGCGGGGCTCCTGGCCGAGCGGCTGGTGGAGCGGGCTCGAGCGAGCTTCCCCGGCTTGGACGCCGTCTTCTTCACCAACTCCGGAGCGGAGGCGGTCGAAGGGGCCTTAAAGTTCGCCCGTGGGGCCACGGGCCGCGAGCGGTTCTTGTATCTCGAGCACGCCTTCCATGGGCTGACGCTGGGGGCGCTCTCTGTGAATGGGAGTGAACACTTCCGCTCCGGCTTCGGGAGGCTCCTCCCGGCGACCGCGCTCGCCATGAACGACCTTGAGGGGCTAGAGCGCGAGCTCGCTAAAGGCGATGTCGCGGCCTTCATCGCCGAGCCGATCCAGGGGAAGGGGGTCTACCTCCCGGCCGACCATTTCTTGCCTGAAGCACAACAGCTCTGCCGGAGGTATGGGGCCCTCTTGATCCTCGACGAGGTCCAGACCGGACTGGGGCGGACCGGGCGGTTCTTCTGCGGCGAATACTGGGGGCTCGCCCCGGATATCGTCACGATCTCTAAGGCCCTAAGTGGAGGGTATGTCCCCGTCGGGGCGATCCTGACTCGGCGGGAGATCCATCGGAAGGTCTTCTCCGGGCTGGAGCGCTCCGTAGTCCACTCCAACACCTTCGGGATGAATGAGCTGGCGATGGGGGCGGGATTAGCGACCCTGGAGGTCCTGGAGAAGGAGGGCTTGATCGAGCGGGCCGCTCGGCTCGGTGAGCGGTTTCTCATCGGCCTGAGGGCCCTACAGGAGAAGTATGAGCTGATCAAGGATGTCCGGGGGAAGGGGCTGATGATCGGCCTCGAGTTCGGCCCGCCGCGCTCGTCGCTGGCCCTGGGCCTGCGCACGGCCTGGGCGGCCCTGGAGAAGGCCCAAGAGGGGCTCTTCGCCCAGATGGTGGTGATGGCTCTAATGCGGGAGCATCGCTTGCTCGCGCAGGTCTCGGGCCATCGGGTGAACATCATCAAGTTCCTCCCGCCACTGATCATCGGTGAGGAGGAGATCGACTATGCCCTGGAGGCCCTGGACAAGGTCCTGGCCGAGGCCCATCGCTTCCCCGGAGGCCTATGGAAGCTGAGTGCCGCCTTAGTCAAGGAGGCGCTAGCCCGCTGAGCCGCCCCTGACATAGCCGTTCGCTTTGAACCACTCCACCGCCTTCCGGAGGGCCTCCTTCGCCGGGCTCTGGGGGAAGCCCAGCTCTCTTACGGCCTTACTCGAATCGTAGAACATATAATGCCTGGACATCCGGATCGTCTCCGGGGTGAGCCGTGGTGTGGTCCCAGTAAGCGCGCAGAAGGCGGCATTCACATATGAGAGCCCTAGAATCGGATAGTAAGGGAGCCTCACCTTTGGAGCAGGCAGGCCGGTGATCTCCGCGAGGAGGGCTAAGAGCTCCGCCATCGTGAGGTTCTCTCCCCCGAGGATGTAGCACTCGCCGACCCGGCCCCTCTCGGCCGCGAGGATGTGGCCGAAGGCCACATCCTCGACAGCGACCACATTCATGCCGGTCTCGACATAAGCGGGCATCCTTCGATTGAGAAAATCCACGATCACGCGGCCGGTCGGTGTGGGCTTGATATCGTAAGGCCCGACGGGGAAGCTCGGGTTGACGATGACCACCGGCATTTCCCTCGAATACTCGAGCGCTACCTGCTGGGCCAGATACTTACTCCGCTTATAATCGCTCACGATCGTCTTAGGCTCGACCGGGGTCGTCTCGTCCGCCGGCTCCTTCCCTCGCGGCAGCCCGAGCGCGGCAACTGAGCTGGTGTAGACTACCCGCTCGACGCCCTTCTCGAAGGCCGCCTGGAGGGCGTTCCGCGTCCCTCCCACATTTATCTCATAGATCAGCCTCCGCGGACGGACCCAAAACGAATACAGGGCCGCCCCGTGGAAGAGGAGGGAGCAGCCCTCGAGCGCCCTCCTGATCGAGTCAAGGTCACGGACATCGCCCGTGACTAGCTCGATCTCCAGGCCCTCCAAGTTCCGTCGATCAGAGCCGGGCCGGACGAGCGCCCTGACTCGATAATTCTCTTTCAACAAGGCGCGGACGACATTGGCCCCGATGAACCCCGTCGCCCCGGTCACGAGCGCCTTCATCCCCATCTCCTCTCCTCCGTCCGGCGCCAGCCAGTCCCGCCTCCACCTCTTTGGTATAATCGAGTCGGGGACCGGGCCAACCGTTGGAGCCTCCATCCCGAGCCCTCAATGGCCGCCCGGCCCCCAAACCTGCACTAATCTTAACATAGTAGCTTCGGGCCGGACAAGCCCCCTCTGCAGCTTCAGCCGAGCGGCCCGCCCTCCCAGACCTCCCGGACCTGCGGAGGGACGGCCTCCCCCTTGCCCTTGAGGTAGGTCCCGAGCCTCCGGGTGAAGAGGAGCGCGCTCAGGATCGAGCTCGCACCCCCGAGGAGGATCGTCTCCGTCGGGCCGATCAGGCCGGCCAGCCCGCCGGCGAGGAGCCCACCGAAGGGGAACATCCCCATGAAGGCCATCGTGTAGAGGCTCATGACCCTCCCGCGCTTGTCCTCGGCGACGATCGTCTGTAGGACGGTATTGCTCGCGGCCGCCTGGGCCGTCATCCCGAAGCCCGCGACCAGGAGCGAGAGGAGCGAGAGCCCGAGGGCCCGGGAGAGGGAGAAGGCGATCAGGCCGAAGCCGAAGATGGTCGAGGCAAGGGCGATGAACCTCCCCAAGCCGAGGACCCCCCTCCGATAGGCGAGGTAGATCGCGCCCAGGAGGGCCCCCAGCCCCACGGCCCCCATGAGGAACCCCAGGGTGCTCGGCCCGCCGTGGAGGATCTCCCTGGCGAAGACCGGCATGAGGACGGTGTAAGGCATCCCCAGTAGGCTGACCACAGCCAGGAGGAGGAGGATCGCCCTGATCGGGGGCGAGCCGAAGGCATAATCGAAGCCCTCGCGTAGCTCTGTCCAGACCCGCGCGGCCTGGCCCTTCGACTCCCGCGGCTTGACCCGCATGGCCGCCAGGGCCGCGATGACCGGGAGGTAGCTGAGCGCGTTGACCAGGAAGCAGATCCCCTCACCGAGGGCCGCGACCAGGACCCCCGCGATCGAGGGGCCGATGAGCCTAGCTCCGTTCACCATCGAGGAGTTGAGCGCGATCGCGTTCCCCAGGTCCGCGCGGTCCTCGATCATCTCCACCACGAATGCCTGCCGGACGGGCATATCGACGGCATTGATCAGGCCGAGGAAGATCCCCAAGAGGATGATCTGCCAGACAGCGATTGCCCCGCTGAGGACGAGAGCGGCCAGGACTCCCGCTTGGAGCGCAGCGAGGCACTGGGTGAGGATGATGATCCTCTGGCGGTTCCCCCAGTCGCTCCAGACCCCGGCGAATGGGGCGAGGACGAAGGTCGGGAGCTGGGAGACGAAGCTGACCAGCCCCAAGAGGAGCGCGGACCCCGTCAGGCGGTAGACGAGCCAGCTCAGGGCGATCCGTTGCATCCAGGTCCCGATCAGGGAGATGCTCTGCCCCCCGAAGAAGAGGCGGTAGTTCCGGTGCCGGAGGGCTCGGATCAGCCGCTTCGGCCCAGTCGGACTTCTGGGGACCGTAGGGACCGCGTGCTCGCCCATCGCTCTTATCTATCTTACCCCTGGAAGGGGGAATTTTAACCCTTGCAGCCCGTGGGCGTCAATATCAATGGGAGAGGCCGGTGCAGGAAGCACGCGCATCTGCTATAATTTGGCTCCTATGCCCCAGCTTTTGGCAAGGAAGCGACTCCTCTTGGGGAACGAGGCCCTCGCCTGGGGTGCGCTCGAGGCCGGACTCGGTTTCGCCACCACTTATCCCGGGACGCCGGCCTCGGAGATCGGGGATACGCTCGCCCGCCTGGCGAATGAGGTCGGGATCTACTTCGAATACTCCGTCAATGAGAAAGTCGCGCTCGAGCTGGCCGCCGCGGCCGCGGCCTCCGGGGTCCGGGCCCTGGTGGCGATGAAGCATGTCGGGCTGAATGTGGCCGCGGACGCCTTCATCAGCACCCTTTACACCGGGACCAGGGCCGGGCTCTTAGTCGTGACGGCCGATGACCCATCGATGCATAGCTCCCAGAACGAGCAGGATAACCGCTACTACGCCTACCTCGCCGGTGCGCCGCTTCTGGAGCCTTCCGACCCGAAAGAGGCCTATGCCATGGCCAAGGCGGCCTTCCCGCTCTCGGAGGAGCTCGATCTCCCGGTCCTGCTCCGGACGACCACTAGGGTCGCCCACACCCGCGCCGGGGTGGAGGTCGGCGAGCTCCCAAAGCCAAGGGAGAGGAAGGTCCAGGGCCACTTCGCTAAAGACCCTTTCAGGTTCGTGATCGTCCCCTCCGTGGCCCGCCGGGCCCACAAGCTCCTCCTGGAGCGGCAGAAGCGAGCTGAGGCCCTCTCCGAGAGCTCCCCTTTCAACTCCGTTCTGGGGGAGGGGGAAGAGCTGGGGATCGTCACCTCCGGGGTCTCCTACGCCTATGTCTGCGATGCCATCGATGAGCTTGGGATCTGGGAGAGAGTGAGGGTCCTGAAATTGGGGATGAGCCATCCCCTCCCGCGGGGGCTCATCTCCCAATTCCTGAGGGAAGTCCCTCGAGTCTTGGTGGTCGAGGAGCTCGAACCTCTTTTGGAGATGGCCTTGCGGGCCCAGGCCCAGGAGCTCGGCCTGAAGGTCCAGATCTACGGGAAGGGGGTAGGCGGGCTCTCCCGGCTCTACGAGTATGATCCCGACCGGGTGAGGAGCGCCCTGGCCCGAGTCTTGAGCTTAGAAGAGAAGGAGGCCGAGCAAGAGCGAGATGAACCATCACCTTGGGAGAGGCTCCCCGACCGCCCGCCGGTCCTCTGTCCCGGCTGCCCCCACCGCGCGAGCTACTATGCCCTCAAGCTGGCCCTGGGAAAGGAGGCGGAGAACACGATCTTCACCACCGACATCGGCTGCTATACCCTGGGGCTCCTCCCGCCACTCTCGATGGCCGACCATCTCCTCTGCATGGGCTCGTCCGTGGGGACGGCCGGTGGCTTTGCGAAAGCCACGGACCAGCGGGTGATCGCCTTCATCGGGGACTCGACCCTCTTCCATGCCGGTCTGCCCGCGATCGTCAATGCCGTCCATCACGGGCATAAGTTTTTGGTGGTGGTCCTGGACAATCGGACGACGGCGATGACCGGGCATCAGCCCCATCCCGGGCTGGACTTCTCGGCCTTAGGCCCGGCCGAGCCAGTCCCAATCGAGCGGCTCCTCTCAGGCTGCGGGGTCCGGAAGATCCATGTCATCGATCCGGAGGACCTCCACGGTGCGCTCCTGGCCTTCCAGGAGGCCCTCAAGGAGAGCGAGAGGGAACTCACGGTCGTGATCTCCCGCCACCCTTGTGTCCTCCTCGGCCAGGAGGGCTGACTGAGAGATGAGATGACCATAGTGCGGGTCGATCTTGCGAGGTGCAAGAGCTGCTGGAACCGCGAGCCGGGCTTCCACTGCCTCGTCCCGCTCGAGGCCTTGTATGAATCCTTCCGGGCATTCCAGAAGGTCCGGAGCGGCCCGGGAGCGGGAGAGAAGATGCTCATCCCTCCTTGTGTCGCCGCCTGCCCGGCCAATATCTGCGTCCAAGGGTATATCGGGCTGGTGGCTGCCGGCCTTTATGAAGAGGCCTACCGGCTGATCCGCTCGAGGGTCCCCTTCCCCCAGACCCTCGGGCTCGTCTGCCCCGCCCCTTGCGAGCAGAGCTGCCTCCGCGGGGACTATGACGAGCCTCTGGCGATCAATGCCCTGAAGAGGTTCGTCGCGGAACGGGCGACCGCGGAGGTCCGCCGGAGATTCCTCGAGGAGCTGAAGGCCGAGATCGAAGAGAATGGCCTGAAAGTGGCGGTGGTCGGGGCCGGCCCGGCGGGGCTCACCTGTGCCCATGACCTTCGGCTCCGGGGCTACGCTGTGACGGTCTACGAGGCCCTCGAAAGGCCCGGAGGGCTCTTGCTCACCGGAATCCCTCCCTATCGGCTCCCCCGCCCGGTCTTGGAGAAGGAGCTCGAAGAGATCTTTGAGCTGGGGATCGCCTTTGTGGGCGGGGTTAAGGTCGGAGAGGACCTATCTTTCGAGGAGTTAAGGGCCAAAGCGAGCGCCGTCTTCCTCGCTGTGGGGGCCCAGCATGGCTTGAGCTTGGGCCTCCCCGGAGAGGAGGCTGAAGGGGTCTACGAGGCCCTCCCCTTCCTGAGGGAGGTGAACCTCGGAGGGAGGCCGAAGCTCGGCGCTACCGTCGTGGTGATCGGCGGCGGGGACGCGGCGATCGATGGGGCGAGGGTCGCGCTCCGCTTGGGGGCGAAGAAGGTCTCGATCTTGTATCGTCGCTCTCGGGCGGAGATGCCGGCCCACAAGGCGCAGCTCGCTCAAGCCGAGGCCGAGGGGGTCGAGCTGCTCGAGCTGGTCTCGCCCGTCCGGTTCATCGTCGAGTCTGGGAGGCTCCGGGCTCTCGAGCTGGTCCGGAACGAGCCGGGCGAGCCGGACGAATCGGGCCGGCGACGGCCGGTCCCGATCCCCGGCTCCGAATTCACCTTCGAGGCCGAGACCGCGATCTTGGCCCTCGGGCAGCGGCCGGAGCTGGGCCTCCTCCAAAGGTTAGGGGTCGAGCTGAGCGGAGAGGGGGGCCTCCCCCTCCTGGACTCGAACCTGATGACCTCGATTGAAGGGGTCTTCGCCGGAGGGGACCTCACTACCGGCCCGGGGACGGTCATCGCCGCGATCGCCGCGGGGAAACGGGCCGCGGCGGGGATCGACCGCTACTTGCGGGGCGAGCGGGCCAAGCCGGTCTACTTCGTCTCCTTGGCCGAGGCCGACCTGGAGCATGTCTATCATCCTTTGGAGGTTCCCCCTCGCGCCCGGGTCTCGGTCCCCCAGGCCCCGGCCGCCTCGCGGCGGGAGGACTTCCGCCAGGTCGAGCTGGGCCTGAATGAGCAAGAGGCCCGCGCGGAGGCCCAGAGATGTCTGGCCTGCGGCCTCTGTGCTAATTGCAACGCCTGTCTGGACACATTCGCCTGCCCGGCCCTCGCACTGGACGAGGAGGGGAGGATCGCCATCGATGAGCTCCTCTGCAACGGCTGCGGGGTCTGTCCCCAGCTCTGCCCGAACGATGCCCTAGTCCGTCCGGCAGGTGGAGGAGGGGCCTGACTGACGATGCCTGAGCGGCTGAGGATTTACATCATCGGGGTCGGGGGCCAGGGGACGCTCACGGCCGCCCGGCTCCTGGGAGAGGTGGCCCTCCGCCATGGGCTTGAGGCTGTGGTGAGCGAGGTCCACGGGATGGCCCAGCGCGGGGGGATCGTCGAGACCGGGGTCAAGCTCGGAGGATATAAGGGCCCGATCATCGGGCGGGGCGAGGCCGATGTGGTCCTGGCCTTCGAGCCGCTGGAGGCCCTGAGGGGGGTCCTGGCCCTGGGGAAGGCCTCAAAAAAGAGCTGGGTCCTCACCAACACTCATCCGATCAGGCCGATCACCGTCTCGCTTAAGCTGGGGGAGTATCCGGACCTAGAGCGGGCCTTCGCTGAAGTGGAGAGGAGGGTAGCCCGGCTCATCAAGCTCGAGGCGACGGCCCTGGCCAAGGAGGCCGGCTCACCCCTCTCCTTGAATATGGTGATGCTCGGGGCTTTAGCCGCCACCGAGCTCCTCCCCTTTCCCCCGGCTGAGCTGGAGGAGGGGATCAGGGCCTTCGCCCCGCGTTGGGCTGAGGTGAACCTCCGGGCCTTCCGGCTCGGGCGGGCGGCCGTGGCCCAGGCCCTGGCCGAGACACGGGCCCCCACGGAGTGATCGAATTCCCCCTCTCGGGGAGAGAAGGTCCTTCCACGGCCCTTGAGGGGTCCCTTTCGGCTCGGTATAATTCGACTGCAATTCCATTAAGGGAGGAGGGAGAATGGGACAGGAACGCGGGACCTTCAGGGTGAAGAGCGGCTTAGCGGAGATGCTCAAGGGCGGGGTGATCATGGATGTCACCAACGCCGAGCAGGCCAAGATCGCTGAGGCGGCCGGAGCGGTGGCGGTGATGGCCCTCGAGCGGGTCCCGGCCGACATCCGTGCCGCGGGGGGCGTGGCGAGGATGGCCGACCCACAGAAGATCAAGGAGATCCAAGAGGCCGTCTCGATCCCGGTGATGGCCAAGGTCCGGATCGGCCACTTCGTGGAGGCCCAGATCCTCGAGGCCCTCGGGGTCGATTACATCGATGAGTCCGAGGTGTTAACCCCTGCGGACCCCTGGCATCACATCGATAAATGGCGATTTAAGGTCCCATTCGTCTGCGGCTGCCGGGACCTAGGAGAGGCGGCGAGGAGGCTGGCCGAGGGGGCGGCGATGCTCCGGACCAAGGGCGAGGCCGGGACTGGGAATGTGATCGAGGCCGTCCGGCACATGCGCTTGATCAATAAGCAGGTCCGCGAGGTCTGCCACATGCCGGAGGAGGAGTTAGTGGAATACGCCAAGGAGCTAGGGGCTCCGCTCGCGGTCCTCCAGCTCATCGCCGAGACCGGTCGCCTCCCGGTGGTGAACTTCGCCGCCGGTGGGATCGCCACCCCTGCCGATGCGGCGATGATGATGCAGCTCGGTGCGGACGGGGTCTTCGTCGGGAGTGGGATCTTCAAATCGAGCGACCCGGAGAAGCGGGCGAGGGCGATCGTCCAGGCCGTGACCTATTACAACGATCCCGAGAAGCTGGCGGAGATCAGCACCGGCCTAGGGGAGCCGATGAAGGGCCTGGCCCTCGAGGAGATCCCGCAAGAGCAGTTGCTCCAGACGAGATAAGATGAGGGTCGGGGTCCTAGCCCTCCAGGGCGACTTCCGGGAGCACCTCCGGGCGGTGGAGCGCCTCGGTGCTGAGGGGGTCGAGGTCCGTAAGCCCCAGGACCTAGAGGGGCTCGACCGGCTGATCATCCCCGGAGGGGAGTCGACGACCATCTCTCTCTTACTGAGGGAGAGCGGTCTTGGGGAAGAGGTCCGGAGGCTGGGGAGAGCGGGGCTCCCGCTCTTTGGGACCTGTGCCGGGCTGATCCTCCTAGCGAGGGAGGTCTTGGGAGAGGATCGCGTCGAGCCCTTGGGGCTGATCGACCTTATCGTCCGGCGGAATGCCTACGGCCGGCAGATCGAGAGCTTCGAGGAGGAACTGGAGGTCGCGGGCCTCGGGGCGGTGCGGGCCGTCTTCATCCGGGCCCCGAAGATCGTGGCCGTCGGCCCAAAGGTCGAGGTCCTGGCCTATCAAGATGGGCTGCCGGTCCTAGCCCGTGAGGGGACGGTCCTGGTGAGCAGCTTCCATCCCGAGCTGACGGGGGACCTCCGGCTCCATCGCTACTTCTTGGGGCTATAAAAGAAGGGGGTGAGGTGAGGGAGGGTGATCCGGCGGTCTTGGTCCTCCTCAAGGAGCTCGCCCGGGGGGCGCTCGAGCTCCTCTATCCGCCTCATTGCTACCTCTGTAATGCCCCGCTAGAGGCCGGCTATATCTGCCCCGAGTGTTATGCTTCGCTCCCTCGTCCGAAGCCGGAGGAGCCGCTCTGCACCCGTTGCGGCGGACCTCTCCAGGAGGCTGAGCTCGACCTCTGCGGGGAGTGCGCTGATCGGCCCTGGTCCTTTCTCGAAGCCCGGAGCTTCGGCTTCTATGAAGGCGGCCTAGCCGAGCTGGTGAAGGGCTTCAAGTATAGGGGCGAACGGGCCTTAGCTCGGGAGCTCGCCCGCTATCTTCTTGAGGCCGGGGAGGGGCTCTTCTTAGACCGGGCCGAGGCCCTCACCTTCGTCCCCATGACCGAGGAGAAGCTCCGCCAGCGGGGATTCAATCAGGCCGAGCTCTTGGCCCGTGAGCTCTCCGGCCTGACCGGCTTGCCGGTCGTCCCGGCCTTGGTGAAGGTCCGTGAGACGGAGGAGCAGGCGACCCTCAGGGGGCAAGAGCGCTGGAAGAATGTCCAGGGGGCCTTCACCCCCAAGGGAGAGGCCCTTTGCGCCAGGATCATCCTGGTCGATGATGTCTACACCACCGGGGCGACGGCCGAGGAGTGCAGCCGGGCGCTGCAGGAGGGCGGCTACAGCGAGGTCTATGTCCTGACCGTGGCCCGCGCGAGATCGGGATTGAAGGAGGCCGGGGATGCTAGTTGAGCTTGAGCGGCTCGTAGTCGGCGAGCTCGCGACGAACTGCTACATCCTGAAAGCGGGAGGAGAGGCCACGGTCATCGACCCTGGGGCGGCGGACGAGAGATTGCTCAGGGCACTCGAGGGCCAGCGGTTGAGGTATATCTTGCTCACTCATGCCCATCCCGACCACCTCGGAGGAGCTCCTCAGCTCAAGGGGCGGTTCCCCGAGGCGGCCCTCCTCCTCCACAGGGCCGATCTGGAGGGCCTCCGCCTCTTCCTCCCCCACTTAGAGCCGGACGGCTTCCTCGAAGAGGGGGCTCTCCTCGCGTGTGGAAAGGAGAGCCTCCAGATCCAGGTCCTCCACACCCCCGGCCACTCCCCGGGGAGCCTCGTCTTTAGGCTCGATCGAGAGCTCTTCGTCGGGGACCTCATCTTTTGGGGCTCGATCGGGCGGACCGATCTCCCCGGCGGCTCTCAAGCGGAGATGGCCCGCTCATTGCGGCGGATCATCAGGCTAGACGGGGATTTTCGCCTCTATCCCGGCCACGGGCCGGAGACGACCCTGGCCCAGGAGCGGGCACAGAATCCATTCCTTAAGGGGCTGTGAATATGGCCACGAGAGAGGAGCTGAGGCTCATCCGCGAGCGGGCCGATATGGCCGGGCTCCTCTCGCGCTACCTCACTCTCAAGCGGAGCGGGAAGAACTACACCGCGATCTGCCCCTTCCACCCCGATAAGCGTCCGAGCCTGGTCATCGACCCCGAGCGGAAGCTCTTCCATTGCTTCGGCTGCGGCGAGGGCGGGGATATCTTTAAATTCCTGATGAAGATCGAGCGGCTCTCCTTCCAGGAGGCGGTCGAGCGGCTCGCTCAAGAGACGGGGGTGGAGCTGGCCCGTCGGGGGGAGTCTGGCCGACTAGAGAGGCTCTACGAGCTGAACGAGCGGGCGGCCGCTTACTTCGAGCGGAACCTCCACCAGGGTGAGGGGGGAGCCCCGGCCCGGGCCTACCTCCAGGAGCGGGGGATCTCACCGGAGACGGCCAGAGCCTTCCGCTTGGGGTATGCCCTCCCCGGATGGGACACCCTCAGGCGGAGACTGGCCCGGACGGAAGAGGAGGCCCACCTCTTCTCCCAATTGGGGCTCCTCCTCAAGCGGGAGGAGGGCGGCTACTTCGACCGGTTCCGAGACCGGTTGATCTTTCCCCTATGCGACCCTCAGGGGCGGGTGATCGGGTTCGCCGGGCGGCTCTTGCGCGAGCGGGGCGAGGAGCCGAAATACCTGAATATCTCGAATACACCGCTCTTCACTAAGGGGGCGACGGTCTATGGGCTCCAGCTCGCCCGTCAAGTGAATCCAAAGGAGATGATCCTCGTCGAGGGCTATCTAGACGCGATCACCCTCCATCAGGCAGGTTTCAAGAACACGGTCGCGACGATGGGGACGGCCCTCACTGACTCCCAGGCCCAGCTCCTCCGCCGCTATGTCGAGCGGGTGGTCTTAGCCTATGACCGGGATCTCGCGGGCGAGGCCGCGACCCTCCGGGGGATGCGCTCGCTCCGGAACGCCGGACTCGATGTCCGGGTGGCCCTCCTCCCTAGTGGCGAGGACCCCGACAGCCTCGTCCGCACTAAAGGGAGCACGGCCTTCCGGGCCGTCCTGGAGGGGGCTCTCCCCTTCCATAAGTTCTACATCGCCCATCTTGTCGGGCAGGCCAAGGGGCCGGAACGCGACCCAGTCCAGATCGAGCGGCTCCTCGCCGAGGCGGGGAGCTTCATCTCCGGGCTTGTCTCCAGGCCCCTCCGCCATGAGCTGATCCGCGGCCTAGCCGAGGGGTTCGGCCTCTCCGAGGAGGAGGTCGAACTGGAGGTGGCCCGTCAGCTCCCACGGCCTCGGAGAGAGGTGGCAGTGGCAGCGGCGGCAACGGCAGCGGGGGCGGAGGAGGACCAGAGTCGTCCTTGGGGGCCGGAGGAGCACCTCCTCTACTTCCTCCTCGCGGGGGACCTCCCGCTCGAAGAGGCGAAGCGGGAGCTCTCGGTCCAGGACTTCACCCGCTATGGCCGGATCGTCGGGGCGCTCTTCGCCCGGGGTGGCGAGCGTGGGCGGGTCGAGCCAGAAGAATTGCTAGCGGAGCTCGAGGAGCCGGATCAGCGGGTTGTGACCGGACTCCTCCTCTCCCGAGTCGAGTTCACCGACCGGGCCAAGGCGGTCCAGGACGCGCTCCGGGCCCTCAAGCTCCCGCGCTTGGAGCGGGAGCTGAAGGAGTTGAAGCGGCAGCTCGCCGAGGCGGAGGGGCGGGGCGAGCGCGAGGTGGCCGAGCGCCTCCTGCGCGAGCGGCACGCCAAGCAGCGGGAGCGGCAGGAGGCATTAAGGCTGATCCGCAGGGGTTCGTTGGGATGGCAAAGGAGATGAATGACCATGGAGGAGGAGCAGCAGGAGCTACAACCGGAGTTAGACCCGAAGGCTCACCTCCCTAACTCCGAGCCGGATGAGCAGGAGGTCTACTACATCCCGGAGTTCCTCGAGGTCGAGCTCGAGCTGGGTGAGGAGGGAGGCCCGAGCCTCCCGGAAGAGGTCGAAGAGCTCGAGGAGGAGGCACGCCTCCGGGACCTCGGGACCAGTGCGGGCGACCCGGTGAAGCTATACCTCCAGGACATCGGGAAGATCCCACTCCTCTCGCGCGAGGAGGAGGTGGCCTTAGCCCAGGCGATCGAGCGGGGTGACCGTGAGGCCAAAGAGAAGCTGATCCTCTCCAACCTCCGCTTGGTCGTCTCGATCGCCAAGCGCTACATCGGTCGGGGGCTCTCCTTCCTCGACCTGATCCAGGAGGGGAACATCGGGCTGATGCGGGCGGTCGAGAAGTTCGACTGGACGAAAGGGTATAAGTTCTCGACTTATGCCACCTGGTGGATCAGGCAGGCGATCACGCGGGCGATCGCCGACCAGTCGCGGATCATCCGGATCCCGGTCCACATGATCGAGACGGTGAGGGAGCTCGACCGGGTGAAGAAGGAGCATGTCCAGGAGCACGGCGAGATCCCAGACCTGTTGAAGCTGGCCGAGGAGCTGGGGATGCCGGTCGAGAAGATCAAGCGGGTCGAGAATGTGGCCCAATACACCACCTCGCTCGAGCGGCCGATCGGGGAGGACGAGGAGGACACCCTCGGGGACTTCATCGAGGACGAGAAGGCCCCCTCGCCGATCAAGGAGACACTCCGGCTCTTCCTCGCTGAGGAGCTCGAGCGGGCCTTAGCCCAGCTCGAGGACCGGGAGAAGGAGATCCTCAAGTTGAGATACGGCCTGGAGGACGGTCATCCCCGCACTCTGAAGGATGTGGCCAGGGTCTTCAACATCACCCGGGAGAGGGTGAGGCAGATCGAGATCAAGGCCCTGGAGAAGCTCAAGCATCCCAGCCGGAAGCAGGAGCTGAAGAAGTTCCGAGAGCTCCTGATGAACGAAGAATGAAGATGAAAGATCTGGGGCTTCGAGGATTAACAGGACTACGCCCTCTGGGTTGGGATCTTTAATCTTCCATCTTTGGAATCTTCTGGTCTGGAGCCGCTCATCATCCTCGGCCCGACGGGGGTGGGGAAGACCGCTGTGGCCGTGGAGGTGGCCCTTGCGCTCGCTGGTGAGATCCTGAGCGCCGACTCGAGGGGCTTCTACCGGGAGCTAGAGATCGGGACGGCCAAGCCGACGGCCGAGCAGCGCCGCTTAGTGCCTCACCATTTGCTCGACATCCGCTCACCTTTGGAGCGCTATGATGTGGCAGAGTTCCGCAAGGATGCGGCCCGCCTGATCGAGGAGATCCAGGCCAGAGGGCACCTCCCGATCGTGGTCGGCGGGAGCACGCTCTACATCCAGGCCCTGGTCGGGGGGCTCTTCCCCGGCCCGAAGGCCGATCCTTCCCTCCGGAAGAGGCTCCTCGCCCTCCCCACGGAGGAGCTATATATAAGGTTAAAGGAGGTCGACCCTCAAGCGGCCCTCAAGATCAAGCCCCAAGACCGCCAGCGGCTCGTCCGGGCCTTAGAGGTCTACGAGCTGACCGGCCGACCGATCAGCGAGCTCCAGAGGGAGTCCGAACCTTTCCCTTATACCTTCCGGAAGTTCGGCCTCTCCATGGAGAGGCGGGCCCTCTACCGGCGGCTCGATGAGCGGGTCGAGCGGATGATCTCAAGCGGCCTGCTCGAGGAGGCCCGAAGGCTCAAGGGCCGGCTCACTCCGGAGATGCCGGCCTACCGGACGATCGGGTATGAGGAGGCCTTCGCCTATCTTGAGGGGAGGCTCTCCTTAGAGGAGACGGTCCGGCTGATCAAGCGGAATACCCGCCGGCTCGCCAAGCGCCAGCTCACCTTCTTCAAGAGGCTCCCCGCTATTCAGTGGCTCGATGTCACCGGGAAGACCACAGAAGAGGTGGCCGGGGAGCTCCTCTCTCTTCTATGCTCAAGCTCGGCTAGCTAGGGCCTAGCTAGGGCGTAGAGTTCAGCAGGACTGTGAGGGTATCTTCCTCCTGATTGGTCGTGACTAGATCGAGCCGGCCATCGCCGTTCGCATCGAGTGGGAGGACCGCGGTCGGCCCGCGCCCGACATCGAAGCTCAGCGGCGGCTCGAAGCTCCCATCACCTCTCCCTAAGAGGAGGAAGACCCGATCGTTGAAGCGGTCGGCGAAGGCCAGGTCGATCTTCCCGTCCCCATCGATCTCCAGGAGGGAGAGACCGCTCGGGCTCGGCGGGCCCCCGAGCCCGAGGTCGAGGGCCACCTCTATCGGCGGGAGGAAGGTCTGGGCCCCCTCGCCGAAGCCGAGGACGAGGAGGATGACCAGCCCGTCCTGATGGGCCCCGCTGACCAGGTCATCCTTCCCGTCGCCGTTCAGGTCAGCCTGCCGGATGACGGTGGGCCCGAGTCCCTCCCCGAGGGGGAAGAGGAGCCTTCGGGGGAAGTCCCGCTCACCGCTCCCGAGGAAGATCGCCAGATTGGCGCTATCCTGGGCCACGGCCGCGAGATCCGGGAGCCCGTCCCGGTCGAAGTCCCCCCAAGTGATGGATTTTAGATTCGCCAGCCGCTCGTCCTTCAGGGTGTTCCCCTTCGAGAAGGTCCCATCCCCCTTCCCCCAGAGCAACGAGATGTCGTCACAGAAGTCGTTCACCACCGCTATGTCGAGGTTCCCGTCCCGGTCTAAGTCCACGATCGTCAGCGCGATCGGGGCCGTCCCGACCGCCTCCTCACGGAAGCGCTTGAAGCTCCCGTCCCCGTTCCCGAGGAGGACCGAGACGGTGCTGGCGATCAGGTTCGCGACCGCCAGGTCGAGGAGCCCGTCCTTATCCAGGTCCGCGGCCTCGAGATAGACCGGCCCATCCCCGAGGGCCATCTCCGCGGCCCTGAAGCGCCCATCGCCACTTAAGAGGAGGATCGTCCCCTCGTCCCCGAACTGGTTGACGATGAAGAGGTCCTGATCCCCGTCCCGGTCGAAGTCCCCGACCGCACCGGAGGTCGGGCCGTCCCCGGCGGGGATCGTCAGGCGAGTGAAGGAGAAGCTCTTGATGACCAGGGTATCTCTCCCTTGCTTCCCGCTATTGTCCTCGACTGTGAGGGTCACGGCGAAGAAACCTGCGCCGGTGTAGGTATGGCTCACCTTCGGGCCGCTGGCTCCCTCTCCGTCGTCCCCGAAGTCCCACTTGTAAGAGGTGATCGAGCCGTCAGGGTCGTAAGAAGAGGCCCCATCGAGGCTCACCGTAAGGGGCGGCTGCCCGACCGCCGGTGTGGCCCGGATCACCGCTACCGGCGCCTGACTGAAGAGGAGATCACAGCCGCCCAGCACGAGCCCGACCAGGATCAGCACGATCATCGCGCCCCAGCCCTTCGCTCCGCTCATCTCGTCTCAGCCTCCCGGGATGACGCACGGATTTCCCAGCCCATTATATCACAGGCCCTTCGCCAGCCGGTCGGTTGACTCCAATTCAAGCGGAGCTTACAATCCCGATGATGAAGGTCCTCACCGGGACGCAGATGGCGGAGCTAGACCGTCTCGCCCAGGAGATGGGGCTCGATGTCCTAGTCCTGATGGAGAATGCCGGGAGGAGCGTGGCCCAGGCCCTGGCCGAAAGGGTCGAGCTCGAGGGTAAGCGGGTCGTGGTCCTCGCCGGGAAGGGGAACAACGGCGGGGACGGCCTAGTGGCCGCACGGCACTTGCAGAACCGCGGGGCTGAAGTCCGGGCCTTCATCCTCGGCGAGCGGGGACGGCTCTCGCCCCAGGCCGCGAGGAACGCCATCGTCCTGGAGCGAGCCGGGGCCGAGGTGGCCTATCTCCCCGATGAGGCGAGCCTGGCCGGGCTAGAGCTAGAGGCCCACCTCGAGCGGGCTGAGGTGATCGTCGACGCCCTCTTGGGGCTTGGGATCCAAGGGCCAGTCCGGGGCTATTACGCAAAGGCGATCGAGCTGATCAACGCTGCGAAGGCCTTCGTTGTGGCCGTGGACCTCCCCTCGGGGCTCGAGGCCGATACCGGCCAGGTCAGCGGCCCATGCGTCCGGGCCGACCTGACGGTGACCATGGGGCTCCCCAAGCTCGGGCTCCTCCTCTATCCCGGGAGGGAGTTCGCCGGCGAGATCGCCGTCGGAGAGGTCGGCTACCCCCGTTCGCTCATCGAGGGGTTCGACTCGCGGCTCGAGCTGATCGACCGCGCTCTAGTCCAGCAGCTCCTCCCAAAGAGGCGGGCCTATAGCCACAAGGGCGACTACGGGAAGGTCTTCGTCCTCGCCGGCTCGCGGGGCTATACCGGCGCAGCGGCCTTAGCTGCGGAAGCCGCACTCCGGGCCGGGGCGGGGCTGGTGACCCTCGGCTTCCCGGCCAGCCTCGATCCGGTGATGGAGGCAAAGCTGACCGAGGTCATCAAGCATCCCCTCCCCGAGGCCGATGGCGCTTTAGCTTTCGCGGCCTTGGAGGAGATCGAAGAGAGCTTGAAGCTCCAGGGTCAGGATGTCTTAGCCCTGGGGCCGGGGCTCTCCCGCCGGCCCGAGACGGCCCGTTTGGTAAAAGAGCTGGTCCAGCGAGTAAGCCCGAGCCTACTCATGGTCATCGATGCCGATGGGCTGAACAACCTCAGCGATGAGCCCCAGCTCCTCAAGGAGGCCAAGGCCCCGCTAGTCCTCACCCCTCATCCAGGCGAGCTCTCCCGCCTCTCCAAGCAGACCATTGCCGAGATCGAGGCCGATCGGGTCGGTTCGGCCCGTTCCTTCGCGGCGGAATACAATGTCGTCCTGGCATTAAAGGGCGTCCCCACGGTCGTGGCCCTCCCTGACGGGAGATGTTACCTCAACAGCACTGGGAATTCGGGGCTCGCCTCCGGCGGGAGCGGGGATGTCCTGACCGGGCTGATCGCCGGGCTGATGGGCCAGGGGCTCAAGCCCTGGGAGGCCGCGGTCTGCGGGGTCTACCTCCATGGGCTGGTCGCGGACCGCCTGCGGCCCGAGACGGGCGAGCGGGGGATGATCGCCGGGGACCTGGTAAGGAAGCTCCCCGAGGTCCTAAGGGAGTTCGAGCCCTAGGCTAGGCTAAGCTGAGCTGGGCCGGCTATTGCCCCTCCGCGGGCTCGCGGGTAAGATGGAGGGCATGACATGAGAGGGCAACGATTAGCAATGGTTTTGATCCTCCTCTTATCGCTCGGGGTTCTCCTCCTCAGCGGCTGCGACCGCTGCGGTGAGGACTTTTGTCCGGTCCCTGAAACCGGCTCAGCTGGCCCGGTCTTGGCCTCGGTCCAGGAGAGCTGATCCGAGATGGCCAGAACCAGAAGAGAAGGGGAAGCAATGGGCCAGGGCCGCTGGCTCTGGCTCTTCCTTCTGCTTGTTGCGCTCCTCTCGGTCTTGGCCCTGCTGGGCCTCATAAGCGGCTGCGATCGGCTCTTTTTCTTCCTGATGAGGCCGCTGGTCGCCGAATTCTCAGCCTCCCCGACCTTTGGGGAGGCCCCCCTGGAGGTCCGGTTCCAGGACCTCTCCCAGTTCGACCCGGCCAGGCCGATCACCAGTTGGGAGTGGGCCTTCGGGGACGGGGCCAAGAGCACGGCCGCGAACCCCACTCATACCTACGAGGCCCCCGGGAGCTATACCGTCAGCCTCACTATCTTTGACGGGGCCGGGAGGAGGGCCACCGCGACCAAGCCGGACTATATCGTAGTCCAGGCCGAAGATGAGCCCGAGGAGCCCCCAGCACCGGCCCTCCCGCCCACCTTAGGGGCGCCCCAGGCGAAGGTGACGATCCTCGAGTTCAGCGACTACCTCTGCCCATACTGCGCCAAGTTCGCTATCCTCACCCTCCCCCAGCTCGAGGCGGACTACATCGCTACTGGGAAGGCCAGGCTGGTCTTCCGGAGCTTCCCCGTCCACGGGGATCCCGCGGTCCTGGCCGCACTGGCTGCGCTCTGTGCCCACGAGCAGGGACGGTTCTGGGAGTATCACGACCGGCTCTTCTCGATCTCCCTGAACGAGGGCGGGAAGGCCCTCGACGCGGGCGCGGGGCGGCTGAAAGCCCTGGCCGCGGAGTTGGGATTGGATGAGGCGAGGTTCGACCTCTGCCTCGCCTCTCAGAAGTATGCCCAGGCCATTCAAGCCGACCTCGCCGAGGGGGAGCGGCTGGGAGTCGCGGGGACCCCGACTTTCTTCATCAACGGGCGGGAGATCGTGGGGGCCCAGCCTTACGAGGCCTTCAAGCGGGTGATCGAGGAGGAGCTGGCCAAGGGAGGGCAATGACCGAAGCCGAGCTGATCGACACCCATGTCCACCTCGAGATGGAGCAGTTCGAGCCCGACCGGGAGGCGGTGATCGCCCGGGCCAAAGCGGCGGGGATCGGGCTCATCATCACCGTGGGGATCGACCTTTGCTCGAGCGCCCGTGCGGTCGAGCTGGCTAATGAGCACAAGATCTATGCCGCCGTGGGGATCCACCCCCATGAGGCCAAACGCTACAGCACCGACCTGGAGGGGGCCCTCAAGAGGCTGGAGGAGCTGGCCCGGGCCGAGCGGGTCGTGGCCCTGGGAGAGATGGGACTGGACTACTATCGGAACTTGAGCCCCCGCGCGGACCAATTGAGGCTCTTCCGGGCCCAGCTCGAGCTGGCGGCCAAGCTCGCTAAGCCGGTGATCGTCCACGACCGCCAGGCGGATGAGGCCATCTTGGCTGTCCTCGAGGGGGCCGGAGCCGGAGGAGCGCGCGTGCGCGGGGTGGTCCACAGCTTCTCCAGCTCACTGGAGGTGGCCGAGGCCCTCCTCGGGCTCGGGCTTTACCTGGGGTTCAGCGGGCCGGTGACCTTCCCCAGAGCCCGTCAGCGGTATGTCCTAAAGAGGGTCCCGCTCGAGAGGATCTTGCTCGAGACCGATGCCCCGTTCCTCACACCCTTGCCTCACCGCGGGAAGCGGAATGAGCCGCTCTATGTCCGCTATATCGCCCGAGCGATCGCGGAACTGCGGGGGATCGCCGAAGAGGAGGTCGGACAGCAGACGACGGCGAACGCGAGGGAATTATTTAAGATAAAAGATTAAAGATTGGAAGAAGGAAGATTGGATGGTGCCTCCGAGGCGTTTTGAGGAGCTAGAAGTGTGGAAAGGAGCCTGTGCCTTGGCGGCGAAGGTCTATAAGCTGACGGAGAAGAATGAGAGGCTGAACCGAGATTTCGGACTTAAGGATCAGGTCCGGCGGGCTGCTGTGTCCATCGCTTCCAATATCGCCGAGGGATTTGAACGGGGATCGAAACGGGAGTTCATTCACTTCCTCTATACGATACGGCTAAGGGCTCAGCGGGAGAGCTGCGGACCCAGCTCCACATTCTACGGGAGATCGGCTACATCTCACCGGCCGAATTCGAGGCCCCGTTCACGGAGGTGATGTCGATCGCCAAGCAATTAGGGGGCTTTATCGGTTATTTACAGGCAAGGAAGGAAGATATAGAAGGGGAGGAAGACATGAAGATTGGAGATTAAGATCACTCCATTTCGAATTTTTAATCTTCCATCTTAAATCTGCTATGTTATTAGGCTGCCATCTCTCGATCGCCAGTGGGCTGGAGGGGGTCTTCGCCCAGGCTGAGGCGCTGGGGATCAATGCCCTCCAGATCTTCTCCCACAATGCTCGGAGCTGGAAGATGGCCGAGCTTAAGCCGCACGAGGCCGAGCGGTTCCGCCAGCGGTGGCGTGAGAGTCGGGTCGAATACATCGTGATCCATACGATCTACCTCATCAACTTGGCCTCCCCGGAGGAGGAGCTCTACCGCCGGTCGATCGCCGCGGTCGCGGCAGAGCTCGAGCGGGCCGCAGCGCTGGGAATAGCCCAGGTGAATACCCACATCGGGGCTCACAAAGGGCTCGGGCCGGCGCGGGGGCTCGCCCGGGCCAGGGCGGCCTTGGAGGAGATCCTGGCCCGGACGAGCGATCTGGGAGTGAAGCTCCTCCTGGAGAACACCGCGGGGGAGGGGACGGTCCTCGGCTCGGACTTCCGGGAGCTCGGGGCCCTCCTGAAGGTGGCCGGGCCGGAGCGGCTGGGCCTCTGCCTCGACACCTGCCACGGCTTTGCCGCGGGGTATAATCTTGCGACCGCTGAAGGGCTGGAGGCGACCCTCGAGGAGCTGGACCGGGCGGCCGGGCTGGAGCGACTGGCCTTAGTCCACCTCAACGATTCACAATACAGGCGCGGCTCGCACAAGGACCGACACCAGCACATCGGGGAGGGGGAGATCGGCCTCGCTGGCTTCCGGAATATCGTCAATCACCCGGCCTTGCGCGAGCTCCCCTTCATCCTCGAGACACCGAAGCTGGCCTATGAGGATGAGCGGCTCGACTCGGATGCCGATGAGATAAACTTGGAGCGGGTCCGGAGGCTAAGACGGACGGGACGATAGCTCAAAGGAGGTCTAGATGAAGCTCTTCATCGACACAGCGAACCTGGAGGAGATCAAGGAGGCGGCCAGTTGGGGGCTCATCGATGGGGTGACGACCAACCCCTCCTTAGTGGCGAAGGACCTGAGCGGGCGGGGCTTCAAAGAGCTCCTCCTGGAGATCTGCAGGCTCATCCCCGCCGGACCGGTGAGCGCCGAGGTCACGAGCGAGACGGCCCCGGAGATGATCAAGGAGGCCCAGGCCCTGGCCGCGCTCCACGAGAACATCGTCGTCAAGATCCCCATGACCGTCGAGGGGCTCAAGGCCGTAGGCCGGCTCAGCTCAAGTGGGATCAAGACGAATGTCACGCTCGTCTTCTCCGCCACTCAGGCCCTCCTCGCGGCCAAGGCCGGGGCGAGCTATGTCTCCCCATTCGTCGGGCGGCTCGACGACCGGAGTGAGGACGGGATGGGGCTCGTCTCCCAGATCCTCCAGATCTATGCCAACTACGGTTTCCCCACCGAGGTGATCGTCGCCTCGATCCGCCACCCCCGCCATGTCCTGGAGGCGGCCCTCCTGGGGGCCCCGATCGCCACCGTCCCCTTCACGGTGCTGCGAGCGCTTTTTACTCACCCCCTCACCGACCTTGGGCTGGCGGCCTTCCGGGCCGACTGGGAGAAGAGGGGGCAGCCCCGAGGGAGGGGCGGGGGCTAAACCCAAGGTAATGAGGGATACAAACAATGGGAGTGGCCCCAATGGGGGGCCGTCCCAATAGGGGGTTTCCGGGAAAATCCCCCGGCAAGGCTTGACAGGCCGGGGGGAGCTATGGTATAGTTTGGCCAACTTTACTGGGTCAAGGAGGAAGCGGGCTTGGAGAAAGAAGTGATGACGGCTGAAGAGCTAGCGGAGTATCTCTCCTTCAGCAAGAACTGGGTCTACCGGAAGGCCGAGGCGGGCGAGCTCCCCGGGGTGAAGCTGGGGAATCGCTGGCGGTTCAAGAAGTCCGTGATCGACAAGTGGCTGGAGAAGCGGATCGCCGCGGAGGAACGCGCGGAGGCTCGCGAGCTGTGAGAGCGAGCAAGAGCCCCCAAGCCCGGCCCGGCAGCGGCAGAGGGG
>JBBIJD010000015.1:23307-28126 GCA_037446135.1 Candidatus Fraserbacteria bacterium
TCTCCCGACCTCCATCAATGTCGGGGGAGACGGAGTTCCTTATCAATGAGGGGATTGGCCCTTAGAATCTGGGGCGATCGGTCTCCCGCGTGGGCGAATAGCAGGCGCGGCAGCGGGGAGCAGTATTCTCCCCCACTAGACTTGACAAGGTGGCAGGAATATGCTAGGATGCTGGCAAGTTCGGCGAGATGAGAGGGTAGGGATGGAGGCTCGCAGCCCCACCTATTCCCCTTCCAGTGAGACCGGGCCCGCAAAGAGAGGAGCGGGACGGGAGGTTTGACAGGCGATGGCGGCCTTGTTAGACTTCGGGCCAGTTAGTTTCGCGCACGTGCAGCAGGCGCAGCCGCGGCCTTATCCGCCAAGATGGGGATGTGCGCGTTTAGGAGGTGATCCATACCGCGGAATCGGGAATGATGATTATTCGGATCGGAGAGGAATTTTATGACCAATAGCAAAGGAGGTATGCAAGTGGAGAACAGAGTTAAGCTGATCGGACTTCTCTCTATCGCTCTACTGATCTTCGCCCTCGCAGTGATCGCCTTCTCTCCACAGGCGCTAGCCAGCAAAGGTCAGGTGCTGTTCACCGATGTGAACGGCCAGCCGGTCAAAGGCTGGCGGACGGGAGAGATGCTCTTCATCACGGTCATCGACCCGGATGAGAACCGTGACTCCGATGAGGTAGAGCTGATCCAAGGGACCTTCACGGACGAGTTGGGGAATACCCTCCCGCTGGTCGAGCTCGTCGACCCCAATACCGGGGATGTCGAGAGCTCGAACGGTGGGTTCATCCTCCAGGAGACCGGGGTCGATACCGGGACCTTCCGGACCTTCCCCGGGATCCCCGTGGCCGCCCTGAAGGACGGAGCGGTCGCGACTCCCAACAACGGGATCATCGAGGTCAAGGATAACGATACCATCTATGTCTTCTACACCGATCCCAGCGACCCCTCCGACATCGATGCCGACCTGGGGAAGATCGGGTTCACCTACGCCGTGATCAAGATCACCGATCGGGCGGGGAATGAGGTCCCCCTCTGGAATGTCGGCGATGATGTCTTCGTGACGGTCTGGGACGACGACGAGAACCGCGACCCGACCGCAGTCGAGCGGATCGAGGGCGTGACGCTGATGAACCCCCGGACCGGGGCAGTCGAGCTCCTCACCCTCACTGAGACGGGGCCGAATACCGGGATCTTCCGGAATGTCGACGGGGTCCTCTTGAAGGACGACCTGGGGACGACAGCTGAGTCCTCGAAGGACCTGGTCCTCGAGGTCCTGGATAAGGACACGATCGCCGCCTTCTACCGCTCACCGATCGCCGTCACGCCTCCGCCGCCTCCGGCGGTGGCAGACTGTGCCACCGATCCCACGGGAGCGCTCCAATTCTGTCGCCAGGTGGCCAAGTCCGTGACCCCCGGGGCGAGCTTCACCGTGACGGTCACGCTGACGAATAAGAGCGGGGCAGCCCTCCAGCTCCCGGCCTTCTCCGATAAGCTCCCCACGGGGTTCACCCCAGCAAGCGCCACCAACTTCGCCACGAGCCTCGATGCCGGGAAGGCGGTCTCCTTCACCTACAATGTCACGGCCACCACCACCCCAGGCACTTATACGATCACCGGGACGGCCAAGGCCGTGGGGATCAGCCCATTCACCGTCTCCTCCACGATCACGGTCGGGACGGCGGCCGCCGGGCTGGGAGTGATGAGCACCACCTCGGTCATCGCCCAGGGGACAGTGAGCAAGACCGACGGGATCGAATTTACAAGGACGGTCCCCGATGCGGTCGCCCCCGGCGCGACCTTCTATGTGACGGTGAGGATCACAAATAGGACCGGGAGCCTACTCGATCTCGCGGCCTATAAGGATACCTTGCCGAAGGGGTTCACCCCGGCGAGCGTCTCGAACTTCGAGCAGCACCTCGCCCCCGGCGCGACCAAGGAGTGGACCTATAAGGCCACGGCCTCCTCAGTCCCTGGAGATTACACGATCACCGGGAAGGCCCGGGCGATCGGGATGGCCGCGGTCCAGCTCGACTCCCCGATCAAGGTCACGACCGCACCGGTCGTCGGACCTGGAATCGCTGATCCGAACGACCCGAGCGACTTCGCACTCGATGTGGCCAAGGTCGCCGAGCCGAACCCCTCGACAGTCCGGTTTACCGACGAGAACGGCGTAGAGAAGAAGGAGTTCTCGATCACCGAGGACATCTATGTCACCGTCCGGGACGACGATGAGAATGTCGATAGCGACCGGGCTGAGACGGTCTATGTCGAGATCTATAACCCCAATGGCGGGAAGGAAGTCCATGTCCCGCTGGTGGAGACCGGGCTGAGCACCGGCGTCTTCCGGAACCAGAACGGGATCAAGCTCGTGGGGGTGGACAAGCTCGCACCCGCGGATGATAAGGAGAGCGACGGGCTGATCGCGGCCCACAACCGCGACCTATTCTATGTGGTCTACGCGGACAAGGAGTCGAGGACCTATGACCCCTTCGACATCGACTACGACTGGGCCAGGGTCCGCGACTGCGAGGTCTTCACCGCCCAGGCCGGTGCCCCGAGCTGCGATGGCCCGCAAGGGGCCGCTTCCGGCGAGAGCAAGGTCTGGTTCACTAGCGAGACCTGGACCCCGATCGATAAGGTGAAGAAGGGCCAGGAGCTGTTCATCAAGATCGAGGAGTGCGACCAG
Source organism: Candidatus Fraserbacteria bacterium (assembly GCA_037446135.1). GTDB lineage: Bacteria > Bipolaricaulota > Bipolaricaulia > RBG-16-55-9 > JANLFV01 > JANLFV01. The sequence continues at coordinate 25,996 of JBBIJD010000015.1, forward strand.
AACGAATACTCCGAGCTGGCCGACCGGTTCGAGGCCTGGCTCTATGACCGGAATACCGGCGATAAGGAGAAGGTCACCCTCGTCGAGACTGGGCCGAATACCCATATCTTCCACGGCCAAGGGGTCTCGATGTGGCGCCCCGAGGGCGGGATGAAGCCCGCGATGGTCGGGGATGGGACCCTCCAGATCGAGGACCGGGATACGATCTTCATCTACTACCAGGACCCGAATAACCCCGGGGACTTCGGCCTGGCTAAGGCCGAATTGGCCCCAAGGCCGATCGGGCCGGGACCGACCGTCAGCCGGACCAGGTTCACCGATGCTCAGGGCCGCGATGTGGCCAAGTATACCATCAGTGATACCGTCTATGTCACCGTCGAGGACGGGGATGAGAACCGGACCGCCGGGGTAGCGGACACGATCAAGGGCGCACTCACGGTCGAGAACCCCAGGACCGGGGCGAAGCTGGTGGTCGACCTGGTCGAGACCGGGCCGGATACCGGGGTCTTCCTCTCTGAGCCGATCACCACCGGCGAGGAGGGGAGCGGCGCGATGCTCATCGTCGCCCCCACTGACACCATCCGCGCGACTTATAAGGACCCGGATGACCCGACCGATACCTCGACCGACGACGCCGCGATCGAGTCGGCCAGGCTGGAAGTGACCGCCTACCTCAACCAGCCGAACCCACTGGTCCGGACCACGATGTTCAAGATCGTGGGGGTCGGGGTCCTGAAGATCCATGTCTGGGTCTATGACCTGACCGGAAAGTTGGTCTTCGACTCCGGCGAGGTGGCCGGGAGCAGCCTCTCCTGGAACGGCGGGGAGTGCGCCAACGGCGTCTACCTCTACATCATCCAGGCCATCGGGCGGGACCGGAGCGAGACCAGCAAGGTCATGAAGCTGGTCATCCGGAGATGAAGAAGAAAGTGAAGCGAAGCTTCCTCCCTGGAGGCCCCCTCCCGTTCGGGGCCTCCAGGGGGCTCAAGGATGGATATGAATATGAAATGGAGTTTCCGAGGAGGTATAGTTAAGATGAAAAGAGCAGTCTTTATCGGATTGGCGCTGATTCTCATCGCCGCCGGGTCCGCGACCACGACCCTGGCCGGGACGGGGGCCTTCGCCGGGTTCCGTGACGGCGTAGACGCGCGGGCCCTCGGGATGGGCGGAGCCTTCGTGGCGATCGCCGATAGCTACTCGGCCACCTACTGGAACCCGGCGGGGATCGCCCTCGCCGGCGGCCCGAGGATCGGCGGGATGTATACGAACAAGTTCATGGCCGACATCAACTTCAACTTCATCAGCGGGATCACCAATATCGCCGGATTCTCCATCGCCGCCACTTACATGGGGATCAACATCGCGGGGATCCCGCAGTATGATGAGCAAGGGAACCAGATCGGGACAGTGAACGATAACGAGATGGTCCTCGGCGGGTCCTTCGCCATGTCGATCGCCGGGATCGGGTTCGCCGGTGGGACCGTGAAGAGCTACTTCCAGAGCCTGGCCGGTGAGAGCGGCAGCGGCTTCGGGTTCGACGCCGGCCTGCTCGTGAGCGGGGCGATCCCCGGCCTCTCCCTCGGGGTGGCCGCCTTCGATATCGGGGACACCAAGATCAACTGGACGACCGGGACGGTCGACACCGTCGGCTCGCTCTTCCGCTTGGGCGGGGCCTACTCCTTCAATGGGCTCCTCTTCACCGCGGAGTATGACTTCGGGAGCGATGTGGCCAGCACGATCCGCTTCGGGGCCGAGTTCAACCTCGAGGTCGTGAGGATCCGTGGCGGGGCCTACCTCCCCGAGGGGGGCGAGCTGGGGTTCACCGCCGGTGCCGGCTTGAACCTGGCCCCGCTCTTGATCGACTTCGCCTGGGTCCAGAATAAGCTCATCTCGGGCCAGGGCGTGGGCGATACACTCGTGATCTCGGCCGAGTTTGTCTTCTAGCGATGGCGATGCTAAACTCGTCGAGGAGGTGGTGCACTATCGGCGCTCTTGGGAATAGTGCATTTCCGAGCGGAAGCGATAATCGGAAGAATATAGGAAGAAGGAGGTATGAATTGAAACTGAGCAGATTCGGACCGAAATCTCGGACGGCTTTCATCGCGTCAATCGTCTTAGTGTTGGCGCTGGC
>JBBIJD010000016.1:0-27624 GCA_037446135.1 Candidatus Fraserbacteria bacterium
TATGATCCCGGCTCAGGATGAACGCTAGCGGCGCGCCTAACACATGCAAGTCGTGCGCGAAAGGCCCCGCAAGGGGCTGAGTAGAGCGGCGAACGGGTGAGTAACGCGTGGCTAATCTGCCCCCTCGCCGGGGATAACGGCTCGAAAGGGCCGCTAATACCTGATGGTGCTGGGAGGTCGGGAGATCTTCCGGCTAAAGGCCCCCTCAAAAGGGCCGCGAGGGGAGGAGGCCGCGTCCTATCAGCTAGTTGGCGGGGTAAAGGCCCACCAAGGCGATGACGGGTAGCCGGGCTGAGAGGCTGTCCGGCCACATGGGGACTGAGACACGGCCCCGACTCCTACGGGAGGCAGCAGTGGGGAATCTTGGGCAATGGGCGCAAGCCTGACCCAGCGACGCCGCGTGGAGGATGAAGGCCTTCGGGTCGTAAACTCCTTTTCTGGGGGAAGAATAAGCGGGGGAGGGAATGCCCCCGCGATGACGGTACCTCAGGAATAAGGGACGGCTAACTCTGTGCCAGCAGCCGCGGTAAGACAGAGGTCCCGAGCGTTATCCGGATTCACTGGGCGTAAAGCGCGTGTAGGCGGCCGGGTAAGTCTCCTGTGAAAGCCCCCGGCTCAACCGGGGGAGGCCAGGTGATACTATCCGGCTCGGGTGCAGGAGGGGGGAGTGGAACTACCGGAGTAGCGGTGAAATGCGCAGATACCGGTAGGAACCTCGATGGCGAAGGCAACTCCCTGGCCTGCCACCGACGCTGAGGCGCGAAAGCGTGGGGAGCGAAAGGGATTAGATACCCCTGTAGTCCACGCCCCAAACGTTGCGGGCTAGGTGTTGGGCCTCTTAATGACGGCTCAGTGCCGCAGCTAACGCGTTAAGCCCGCCGCCTGGGGACTACGGCCGCAAGGCTAAAACTCAAGGGAATTGACGGGGCCCTGCACAAGCGGTGGAGCACGTGGTTCAATTCGATGGTAAACGAAGAACCTCACCTGGGCTTGACATGCACGTGGTACCGAACCGAAAGGGGAGGGACCTCTCCCTTCGGGGAGAGGAGCGTGCACAGGTGGTGCATGGCTGTCGTCAGCTCGTGTCGTAGGACGTCGGGTTAAGTCCCGCAACGAGCGCAACCCCCGCCACCAGTTGCCAGCGGTTCGGCCGGGGACTCTGGTGGGACCGCCGGTGAATAGCCGGAGGAAGGAGGGGATGACGTCAAGTCAGTATGCCCCTTACGCCCAGGGCGACACACGTGCTACAATGGCCGGTACAGAGGGCTGCGAACCCGCGAGGGGGAGCGAATCCCAAAAAGCCGGCCTCAGTTCAGATTGGAGTCTGCAACTCGACTCCATGAAGTCGGAATCGCTAGTAATCGCGGGTCAGCCATACCGCGGTGAATACGTACTCAGGGCTTGTACACACCGCCCGTCACACCACCCGAGTGGGGAGCACCCGAAGTCCCTACGCCAATAGTAGGGCCGAAGGTGAGCCTCATGAGGAGGGTGAAGTCGTAACAAGGTAGCCGTAGGGGAACCTGCGGCTGGATCACCTCCTTTCTAAGGAGCAACAAGAGGCGCTTTCAGCACCTTTGAGCGCCACTACAAGCTCTATCCCCTGTGCCTTAGGGCTATGCTCTTCGCCTTTCTTTTTTGCCTAATCCCGCCCTTTCCGCTAACCTCTCCCTTTGATGGCCCACCGGGTCGGCACGGACTTGATCTTGGTCCACGGACGGGTACACACCCTTGGGGAGCCCGGGACTGCCGAAGCTATCGCTATCTCCTCTGGGCGAATTAGCGCGATCGGCAGGGATGAGGAGGTCCGCTCTCTCGCCTCTCCAGGGACAAGGGTCATCGACCTTGGGGACCGGACCGTCCTCCCGGGGTTCATCGACGCTCATACCCATCTCGTCTCGACTGGCCTTGTCAAGACGGCTTACCTCGACCTGAGCGGCGCCCACTCGCTCTCCGCGCTCCTGGAGATGATCCGCGCAGCCAGGGAAGAGCGAGCTGCCGGGGAGTGGCTGATCGGCCGGGGCTGGGAGGAGAGCCGCTGGCCCGAGCCGGAGCGGTGCTATGTCAATCGACGAGACCTCGACCGCGTCGCACCGGACCGCCCGGTGGCCCTCTTCCGCGTCGATGGCCACCTGTTAAGCGTCAATTCCAAGGCTCTCGAGTTGGTCAAACTCCCCGAGGAACTCGCGGGCCAGGCCGACCTGGAGCGGGGCCTCCTTTGGGAGGAGGCGGCCTGGTGGTTCCACGAGCAGATCGAGCCCGGCCAAGAGGAGCTCGAGCGGGCGATCCTGGCCGCTGCTAGGCTGGCCCACTCCCTGGGGATCACTTCGGCCCACGAGATCGTCAAACCGAGTTACATCAGAGCTTATCAAAAGCTAAGGGCAGCGAGCCGCCTCAAGCTCCGGATCTATCTTAATCCCAGGGTCGAAGATGCAGCTCGGCTCTTCGAGGCTGGCCTCCGCACCGGCTTCGGCGATGAGTGGCTCCGCCTCGGAGGGGTGAAGCTCTTCGCCGACGGCTCCATTGGGGCGGGGAGCGCTGCCTTGAGCGAGCCATACCGCGATCGTCCCGGCCTGGGGAAGCTCAATTACAGCGATGAGGAGCTCTTCCAACTTTTGCGGGAGGCCCATGAGCAAGGCTGGCAGGTCTTGACCCATGCGATCGGGGACCGGGCGATCGAGCAGGTCTTGCGAGCCTACGAGCGAGTGGGAGTCGGGCCGGAGGACCGTTGGCGAATCGAGCATTTCGAGCTGGCGAGCCCGGAACAGCTCGAGCGGGCGGCCCATCTCGGGCTGATCGCCTCGATGCAGCCGAACTTCCTCAAGTGGGCCAGGCCAGGGGACATGTATGAGACTAGGCTGGGGAAGGGGCGGACGGGCCGGATCGGGCCCCACCGCTCGGTCTTTGAGGCCGGGATCAAGCTGGCCTTCGGCTCGGACTGCATGCCCCTTGGGCCGCTCTTCGGGATAAATCAGGCGGTCAATGCCCCCTATCCGGCCCAGCGGCTGCCAGTGGAGGAGGCCATCCGTTGCTATACCCTCGGCGGGGCCTATGCCTCTTTTGAAGAGGGCTCGAAGGGCTCGCTCGAGCCGGGGAAGCTGGCCGATTTCGTCGTCCTCTCATCAGATCCGTTCGAACAGCCCTCCTCAATCGAGGAGATCCAGGTCGAGATGGCCTTTGTGGGAGGGGAGCTGGTCTTCTCCCGCGCGGCTGTTGACAATCACCCCCGAGCCTGGTAAGCATGGGCACGAGCTGGGCAAGATTAAGGAGGAAAGATGCCTGAGCTGCGAAGGGGGCCGCTCGCGGACCGCTGGGTGATCATCGCCGTCGAGCGAGCCAAGCGGCCGACTGACTTCCTCACCAGGGAGGATGAGGAACTCCCCCAACTCGAGCCGGCTCAATGCCCTTTCTGTCCAGGGAATGAGGCCAAGACCCCGCCGGAGCTCTTCGCCATTCGCAATGGGGGCGGGCCGAACACGCCCGGCTGGCGGGTCCGGGTGGTCCCGAACAAGTTCCCGGCCCTGGAGGCCTATGAGGAGCTGGGCCGGGCGGGGATCGGCTTCTTCGATCGAATGAGAGGGGTCGGGGCCCATGAGGTGGTGATCGAGACACCGGATCATCGTTTGGAGTTGGCCGACCTCCCGCTCGAACAGGTCCGCCTCGCGATCGAGGCCTACATCCAGCGGATGCGCGAGCTCATGAACAACCACCGGTTCCGCTATATCCTGCTCTTCAAGAACCACGGGGTGGCAGCCGGGGCTTCGCTCTCTCACCCCCATTCCCAGATCATCGCCACCCCCGTCGTCCCGAGGAATGTCCGAGACCAGCTCGAAGCGGCCAGACGCTATTACGAAGATAAGGAGAGGTGCATTTTCTGCGATCTGCTCATCCAAGAGCAGACCCTCGGTGGAGAGAGGATCGTCGAAGAGAGCGATAGCTATATCGTCTGGGCCCCCTACGACTCCCGCCTCCCCTTCGAGCTTGTGATCTTCCCCAAATACCATCTGCATGACTTCACCAGGATGAACGAGGAGCAGCGCTGGGGGCTGGCACGGGTCCTCAAGCGGTCGCTCCTCCGGCTGAAGCTGCTCCTGAATGATCCCCCATTCAACATGATGCTCCAGACCTCACCGAATCCCGTCCCTCGCCCGGGGAAGCCCGGCTATTGGGCGACGCTCCAATATGATTACCACTGGCACCTCGAGATCCTCCCCCGCTTGACCAGAGTCGCGGGATTCGAGTGGGGGACCGGGCTCTACATCAACCCCGTGCCTCCGGAGAAGGCAGCCGAGCACCTGAGAGGTGTCCAGCTCCCCGAAGGGGTTTGATGGCCGCTGAGCTCGCACCATTCGCATTATCCCCTCTTGGGGAGTAGAGGGCTCTTCGCGGCTGGCCGGGCGTTTGCGCCTCCGCTGCTCCCCTCATACAATTTGGCTGGGAGGCACGCCTCACCTTGAAGACGATCATCCTCGCTGGTGGCTTCGCAAGGAGGCTCTGGCCGCTCACCCAAGATCGGCCGAAGGCGCTCCTTCCCGTAGCGGGGAGGCCGATCATCGGATACCTCCTAGATAAGCTCGAGGCACGACTTACAGGGAGACCGATCATCTCTGTCAACCGGCGGTTCGCTCCCCAGTTCGAGAGATGGGCTGCAAACCATCATAAAGATGATGTGGAGTTAGTAGTCGAAGAGACCCAGAGCGAGGAGGAGAAGCTGGGGGCCGTCGGGGCCCTCGCCTTCCTAATCAGGGAACTCCAGCTCCGGGAAGAGATCTTAGTCCTTGGAGGGGACAACATCCTCGACCTCGACTTTGGGGAGTTCATCGCCGCCTACCGCGGGCGGCCGCTGCTGGCCCTCTACGATCTCAGCGATCCGGGGAAGGCTAAGCGGAGGTACGGCGTCGCCGAGCTCGTGGCGCGCCACGAGGGCTCAGGGATCATCTCCTTCCAAGAGAAGCCCGCTCGGCCCCGCTCGGCCTTCGTGAGCACTGCCTGCTACATCTATCCTCCCCGAGTCTTCCCTTTGATCGAGAAGTTCCTCGAGCAGACCGGGAAAGGGAGGGATGCCCCGGGCTTCCTCAATGAATGGCTCCTTGAAGAGGGGGTCGAGCTCGAGGGCTTCGTCTTTCGGGGGAGATGGTTCGATATCGGCGATCGGGCCTCATATATCGAGGCGAACATCGCTCTTTCGGGCGAGGACCTCTGGCTAGGCCGGGGTGTCGTGATCCGCGACTCCATCGTCCAGAGGTCTGTGATCTTCGATGATGTCCGGATCGAGGGCTCGCTGATCCGGGATTGTGTGATCGACTCCGGCTGCGAGCTTGAGGGCGTGGAGCTCCAGGAGTGTCTCCTCGGGATGAGGACGAAGATTAAGCGGGGTTAAAAGAGCAGTTAGCTCCCCCAGGTTGAGGCGGCCCAGCACTTGACAGCGGAGTTCTTTCCCATTATACTTCTGCCAAGGCTTTTGCAAAAGATCGGGCAGAAGTCCGGAGGAGGGGTGGTTTGGCCCCTGAGCTGCGAGGAGCGTCTAAGGTCCTCCTGGCCCTGAGGGAGAACGGGAGCCTCCCGATAAGGGGATTATGTGAGGCCTGCAACCTGAGCCGCCCTACGGTCGAGCGGATCGTGAGTCACCTCTTAGCGGAGGGGCTCATCTGCGAAGATGGGCGGAAGGAGTCCTCCGGCGGGCGCCGGCCCATCCTCTACCGGTTCAACGAACGGGCCAAATACGCGATCGGCGTCGACCTAGAGATCCCGGAGCTGGAGCTCGTCCTGAGCGATCTCGCCGGTCGCCCGATCGAGGCCACAGCCTGCCCCATCTCCTCTGAAGGGGAACCTGAGGCAATCCTCGAGCTCGTCGGGGCCGAAGTCAGGAGGTTAGTCGCGCGGGCAGGCCTCTCCTTAGGTGAAGCCCTCGGCCTCGGCTTGGGGGTCCCAGCCTTCTTGCAGGGTGAGACGATCACGATCTCCGGGCGGAACCTCCCGTCTTGGGAAGGGATCCCGGTCAAGCGGTTCCTCCGGAATCTCCTAAGGGTCCCGGTGTTCGTGGACAATGATGCCAACTTGATGGCGCTATCGGAATACCACCACATGGGCTACGATGATGATGTTCTGGTCTATGTGGTCCTCCGCCCTGGGACTAGGGGGGATATCAGGATGGGCGGCGGTGTCCTTATCGGGGGGAGGATCTTCCACGGGGCGCATGGGAATGCCGCCTCGCTCCAGGAGGCCTATGTCGAGCTGGGAGAGCAGATTACAAGGGCCCTTGGCGATCCGGAGGACTTGATCCCTAGGCTGGTCGCGCATCTGACCCTCCCATTAGTTAACATAGTCGCCCTCTTCGATCCCTCCAGGGTGATCATCAACGCCGGGATCCTTGGGGAGCTGGAGGCGCCCTTCCTCGAGCGCTGTCTGGGGGTTTTGCAAGAGAGGCTCGGGCCGGGCTTCAGGCGGGCCTTCCAGCTCGAGCCGGCCCAAGATCGGGAGTTCGCCTGCGCGAAGGGGGCAGCCTTGCTGGTCTTGCAAGATCTCTTCGGCAAGCCGGGGACACTGCTCGAGCGGCTGGCTGGCCGTGCGGAAGGAGGTGATCGATGGAGTAACAGAGTAGAGAGCGACAGGAAAGGCCGAATTCAAATGTTAAGGAGGTAACGGATGTCCAGAAGGTTTCTCAGCATCTCTCTTGTGACGCTGGTGATCGCGGCGCTGCTGGCGGCCTTCGGTTTGGCGCAGCAGCGCTCGGTGACGGTCATGGTCCTGTGGAGCGGGACGGAATTACAGGCCTTTGAGGAGACTCTCAAGCCATTCGAGCAGCGGACGGGAATCGATGTGAAGGTGGAGAGCGTCGGGCGAGACCTTCCGACGATCCTCGTCACTCGGTTCGAGGCTGGGAACCCTCCAGATGTAGCCGCCATGCCCAATCCTGGCCAGATGAAGGAGTTCGTCGCCGAGGGCGGACTGGTGCCGCTCGACTTCCTAGACCTCTCGGATCACCCCAAGGCCTTCGTCGACCTGGGGAGTGTCGGCGGGAAGGTCTATGGCCTCTTCATCTCTGCTGACTTAAAGAGCCTGGTCTGGTATAACGCCAAGATTTGGGGCAAGGCCTTCAGCATCTCCACCTGGGATAACTTGATGAAGTTCACCGAGGGGCTTGCTGCTGGGGGAAAGGCCGCTTGGTGCATCGGACTGGAGAGCGGGGCGGCCTCCGGTTGGCCGGGGACTGATTGGATCGAGGACATTATGCTCCGGACCGCTGGGCCAGACCTCTACGATAAGTGGGTTAACCACGAGATCCCCTGGACCCATCCGGCAGTGAAGCGGGCCTTCGAGCTCTTCGGCCAGATCGCCCGGAATAACGCCTATGTCTTCGGTGGGACCACCGGAGTCCTCTCCACTAACTTCGGTGATTCTCCCGCGGCGATGTTCACCACCCCACCAGGCTGTTTCCTCCATCGCCAGGCCACCTTCATTCAGAGCTTCATCCTCGGTGCTTATCCCAACTTGAAGCCGGTCGAAGACTATAGCATCTTCGTCTTCCCGCCCATCGATCCGGCGTGGGGGAACCCCTTGCTCGGGGCGGGCGACTTGATCAGCGCCTTCAGGGACACGCCCGAAGTGCGGGAGCTCCTCAAGTATCTGGCCTCTGCTGAGGCTCAGGCGATCTGGGTCGGCAAGCTCGGGAAGCTCGCGATCAACACTAAGGTCGATCCGGCGGTCTATCCCGATGACATCACCCGCAAGGCTGCAGAAATCCTTAAGAGCGCTGAGGTCTTCCGCTTCGACGGCTCGGACCTCATGCCGGCCGCAGTCGGCTCCGGGGCCTTCTGGAAGGGCGTCTTGGATTATGTCAGCGGTGTGAGCCTCGATGTGGTTCTCGCCGAGATCGAGGCGGCAGCTGTGGCGGCCTACGGGAAGTAAGTTGAGCGAGGCCTCGGCTGGGGCGGGGCCGCTGGCGGCTTCGCCCCAGCTTTTTTACTCTCCCCTCGAGCCTGCTGAAAGGGGATGGCGATGAAGCGAGGTCGGGCTCATTGGCTCTATCTCGCGCCAGCACTGCTCATGCTGGGGACCTTCCTCGTCTATCCTACCGTCCACACGATCATCATCAGCTTCTTCGGCCCACGCTCTGACAAGTTTGTCGGGCTGGCCAATTATCGGACGGCGTTCACCGCCAAGCCGATGTTGCTCGCCTTCCGCAATAATGCCATCTGGCTGGTCGTCTTCACTGCTCTGACCGTCTCTCTGGGACTGCTTCTGGCCGTGCTCCTCGACCGCGTCCGCTATGAGGTGATAGTCAAGTCCGTGATCTTCCTGCCGATGGCGATCTCCTTTGTCGGTGCCGGAGTGATCTGGAGGTTCATCTACGCCTATCGCCCGGCGGGGACACCCCAGATCGGCTTCCTCAACGGGATCGTCAACGCCCTGGGGTTCCAGCCGATCGGTTGGCTCATCGAGCGGCCTTGGATCAACAATTTGGCGCTTATTGTCGTGGGGATCTGGGTCTGGACCGGCTTCTGCATGGTGATCCTCTCCGCGGCCTACAAGGGGATCCCCAAGGAGATGCTCGAGGCCGCCCGGATCGACGGGGCTAATGAGTGGCAGGTCTTCCGGTATGTGACGATCCCCTTCCTCAAGTCGACCATCGCGGTCGTGGCGACGACGATGGTCGTCTTCGTGCTCAAGGTCTTCGATATCGTCTATGTCATGACCAATGGGGCTTACGATACCGAGGTCGTCGCCAACCGCATGTATAAGGAGATGTTCGCCTTCCGGAACTACGGCCTGGCGAGCGCGATCGCGACTATCCTCTTCTTGGCCATCATTCCGGCCGTCTTGGTCAACATCCGGCGCTTCCGGGCCCAGGAGGCACTCCGCTGATGGCTAAAATGGCACGAGCCCTCACGAGGATCTCCTTGCACCTGGTGATCATCGTGATCTCCCTGATTTGGATCTCGCCCTCACTGGGGATGCTGATCAGTTCATTCCGCCCCCAACAGGAGATCATCAACTCCGGCTGGTGGACGGTCTTCCAGCATCCCTTTGATTTCACCCAGTTCACCTTGGAGAACTACATCCGGGTTGTGGGCCAAGAAGGGATGGGGCGAGCCTTTTTGAATAGCCTGTTCATCTCCATCCCGGCCACACTCATCCCCATCGCCATCGCCTCCCTCGCCGCCTATGCCTTTGCCTGGATGGAGTTCCGCGGTCGGCAGGCCCTGTTCATGATCGTCATCGGCCTGATCGTGATCCCCTTGCAGATGACCCTCATCCCGGTCCTGCGGCTCTTCAATCGCCTCGGCCTCTCGGGGACTTTCCTCGGCGTCTGGCTCGCCCATACCGGCTATGGCCTCCCCCTGCAGATCTATCTCTTGCGAAACTTCTTCGGAGCCCTCCCGGCCGAGCTCTTCGAATCTGCCTACTTGGATGGTGCCTCCCGCTGGACCGCCTTCTCCCGGCTCCTCCTCCCCCTCTCCGTGCCGGTCTTAGCGTCAGTGGCCATCTTCCAGTTCCTCTGGGTGTGGAACGACCTGCTAGTAGCGCTCGTCTATCTAGGAGGCTTCGAGCGAGTGGCCCCGGTGACACTGAAGTTGAGTCTGCTCGTCGGCTCGCGGGGCCAGGACTGGCACCTCCTGACCGCGGCGGCCTTCGTCTCTATGGCCCTGCCCCTGGCCGTCTTCTTCTCGCTCCAGCGCTACTTCGTCCGGGGGATCCTCGCCGGAGCCCTGAAAGGGTAAGAGCATCTCGCGGCATGAGGCCAATTCGGGAGATTCCCCAGGAGCTATTGGATGCAGCCGCAAGAGGGCTGGAGCGACTCCGGACGACCATCACCCTTGACGATACTCAGCTGACACTATACAACTCCGGGATGAGCCGGGGCAGGGCCCGCTTCGGGCTCTTCACCCGGGACCTTCTCACCACAGCGTTGATGCTTCGCGATCCAAAGCTCTTAAGGGGAGCGATTAGATTCGCCCTCCTGACTCAGGGGAAGCGCTATGATCCCCTCACAGGGGAGGAGCCGGGGCGGGCGCTCCACGAGTTCGCCGAGGTGGAGATCCGAGGGTTGAAGACCCACTATAACGCGGCGGAGACGAGCCAACTCCTCCTGGTCGCCTCCGCGGATTACCTCAGGAGGTCAGGAGATCGATCCCTAGCGGAACGGTATAACCATGGCCTGAAAGCCGCACTCGACTACATCCTTTCTCACATCCGTGGAGGGCTCTTCTGGGAGGACCCCCAGATCTGTGGGGCTACACGGTATGCCTTGAGGGCCACTTACTGGAAGGATTCGCGCCTTCCAGGCCGTGCTGAGCCCTCCTACCCCGTGGCCTATACTTTAGTTCAAGCCCAGACCGTCGCGGCCCTGCGGGCCGCCGCGGAGTTGGCTGAGACGGTCGACCTTGGGCTCAGCCCCGCAGAGCTGGAAGGGCAGGCCACCAAGGGCCTCCGGGCCCTCCTCGACGAGTTGTGGGATAAGGAGCTCGACTATCCCCTGATCGCGAGAGATGGGGATGGGCCGATCGGGGGGATCTCATCAGATGGGCTCCACCTGCTCGCCTATCTCCGGCCCGAGGACCTCCCTCCGGAGAAGCTCGAGGCCATCTGCATTGCCTCAAGGCCATTGGAGACGCCCTACGGCTTCCGCACCTATGCCCCGGGCCAGCCCGATTACTCCCCGACCGCTTACCACTTAGGGGCGATCTGGCCGTTCGAGCAGTTCTTCATCGCTAAGGGGGCCCTCATCCATAGGCGAGAGGGATTGCTCGAGGTGGCCCTGCGCGTCGGCACAGCCCTGGAGAGGCTGGGCTTCCCCGAGCTCTTCTACTGGGATGAGCAGAGCGGATTAGTGGGCCCCGGGGCAGTCCCGGGCGAGGGGTGTGACCTCCAGCTCTGGTCGGCCGCCTGGCCCAGCGCGATGGCGAGGCTGCTGAAGGAAGGGGCTGAGTGAGCTTGCCCTTATCCCTCGCGGGTGATATGATCGCAAAATTAGACGGATCTGGAGGATAACTGATGCCTAAGATCTCTGATTATGAAGGGATCATCGGGGCGGAGGAGCTCGCCAAGCTGAAGAGGCTGGCGGAGGAACTCCGTGGGCTCTCATTACTGCACATCAACTCCGCCAAGGACGGCGGCGGGGTGGCGGAGATGCTCCACTCCCTCATCCCGCTATTCAACGAGCTTGGGCTCAAGACCCGCTGGGAGGCGATCACGGGGACACCGCTCTTCTTCCACACGACCAAGAGCCTCCATAATGCCCTACAGGGGGCCGAGGTCGCTATTACCCCGGAGATGCTCGAGGAATACAAGAGGGTCAATCGCCAGAATGCAGAGCGGCTCGATCTCCGCGCGGACCTAGTGATGGTCCATGACCCTCAGCCGGCGGCCTTGATCGAGCATAAGCGTAAGGGTAAATGGATCTGGCGATGCCACATCGACCTCTCGAGGCCGGACCGGGGGACCTGGGCTCTCCTCGCTCAATATCTCGAGAGATACGATGCGGCCGTCTTCTCTATGGAGGAGTTCACCCAGGCCCTCCCTATCCCCCAGTTCATCGTCCCGCCCTCGATCGACCCCTTAAGCGACAAGAACAGGGAGCTCCCGCCCGCTAAGATCGACGAGGTCTATGAGAAGTATGGTATCAACCGGGATAAGCCGATCATCCTCCAGGTCTCGCGGTTCGACCGGTTCAAGGACCCTCTAGGGGTGATCGAGCTCTACCGGCTCGTCAGGAAGGAGATCCCTTGCCGATTGGTCCTCGCTGGCGGTGCGGCCTCCGATGACCCCGAAGGGGCCGAGGTCTATCAAGAGGTCCTGAAGGCGGCGGAGCGAGCTCCTGAGGTCTATGTCCTGGACCTCCCGCCGAGGTCGGATATCGAGATCAATGCCCTACAGCGCGGTGCGGATGTCATCATCCAGAAGTCGTTGCGGGAGGGATTCGGCCTGACGGTCACCGAGGCGTTGTGGAAGGGGAAGCCGGTCGTGGCGACCGCGGTCGGCGGGATCAAGTTGCAAGTCATCGACGGGAGGACTGGGCTCCTGGCGAACTCGATCCCTGAGGCCGCGGACCGCGTGAAGCACCTTCTCCGCTATCCCGAGCTCGCGAGGGAGCTGGGCCAGGCCGGGCGGGAGCATGTCCGCAAGAATTTCCTCATCACGAGGCACCTCAGGGACTATCTAAGGATCTACTCCTCCCTCGTCACCCGGTGAGCTCCGTCCCGTAACGCTCAACAGCGGGGCTTGACTTTCCCGCGGACTTGTGCTATCGTCTATACAACATGTCGAGTAGGCCGGGCCCATGGGAGCGGACGATGCTCATCAATAGGAGCAGCCCCTTGCCGCTCTATTACCAACTGAAGGAGGTCCTGAAGGCGAAGATCGAGAGCGGCGAGCTAAGGCCGCATGAGCGGATCCCCTCTGAGACGGAGCTGGTCCAGCTCTTCCATGTCAGCCGGATGACGGTCCGACAGGCGCTCGTCGAACTGGAGAATGAGGGCTTCATCCGCCGGAGGCAGGGCCAAGGGACATTCGTGGCTGAGCCGAAGCTCCGCCAGGGGCTCCTCCGCTTGACCAGCTTCACTGAGGACATGCGCGCCCGTGGGATGAGGCCCGGGGCGCGGGTCCTGGAGGTCCGCCTCCTCCAGGCCCCGGAATTGCTCCCCCGGCTCAAGGCTGAGCCGGAGGAGGAGTTCGTCAAGATCCAGCGGGTCCGCCTGGCCGACGGCGAGCCGATGGCCTTGGAGACCTCCTTCTTGAGGAGGAGGTTCTGCCCGGGGATCGAGGAGCTCGACCTGACCGATCGCTCCTTGTATGAGACGCTCCGCGAGCGGTTTGGGCTCGAGCTCGGCTGGGCCGAGCAGGCCATAGAGGCCAAGCTGGCCGACGAGTATGAGGCGGAGGTCTTGAGAGTTCAGGTCGGCACTCCGATGCTCCTCATGGAGCGGACCACTTACCTTGCCGATGGCTCGACCCCCATCGAACATGTCCGTTCGAGCTATCGGGGAGACCGCTACCAGTTGTATGTGGAGTTGAGGCGGTGACCCAGACCAGATAAGGAGGTGGGAGATGACCGAGTAATCACGAGAACTGGTCAAACAGAGTTCAAGCAAGAAGGAGGTTCTTAAAATGCGGAGCAATAGATTCAGAGTGGTGCTAGGGCTGATTACTGTCCTGGCTCTGGCCTTGCTCCTTGGAGGGCCTCAGCTTCAGGGGCAGGGGCCTAAGCGCGGCGGGACCCTCGAGATAGGGATTACCCAACAGATCCTTAACCTCGATCCCCATGTGGCTACGGCTTTCTCCTCTTTTAGGGTTATGGAGCACATCTATGAGGGCCTATTGAGATACGACAACGAACTCAATCTCCAGCCGGCCTTAGCGGAGTCATGGACAGTCTCGCCCGACGGGAAGGTCTATACCTTCAAGCTACGATCAGGTGTGAAGTTCCATGATGGAAGCACTCTGACGGCTGAGGATGTGAAATACAGCTTCGAGAGGATCCTGAACCCCGACACGAAGTCCCCACAACGGAGCCGGCTCGAGCTCATCGAGCAGATCGAGATCATCAATCCTTTGGAGGTCAGGATCACCCTTAAGGAGCCGTTCGCCCCCTTCTTGGAGACCATGGCCCTCGCTCCGGGGATCGGGATCGTGCCAAAGGACTTCGAGGCGAAGGTCGGCGACCCCAAAGTCAAGACACTCGGCACCGGGCCGTTCAAGCTCGTGGAGTTCGGCCCAGACTTCGTGCGCTTGGCCCGGCACGGGGAGTATTGGCAAGAGGGCTTGCCCTACTTGGATGGCTTGCTCATCCGGCAAATCCCCGATCCGGCCACGCTGCGGGCCGCGTTACGCACGGGGGAGGTGGATCTGATCTTCGGGTTCGGGGTCGATGTCACCGCTGCGGGGGCGTTCGCCGGTCTCGGGAACTTCGAGGTGATCTCCCTCCCCGAGCTCTCCTACAGTCTATTGGGGATCCAGAACCAGCGGGCGGCCTTCCAAGATGTCCGAGTCCGGCGGGCACTGAGCCTGGCCATCGATCGGCAGCAGCTCATCGAGATCGTCTACTTCGGGCGGGCCGCTGTGGGCGGGCCCCTGCCGCCGGCGGTTGCCAAGTGGGAGCCACTGCCGCCCTCTGCCCTGCCGAACTATACCCCGGATATCGATAGAGCAAAGCAACTCCTCAAGGAGGCTGGCCATGAGGAGTTGAGCTTCAAGATCATGCCTATCCCCACTGTTCCCGACGCCTTGAAGATTGCCCAGGTGATCCAAGAGCAGCTCAAGGCCGTCGGCATCACCGCGGAGATCGAGTCGGTGGACTTCGCGACCTTCCTCCAGCGGTGGCGGGAGAGCGACTTCGATACATTTGTCTCACTGAACTCCGGGTTTACAGAGCCGGATCTCCACCTCTACCGCCATGTCTTCTCCCAAGGGACCACTAATGTCTTCAAGTTTAATGACCCTGAAACGGACCGACTCTTGCAGGAGGGAAGGACTACACTGGACTTTGAGAAGCGGGTGCAAATCTATAAAGAGCTACAGATCAGGCTCGCGGATCAGGTCCCCTTCCTCTTCCTAGCCTATGCCGACATCTTTGCTATCAAGAGGTCCGATGTCAAGGGCTTCGCCTTGTTGCCGACCCAGTCGATCGTCTCCGTGCGGGAGACCTGGCTCGATCGCTAACGCGGAAGACAGTTCAGGAGGGGGAGGCTCATCGCGCGCTGGGCCTCCCCTTCCAGTTCCATGCAGACTTATATTATAAAGCGACTGCTTTTCCTAATACCCGTCCTGTTCGTCGTCTCCGTGATCGTCTTCTCCATCATTCACCTGATCCCGGGAGACCCTGCCACCGTGCTGCTGGGGACCGAGGCCGCCGACCCTGGGCTGCTCACGAGACTGAAGAGCTCTCTGGGCCTGGACAAGCCGCTACATATCCAATACGCCTTATGGCTGGGGAGGGTCCTCAAGGGGGACCTGGGGCGGTCTGTCAGGACTGGCGAGCCTGTCCTCAAACTCATCCTCCAGCGGTTCCCCTTCACCTTGGAATTGGCCATTTATGCGCTCTTCCTGGCGGTGGTAGTCGCTATCCCTATGGGGACGATGGCTGCCACCACCTCCTCTAAGGTTGTTGACATTGCCTTTCAAACCATGACGCTGTTCGGGCTCTCCACGCCGGCCTTCTGGAGCGGCACCATGTTCATCCTCCTCTTCAGCGTCCATCTGGGCTGGTTTCCGATCGTCAACTTCCCCCCATTTGCCGCAGCTCCACTGAAGAACTTGCAGGGGTTCTTCCTCCCCGCCCTCACTGTGGCCATCCCGAATGCTGCGGCGATGGCCCGCATGGCTCGGGCCGCCGTGCTCGAAGTGAGCCAACAGGAATACGTCAAGGCCGCTCGGGCGAAGGGCCTTCCGGAAAAGATCGTTGTGTTCAAGCATATACTGAAGAACGCCATGGTCCCCATCATTACTCTGGTCGGGATCATCGCCGGCTACCTCCTGGGAGGGACCATCATTGTCGAACAGGTCTTCGCCATCCCGGGCCTGGGGAGGCTCAGTGTGGAGTCGGTCATCCAGAGGGATTACCCCTTGCTTCAGGCAGTAGTTCTCTTTGTCACCGTCGGCTTTGTAATAGTGAACTTAATAGTCGATCTCCTTTATGTCTTCCTAAACCCAAAGATCCGCTATGGATGAAGCTCTGACTCACGAGGAACGCGTCTTCAGGACAGGTGCGCGGCGCCTACTGCGAGGGCTCCTGAGGAACAAGAAGGGCCTCGGAGGAGCGGCCCTCTTGCTTGCCATCTTCTCCATCGCCTTCTCTGCCCCGCTGATAGCCCCTTATGATCCCACCACGATGCATCCGGCTGAGCGATTCTCCGCCCCGACTAGCAAGTTCTTGCTGGGCACCGACTTCTACGGTCGGGACATCCTGAGCCGGATCATCTACGGTTACAGGACATCGCTTTACATCGCCCTCTCTTCGGTCATGCTGGCCGTGCTCCTCGGGGGCAGTCTGGGGGTCTTAGCAGGTTACTTCCACCGCTTGGAGACCCCGATTATGAGGGCGATGGATGTCCTCTTCGCCTTCCCTGTGCTGCTTTTGGCCATCACCATCGTGGTCATTCTAGGCCCCGGCTCCCTCAGCACTATCTTGGCGATCGGGATCGTCTATACCCCGATCTTCGCGCGGATCGCGCGGGCCCCCGCTCTGGCCGTCAAAGAGGAGGACTATATTGAGGCCGCCCGGGCGCTGGGGGCCTCCGACTGGCGGGTTATCGCGCGGCACATCCTGCCCAACGCGGCCATTCCCATATTCGTCCAGGCGACAATCGAGCTGGCCGCGGCGGTCATCTTCGAATCGTCCCTAAGCTTCTTGGGGCTAGGGACTCAGCCCCCTCAGCCCTCCCTGGGGTTGATGGTAAGCGAAGGGCGGGGCTACCTGGAGCTAAGCCCCTATGCGACGGTCTTCCCCGGCGCGGCCATCGCCTTGGCCGTCCTGGGCTTTAACCTCCTAGGGGATGCTTTACAGGACCTGTTGAATCCTCAATTGCGAGGAAGGAGAGGAGGTTAGACCTTGGCCCAGCGGCAGCCCCTGACGGAGGAGAGGAACCCCAGCTCCCTCGGTCTGGATCGGAGATCGATCAAGGAGATCCTCCAGATCATGAACCTTGAGGACAAGAAGGTGGCCGAGGCCGTCGGCCAGGAGCTGGATCAGATTGCGCGGGCTGTGCAAGCCTTTATAAAGAGCTACAAGAGGGGCGGACGCATCTTCTATGTGGGGACGGGGACGAGCGGCCGCCTCGGGGTCCTCGATGCCGTGGAATGCCCGCCCACCTTCGGCGTCGCCCCCGAGCGCATTCAGGGCCTCCTTGCCGGAGGGGAACAAGCCTTCTCCCGGGCCGTCGAGAGTGAGGAGGACGATCGAGCCGCTGGAGAGAGATTGGTGGAGGAACGGGGCATGACCGAAAAGGACCTTGTTGTCGGGATCAGCGCCAGCGGGGAGACCCCCTTTGTCATCGGCTGTATCGCAGCGGCCAAGAGTAAAGGGATAAAGACGGTCGGGATCACGACTAACCCGGACTCCAGCTTAGTGAGATTAGTGGATATCCCGATAGCCCCCGTGGTCGGGCCGGAGGTGATCGCCGGCTCGACGCGGCTGAAGGCGGGCACGGCCCAGAAGATGGTCTTGAACATGCTCAGCACCGCAGCGATGGTCAAGCTCGGGAAAGTATATGACAATCTCATGATCGACATGCGGGCCACCAATCGAAAATTGAGGAGAAGAGCCGAAGAGATCCTGAAGGCACTGACAGGGGAAGACCCGCGAAAGATCAGGGAAGCCCTAGCGGAGGCTGACTATGAGGTGAAGCCGGCACTGGTGATGCTCAAAGCGGGGATCTCCTATGAGGAGGCGAGGAGGCTCTTGGAGAAGCATGAGGGATTTGTGAGAAGAGTGCTCAAGGAGCTAAAACTGGAGGGATAGGATGCTTGTGATCGGTCTAATGTCCGGCACCTCCATGGACGGGATCACTGCCGTCCTCGTGGAGATCAGGGAGTTAGAGCCGAGGGAAGGAGCGGAACCCAAGCTCATAGCGAAATTAATAGAACTGGAAACCTATCCTTACCCATCAGAACTTAAGCGCCATCTGCTCACCTTAAGGGAATCGGGAAGAGTGGAGGAGCTCTGCTGCATGGATTTCTATCTAGGGGAGCTCTTTGCCCAGGCGGCCCTGAAGGTCATGGAGAAGGCCGGCAGGTCCAGAGAGGAGATCGATCTGATCGGCAGCCATGGCCAGACGATCTGCCACCTTTCCCAAGGGCTGGAAGGCTTCGAGTTCTCTGCCCCTTCAACATTGCAGATCGGGGAGATCGATGTGATCGCCGAGCGGACGAAGATCACTACTGTGGGAGATTTCCGCCCGAAAGATCTGGCCGCGGGTGGCGAAGGTGCTCCTCTCATCCCCTACGCCGATTACCATCTCTTTCATGACCCGGAGAGGCATAGAGCTATCCTGAACATCGGGGGTATTGCCAATATTACCTACCTCCCTGCCGGGGCTGGGCTTAACGAGATCATCGCCTTCGATACCGGCCCGGGCAACATGATCATCGACGGGGTCCTCCGCCGGCTCACCGGCGATGAGCAGGCTTATGACAGGAATGGCGAGATGGCGGCCAAGGGGAGAGTGAACCAGAGGCTGCTACAGGAATTGTTGCAGCATCCCTTCATCAGTCGCCGGCCTCCAAAGAGCACTGGGAGGGAGGAGTTTGGGGAGGAGTTCTTGAACTGGTTAATGGAACGAGCCCGTCCGCTCCGACTGAGAAATGAGGACCTTGTCGCTACCGTGACGGCTTTCACGGCCGAGGCCATCGCTGAGAATTGTCGGAGGTTCCTAGGGGGAATTGATGAGCTTATCGTAGGCGGCGGAGGGGCCTATAACCGAACGCTCCTGCGAATGCTGGAAGAGAGACTTAAAGGGGTCTATGTTACAACGACTCAAGCTTACGGCATCCCAGTTGAGGCTAAGGAGGCGATGGGTTTTGCGATCCTCGCTTATCAGGCCTTCCATCGCAGGGCCAATAATGTTCCCAGTGCCACGGGAGCCAAGCATCCCGTAGTGCTGGGGAAGATCAGTTGGGGAGCACTTAAGGGGCAGTGATGGACGAGTTAGGGTTCGGTGATCCAGAGGATGTAGGGATGGCTGGGGGACGCCTTCAAACCGTTGATACCGTTATCCAATCCGCCTTAGCTAAGAGCATCTTCCCAGGAGCAGTGCTGCTGCTTGCGCGGAAGGGAAAGGTCATCAAGTATTCCAGCTATGGGCTGGCCGTGAAGGTTCCCGAACCGCGAGAGATGAGCAAAGCCACCATCTTCGATCTTGCTTCCCTGACCAAAGCGGTCGTCACCGTGCCTCTAGCATTAGCACTCGTGGAACGCGGCATTTGGCACCTGCAGGACTCTGTTGAGAAGTTCCTCCCTCAGTCTAACCTCCCAGGAGTTACCCTTTGGCATTTGCTGACACACACTTCCGGCCTGCCGGCCTGGGCCAATCTCTTCTACAAGGGGGCTGGCAGGGAGGGAGTCTTCCAAGAGCTGTTCAGCTATAGGTGGCCCATCATCGCCCCCACCTTTAGGCCAGGCGAGAGGGTAATCTACAGCGACTTAGGATATATCCTTTTGGGATGGGCGATCGAAAAGGCCGCCGGGAAGCCCCTGGATGTGTTAGCTAAGGACTGGATCTTCGCCCCCCTCGGAATGCAGGATACCTTCTTTAACCCCCCTCAAGCGCTGAAGTCCCGGATAGCCGCGACTGAAGATGACCCCGGCCGTGGCGGGGTTTTGATCGGGGTGGTCCACGATGAAAACGCTTGGGCCATGGGGGGCGTGAGTGGCCACGCCGGCCTTTTTTCGACGGCTTGGGACCTGGCGCTCTTCGCCCAGATGATCCTCAGTAAGGGGAGTTACGCTGGGAAAAGGATCCTATCGCCCACCTCGATCCGCTTGATGAGCTCACCCCAAACGGAGGGATTGAACGAGCGGCGGGGCTTGGGTTGGCTCCTCCAGGGGAGTGGGACCCTCCCTGCGGGTGACCTATTATCGGATCGGGCCTTCGGCCACACAGGCTTCACTGGCACATCCCTTTGGATCGATCCCCTCTATGAACTGATCGTGATCTTCCTGACCAACTGCGTCCATCCCAAGCGAAGGCCGACGCAGGAAGAGATGCAACGGACCAGAGCCCTTGTGCATAACTCCGTTGCAGGTGCCATTGTCGATGAGTAACCATCTGCTCATCCGCCGAGGGGTGGTCATCTTCGTGGAGGACGGGCACCAGAAGAAGGTGGCGGATCTTTATATAGCTAGTGGAAAAATCGAGCGATTAGGAGAGGTGGGAGCAATCCAACAGAGTGGCGTGGAGGTGCTCGATGCCTCAGGGCTTTATGTCTCCCCCGGCTTCATTGATCTCCAGGTCAACGGGGGAGGGGGCCACAATTTCACCGATGCCCGGGAAGGGGAGATCCAGGAGATCATCTCTCTCCATGCCGGCCATGGGACGACGGGGCTCTTGGCGACTTTGATCACCGGCCCGATGGGCCAGCTGAGGGAGGCCATGGAGGCCATCGCGCGGGCCCGGGCCACCGGAGCCAAGGTTGTCTTAGGGGTCCACTTCGAGGGGCCGTTCATCTCCCCGGAGAGGCCCGGGGCCCACAACCACGAATACATCCTCAAACCTTCGCTAGAGCAGTTTCGGGCTTTAACGGCCAACTATCGCGACTTGATCAAGGTCGTGACTCTGGCCCCCGAGCTCCCCGGCGGGGACCGCTTGATTGAAGAGATCCAGGAGTTTGCCGTCCCCGCCCTCGGCCACTCCAACGCCACCTACGAGGAGGCCCGCGCAGCGGTAGAGAGGGGCGTGAGGCTGTTCACCCACATCTTTAATGCCATGAGCGGATTCCATCATCGGGAGCCTGGGGCCGTCGGCGCGGCCCTCGATTCAGATGCGATGGTCAGCCTGATCGCTGATGGGGTCCATCTCCATCCCGCGGCGGTGAGGCTCCTTCTCAAAGTAAAGGGTATTGACAAGATCTGCCTCATCACCGACAGCATCAGTGCTGCTGGCCTCGGCGATGGGCGCTATTCCCTAGCGGGGCAAGAGGTCTTCGTCGAGAGCGGGGTGGCCAGGTTAGCCGATGGGACCCTCGCCGGGAGCACCCTGACCATGGAGAAGGCAGTGAAGAACTTCCTGGAGTTCACCGGCTGCTCCCTTCCAGAGGCGGTGAGGGCGGCCAGCTTGAACCCGGCCAGGCTCCTCGGGCTGGAGCGGAGGAAGGGGACCATCGCCGTGGGCAAGGATGCCGACCTTGTGATCTTCGACGAGGCCTTCAATGTCCACTACACGATCATCGGGGGTGAGATAGTCTTCTCGAGGGATAAGAATGAAGCTCATCGTCTTAGCTGATTACGAGGGGTTGAGCCGCGAGGCGGCCAGGGTCGTGGCCCGGCAGATCCTGCTCAAGGGGGACTCGGTCCTCGGCCTCCCCACGGGCGAGACCCCGATCGGGATGTATGAGAATTTAATCCGCTTCTACGATCAGGGCCTCCTCGACCTCTCAAGGGTGATCACCTTCAACCTCGATGAATACTACGGCCTCCCTCAGGACCACCCCCAGAGCTACCGCCGCTACATGAGGGAGAGGTTCTTCAGGCATGTGAACATCCCTGAGGAGAACATTCACATCCCCGACGGGCTCGTTCCCGATCCGGAGGAGGAGTGCCGGAGGTATGAGGCGGAGCTCGCCCGGCATGGGGGGCTCGACCTTCTGATATTAGGCTTAGGTCCGAACGGCCACATCGGGTTCAACGAGCCCGGCTCGGACTGGGGGACAGAGACGAGGCTTGTGGCCCTCTCGGAGGAGACAAGAAGGAGGGAGGCGAGGCGATTTGGGAGCTTAGATCTGGTCCCGACCCGAGCGATCACGATGGGGATCAAGACGATCATGCGGGCGAGGAAGATCCTCCTGCTTGCCAGCGGGCGGGAGAAGGCCCTGGCTCTCAAAAAGGCGGTTCAAGGGCCGATCACTAAGGCCGTCCCCGCCTCGGTCTTGCAGCTCCATCCCGAAGTCACGGTCATCCTGGATCGAGAAGCCGGCTCACTCCTCTCTTGACCCAGCTCCCATCCCAAGCTATGCTAGGTCAAGAGGACGACGAGGCCGCCTATCTCTGAATGAGAAGCTATCTTGCTGGATTCGATCTCGGCGGGACGAAGCTCAGCCTCATCATTGCTGATCGGGCCGGGCAGATCCGTCTCCGCCTGAGAGAGGAGACGGATGCCAGCTCAAAGCACTTCGAACCATATAGAGACGGCTGGGCCTACTTCGGCCTCGCTGAGCAGATGATCCTCCTCCTCCGGCAGGCTCTTAAAGAAGTGGGCGAGGAGGTCGCGGCGATCGGGATCGGCTCCGCCGGGCCACTGAAGGCCGGTAGCATCTGCAACTCAGCGAATATCAAGCCGGTCAACCTTCCGGATGATGCAGAAGGGAAGCCGTTGTATATCCCCTTGGTCGAGCCGCTGCGCGAGGAATTCCATTGCCCTGTTCGATTGGAGAATGACTGCAACGCCGCGGTCCTGGGGGAGGTCTACTTCGGGATCGGGAAGGATGTAAAGGATAAGCGCGCTCTCCACCTTGTCTACGTCACCTTGAGCACCGGCTTCGGCGGAGGCGTCTGGGACGGAGGCCATCTGCTGCGCGGGAAGGACGGGAATGCCGCCGAGGTCGGCCATCTCCTCGTGAAAGAGAGGGGGCTGAAATGTGGCTGTGGGAATTATGGCTGCGCCGAGGCCTACTGCTCGGGGACCGGGATCGCCAAGAATGCTAGGATGAGGTTGCTTAAAGAGGATCTCAGGCCGAAAGAGGGCTACGGTTCCATCATCCTCAGGCTGGCACAAGAGAGGATAGCCGCTTCCAGGGGCCTGGGGCCTCCCAGATGGCAGCTATTGGAGTTCATCACCGCTCCGGTGATCTTCCAAGCGGCCGAGGCGGGCGACCGCTTGGCCCAAGAAGTGATCGCTGAGGCCTGTCATTACGGTGGGATCGCCCTCGCGAACATCGCCAACGCCTACGATCCTCAAGCCATCACGGTCGGCGGCCCCTTAGCGCTGGAGCACCCTTCGATCCTCGAGCCGATGCGGCAGGAGATGCTCAAGCATCTCGTCGTTGCGCCGCCTCAGGTCCTCCTGACACCCCTCGGGGCCGAAGCTGTGGGGTATGGCGCCCTCGTCCTGGCCCGCGAGGCCGCCGGATCTCCCGGATCTTGACCCCAGCTCAGAGCTGTGCTATATTTTTGATGGAAGGGGGTGATAAAAGGACAAGATAAAAAGCTAGATTCTTCCCCAAGAAAGGAGGAAAGATGAGGCAAGCCAAGCTCTTGCGAAGGGTCGTGTTGCTCGGGCTATTGGCGGTCCTTCTGTCAATAGCGATTGGGGCAGCTCAGCCGGGGCAGGAGTATGTCGCTCCGGCGGAGACCACCTTGAAGGCCGTAGCCCAGCAGTTCTTCGGCAATGAGGGCTACTGGACGGGCGTGATGGGGGCCACTAACAGGAAACACATCCAAGACCCATCTTTCATCCTCATCGAGAACCCTGAGCTCCCCATCAAGGCGGGCGCGAAGCTCTGGATCCCCACCAAGGCCTGGGCCGATAGATTCATGTGGGTCTGCTATCCCGACTCCAGGGTCTTCCCCCAGTGCCTCTTCGGCGGGGGCCAACTGGTGGTCGCAAGCTGGTGGACCGCGGGAGGGGAGGCAGAAGGATTAGCAGCTCTATTCGAGATCTACAAGGAGGAAGCCCCCGATGTGCAGGTTGTGAATGCCACCATCGCCGGTGGTGCCGGCTTTGCCTTTCGGGCCGTGATCAAGCCGAGGATCATCGCCGGGAACCCACCCGATACCTTCCAGCTCCACGCCGGCCTGGAGGTCGAGGGCTACGAACCCGAGAAGTATCTGAAACCACTGGATGATCTCTACGCTCTCGAGGGCTGGGACAAGGTCTTCCCCAAGGACCTGCTCGAGCTCCTCCTCTACAAGGGCCATTACTGGGGCGTCCCGGTCAACATCCACCGCTCCAATGTCCTCTGGTATAACAAAGAGATCTTCGCGAGATACGGCCTTACCCCGCCAGCGACTTGGGCCGATTTCTTCGCGATCGCTGACACCCTGAAGGCGCAGGGGATCGCCCCGATCGTCCTGGGTAACGCCGGCGGGTGGGAGGCACCCCATGCCTTCGAGGGCATCTTGGCCGGCACATGCGGGGCCACGAAATATAAGGGCCTGTGGACCGGCGCGGTCCCCTGGACTGACTCCTGTGTCACCGATGCGCTTAATGTCCTCAAGCGGATCCTCGACTATGTGAACCCCGACTATGCTGCCCTTACCTGGGATACGGTCCTGGAATACCTAAAGGCCGGCACGGGCGCGATGAATATCATGGGCGACTGGGCGATGGGCTGGTTCATGGCCAAGGGGGTGGACATCGGCTGGGCTCCGCCTCCGGGGACGAAGGGGATCTATGTGGCACTCTCCGACTCCTTCTCCTTCCCCATCGCCGCTCCGAACGCGGCCAATGTCCCGATCTGGCTCGCCGTCTGCGGCTCTAAGGAGGGCCAGATCGCCTTCAACATGAGGAAGGGCTCGATCCCCGCCCGGACCGACATCACTCCGGAGGAGAAGGCGAAGTTTAACCCCTACCTCCAGTCAGCCATGGACGATTGGGCGAGGGATGCAATCGTCCCGAGCGTCATCCACGGGGCCGCGGCCGTCGAGTCCTGGGTGACCGATTTTAAGGATGTCATTAACCTCTTCTTAGCTGCAAAAGATGTCAAAGATGCTCAGGACAAGCTGGTCAGGGCGGCTCAGGCAGCCCTGAAGTAGGATCGTGCCCCACTAGTCGGACGGGATATTTAGGGAAAGGGCAGCCCGGCTCGACTCGGCAAGAGCCGGGCTGCCCTGTATACTTTCCCCGGGGGTCTGGATGCTGCGAGTAGGTCGGCGGTTTCGCGGAGAGCGGCTCATATCAGTCCTCCTCTTCCTCCCCTCTGTCGTCCTTGTCGGGCTCTTCGTCTACGGCTTCATCGGCTGGACCGGCTTGGTCTCGTTGAGCAACTGGAATAAGCTCTCGCCGGACTACACCCTGGTCGGGTTTCGCAATTACCTCGAGCTCTTCGGTCACTTCCGCTTCCAGATTGACATGCGCAACCTCGCGGTCTTCACCGCTCTCTTCGTCGCCACCTCGCTCTTGCTGGGCTTCCTGCTCGCGATCCTCCTGGATCAGCGGATCAGGGGGGAGGGGTTCTTTCGCACCATCTACCTCTATCCGATGTCCCTCTCCTTCGTCGTCACGGGGGTGGTCTGGCGCTGGCTCCTCAACCCCGGTTCGCCCCAGATGGGGAGCGCGGGGATCAATCAGCTCCTCGAGCGGCTCGGGCTCGGCTCACTCAAGTCCGGATGGTATACTGACCCGAAGATCGGGATCATCGCCGTAGCCATCGCCGCGATCTGGCAGATGTCCGGATATGTGATGGCCCTGTATCTGGCCGGGCTGAGGTCCGTCCCTGAGGAGCTAAGGGAAGCAGCACGGGTTGACGGGGCAAGTGAACTCCAGATCTACCGCCATGTGGTTCTACCGTTTCTCCGGCCGATCACCTTGGGAGCGGTGATCATCCTAGGCCACATCTCTCTCAAGGTTTACGACCTAGTGGTGGCCATGACCGGTCCTGGGACCGGCTTCAGTTGCGATGTCCCAGCCTACTTCATGTGGGAATCGGCCTTCCATGCCAACCGCTTCGCCCGCGGCGGGGCCATCGCGGTCGTCCTCCTGGTGATGGTCTCGCTCCTCATCGTCCCTTACCTCATCTACAGTCTCCGCCGGGAGGCACGGGTATGACCGCGATTCGCAGGCCGAGCGGGGTGCGCATCTTGATCTACTTCGTATTGGTCGGCTTTGCAGTCTTCTACCTCATCCCGGTCTATGTCTTGGTAGTCACCGGGCTGAAGAGCTTCGAGGAAGCCAGCCCATTCCGGATGTGGGAGCTCCCTTCCAATCCCTCGCTCGAGGCCTTTAGGAAGGCCCTCTTCGGGGGCTTCGGGTTCGAGGGGATCGGGGCGAACCTCCGGAATAGCCTGATGATCACGATCCCGGCCGTATTGGGCTCAGCCCTGCTCGGCTCGCTCAACGGCTATGTCCTCACCAAGTGGCGGTTCCGCGGGGCGAATACCTTGTTCACCCTCATGCTCTTCGGGATGTTCATCCCTTACCAGAGCGTGCTGATCCCGCTGGTCCAGACCCTCATGAAGCTCGGGCTTTACGGCTCGATCCCCGGCCTGATCCTCACTCACATCGTCTACGGGATCCCCATCACCACCCTCATCTTCCGGAACTATTACGCTACTATCCCCACCGAGCTGGTCGAGGCCGCCAAGGTCGATGGGGCCGGGATCCTCGGGATCTACCGCCGCGTGATCCTCCCCCTATCTTGGCCGGGGTTCGTGGTCGTGATGATCTGGCAATTCACCTCGATCTGGAATGACTTCCTCTTCGCGGTCACCATCGCCCAAGACCCGCTCGTCCAGCCGGTCACGGTGGCCTTGAACAACCTGGCGGGGAGCTTCATCGTCGAGTGGAATGTCCAGATGGCCGGGGCCCTGCTCGCGGCCTTGCCTACCCTTCTGGTCTACATCTTCCTCGGGAGATACTTCATGCGCGGGCTCTTGGCTGGCTCGCTGAAGGGGTAGGGCTCATGACTAAGGAGATCCGCATCGGTCTGATCGGCTACAAGTTCATGGGGAAAGCCCACTCTAACGCCTACCGCCAGGTGAGCGCCTTCTTTGAGCCCCCACTCACTCCGAGACTGAAGGCCGTCGCCGGTCGGGATGAGAAGGCGGTCCGAGAGTTCGCCGCCCATTTCGGCTGGGAGCGATACACGACCGACTGGCGCGAGGTCGTCGCCGACCCCGAGATCGACCTGGTGGACATAGCCGCTCCCAATGACCTCCATGCTCCGATCGCCCTCGCTGCAGCGGAGGCCGGGAAGGCCATCTTCTGCGAGAAGCCCCTGGCCCGGGACCTCAGTGAGGCCCGAGAGATGCTCCGCGCTGTGGAGAGGGCCGGTGTCCCGCACATGGTCTGCTTTAACTATCGGTTCCTCCCCGCCGTCCGCTTGGCCAAGCGGTTGATCGATGAAGGAGCGCTCGGAAGGGTCCGCCAGTTCCGGGCCATCTACCTCCAGGACTGGCTCAAGGACCCCGGCTTCCCCCTCCTCTGGCGGCTGCGGAAGGAGCAAGCCGGCTCAGGGGCCTTGGGAGATATTGCCGTCCACACCATCGACTTGGCCCGCTTCCTTGTGGGAGAGATTGCAGAAGTAACGGGTCTGGTCAAGACTTTTGTCAAAGAGCGCCCGCTCCCTGAAGAGGGCACCGGCATGGGCGAGGTGACAGTGGACGATGCGGCGGCCTTCCTCGGCCGTTTCGCCAACGGCGCGACCGGCGTATTCGAGGCGACAAGGATGGCCCCCGGGAGGCGCAACTTCATCCATGTCGAGGTGAATGGGGAGCAGGGGAGCCTCTTTTGGAACGCTGAGGAGTTGAACTCCCTTTGGTTCTACTCGGAGGATGATCCCGGCCATACCTGGGGCTTCCGCCGGATTATCGCTACCGATCCTAATCACCCTTATGCCAAGGCCTGGTGGCCTCCGGGGCATCTCTTGGGCTATGAGCACAGCTTCGTTCATGCCATTGTCGAGCTCCTCGAGGCGCTCGCGGCGGGGCGGCCCCCCAGTCCGAGCTTCCTCGATGGCGTGCGGGCTCAAGCGGTCCTGGATGCAGTCCTCCGCTCGGCTGAAGAGCGGCGTTGGGTCGCGGTCCCCGAGGTCGAGGTCGGCGGATAAAGCCAGTTCGAGGATCGCTGCCGGTGCGCCCGCTCGAGAGGTCACCGCTGCTATCACCCAAATAGGGGACGAATGTCAGCTTGACTGACGCCACCCCTTTGGTCTATAATAAACTTGCTTTGCCATAGACAAAAGGAGCGGTTGGATTGGAGGAGCGGTATATCAATAAGTCTCTGCAGAAGGCTTTCTGCGTCCTCGACCTCTTCGGGCCGA
>JBBIJD010000017.1:0-3700 GCA_037446135.1 Candidatus Fraserbacteria bacterium
GGGTATATTGCTTCACCTTCTCCGAGTAACCCCACAGGCCGTAGGGGACCACCCCCCGGGATTGCCGCCCGTAGCCGCCCAGGACCCCTGCCACCACATCCTCGTAAGGGATCGTATATGCTAGGGCCTTCCGGACCAGCTTATTGCTGATCGGATGTTCCTCGGATTTGGCGTTGTTGAACAGGGCCAGGAGGTTCTGGAACGAAGGGGTGTGGACGATCTCCATATCTGGCTTCCCGCGGAGGGCCTCGATCTCGGTGATCGGGAGCATGTTGGTGAAGTCGGCTTGCCCGGCCTCGAGCATCAATCTCCGCGTCGAGGGCTCCTCGACCCACCGGAAGACCACCTTATCGAAGTGCTTGCCCTCCCAGCCCCTCCAGTAGTCCTCGAACCTCGTCAGGACCACCGTCTCGGCCCCGGCCCCGGTGCAGCTCTCCACCATGTAGGGCCCGGTCCCGGAGTCGTGGCACTGTAGGAACCAATCATGGTCGGAGAAATCGGGGTCGAAGATGTGGGCGGCATAAGCGGCTGCGGCGATCAGATCCAGCGGCGCGGGCCATTTCAAATGGAACACGACCGTATACTTGTCGGCCACCTCGATCCGGTCCAGCGGGGCCCAGATGTAGGAGGCCCCCATCCCCCTGGTGATCGTCCGCTCGATCGAGAACTTGACCGCCTCTGCGTCCATCTCCCCGCCGGTGTGGAACTTGACCCCCTTGCGGAGATGGAAGGTCCAGGTCAGCCCGCCATCCGAGACCTCCCAGCTCTCGGCGAGCACGGGCTCGAACTCGTCCTTGAACGGGTCATAGCGCAGCAGGGTCTCGTAGACATTGTTCATGATGATGACCTCGTTCGAGAAGGTCTCGCTGGGGTCCCAATAGACCACGACCTCGCTGCTGTTGGCGTAGACCGCGATCCGGGGCTGCTCCAATGAGGCGGCAGTAAAGGCGGATAGGGCGATCAACAGGAGGCCGAAACCCAACAGTCTTATCCAGCCGACCCTTGCCCCTCTAAACATCTAGATCCCTCCTTCAGGTCTGGATTTTGGGTTAGAAATCCCGGCCGAAGTTTTTTACATAAATTCTCACCCCCTCCTTATACCCTTACCCTCATCGTGGAGGGAGATATAATCCCCCTCGATTATGCCGCAGGCCCAGCCTGACCAGCAGCTCGGCCATCTTCAAGGTGGTCGCGGCCGGCTCGATGAGGGGGACTTCGAGCCTCTCCCTCACCGCGGCCGCCAGGCCCGCCATCCCCGTGCACCCCAGGACGATCACCTCCGCGCCGTCCCGCTCGATCGCCTCACGCGCGCTCGCGACGATTGCATCGATGGTCTTTTGGGGGTCCTTCTCCAGATCCAATACCGGGATATCCACGCCGATGGCCGAGGCGAGCTTCGCCTTGACCCCGAGCTTTGTCGCCTGCATTCTAACCCAAGCGGCCGTGTTTCTCAAGACGGAGATGACCGAGAATTTAGGGCCTAATTGAATGGCTACGGCCATCGAGGTCTCCCCTGCGCCGAGGACGGGCTTGGCGGTGAGCTCCCTGGCTGCATCGAGGGCGGGATCGGCGAAGCAGTTGATCATGATGGCATCGGCCCCTTCGCCTTCCTCCCTCACTACCCTCAAGATCTCAGGCGCCGCATGGGCCGCATCGTAGAAGGTCTCGATGGACCTCGGCCCCCGCTCCAGCCCCATCACTTCTACTTCCGTCCCCCTATCGGCGACCCCTTGAAGGTATTCCCTATCCGGCTCGAGCCACTCCTTGGTCGTCACGGGATTGATGACCAAGACCCTCAATTTACCCTCCTCCGCGGAGATGCAGGGATGGCCCTCACAGTAGCTCCTCTATCTCCGTGAGCTTAGGATGGAGGAATTTGCCCTCCTGCTCGATCACCTCCCCGTCCATTGTCACGATGAGATTGAGCATCACCCCATCAGTATGAGCTTTGGCCGAGCCCACCATCCCCTTTAAATCCGCCCTTTTGTGAGCCTATGCTTTCAACCCTACCTACCCCGACCTTCGGTCTCATGATATACTCTTACCTCCCCGGCATGTCAAGCCTCCGGCGCAGAGGTGACTGGGATCGCAATTAGCTCTATCATCGGGTTACAAACTCAAGGGGGCGGACCTTCCTCCCCGAATTATTTGGTCCTTGCAGATCCCTCCACCGTCATAAACCCAGATCCCGGCTTTCCCACGGCATTCTGCCCTACCAAGACCTCGGCTAGCTCCAAGTCAAATGGAGTGGTGATCTTGATGTTCCGCTCCTCGCCGGGGACGAGCTTGGCCCGCACTCCGGAGATCGCCGCGACCGCCCCGGCATCGTCGGTAAAATACCTCCCTTGAGCGGTGGCCTCCTCCAGAGAGCGGTGTAGGAGCTGATAAGAGAAGCACTGGGGGGTCTGGACCTGGAAGAGGCCGATGCGGTCCAACTCCTCGCTGGCAAAGCCCTCAGCATCGAATCTCCGGACCGTCTCCTTCACCGGGATGGCTGGGACAGCGGCCCCATGCTCTGTTGCCGCTGCGACGAGCTTCGCCAGGAGCTCATCGGAGAAGAACGGCCTCGCCCCATCGTGGACCAGGACCAGCTCGATCCCCTCGGATAGCGCTCTGACCCCGGCCAGGGCCGAGTCCTGGCGTTGGGGCCCACCATAGGCGAGCTTGAGCTCCCGGCTGAGCGGGAGTGGGTAGCGGGCGAGGACCTCTCGTTCGAGCCGCTCCTCCTCCCCCTCACGGATCACCACTACCAGCTCGCTCACCGGAGGGAAGCGAGCCAGCCGCTCCAACGAATACAAGAGGATTGGCTTCTCAGCGAGCTTTAAGAAGGGCTTACTCTGGCCCATCCGCCGGCTCTCACCGGCGGCGAGGACCACGGCCCCGACCCTCATCTCCGGAGGTATTCCCCCTTAGGGCGGACGAAGAGCATCTTCCCCGCCTCGGTCTGGAGGCTGGAATTGACGATCACCTGGATCTTCTTCCCAATGAACCGCCGGCCGTTCTCCACCACCACCATTGTCCCATCGTCGAGGTAGCCGACCCCTTGGCCGATCTCCTCCCCGCGGTCCAGGACTTCGACCTCCAGTTCCTCTCCGGGGAGGAAGCGCGGCTTGACGGCGTTGGCCAGCTCATTGATGTTCAGGACCTTGATCCCCTCGACCTTGGCCACCTTGTTCAAGTTATAGTCGGTGGTGATGATCTTGGCCTGGAGCTCCTTCGCCAGTTGGATCAGCTCACGGTCAGCATCGACGGGATGAGGTGAGGCCCGCTCGAGGGTCTCGACCTCGATCTCGGAGTTCCGGGTCAATTCCCCGAGGATGTCCAGGCCGCGCCGGCCCTTCCTCCGCCGGAGGTTATCTGAGGAGTCGGCGATGCTGTGCAACTCGTCGAGGATGAATTGAGGGACAATGATCTTCCCCTCGATGAAGCCGCTCTTGACGATATCGCCGATCCGGCCGTCGATAATCACCGAGGTATCGAGGAGCTTCGGCGGGGCCGAGCCCCGCTCGACCACCCCGCCTTGGAGGAGG
This sequence comes from Candidatus Fraserbacteria bacterium, assembly GCA_037446135.1. GTDB lineage: Bacteria > Bipolaricaulota > Bipolaricaulia > RBG-16-55-9 > JANLFV01 > JANLFV01. The sequence continues at coordinate 3,531 of JBBIJD010000017.1, forward strand.
CGGAGGATCGGCGAGGGGCGGAGGTAGCCGATCCGGAAGCCGAGGAGGACGAAGAAGAGGATGACCAGCCCTTCCGCGAGGCCCTTGGCCGGTCTCGCCGGGAGGAGGAGTTCCAGGATCAGGTAGATGACCAGCCCGAGGAGGCTCCCGACTAAGGCCAGGATCGCCCC
>JBBIJD010000017.1:3800-27161 GCA_037446135.1 Candidatus Fraserbacteria bacterium
GGATCAGGTAGATGACCAGCCCGAGGAGGCTCCCGACTAAGGCCAGGATCGCCCCGGCGAGCAGGTTCCGTCCCCCGCCGTGAGCCAGGCGGTGCTCGATCGCCGCGACGATCACCTCGATCAGCCCGGCGATGACCAGTCCCCCTGCCCCGCCGAGGACCAGGCTCATCTCCCAGCCCGCCAGGCCGAAGAGCGGTGGAGCGAGCCGGGCCGTCCAGGAGATGAGCGCGCCCACGGCGGAGAGGATGAGATAGAATAAGGCCTTCAGCATCGGCCTCCCTCCCCTCATTTAGGAGTCGACTCCGCTACTGTTGATCATACCAGATGGTTGACACCTTTACAATCGCTCCGCTAACCTGGGAGCGATGAAGGCGAGGGAGTGGACAGTCCGGGAGGCCCTGGACTGGACGGGGACCTATCTCCGGCGGGGCGGGGTCGAGCGGGCGAGCTTCGAGGCCGCGGAGCTCCTCGCCCATGCTTTAGGGAAGGAGCGGCTGGCCCTCTATCTTGAGCCTGAGAGGGTCCTGACCCTAGAGGAGCGGGCCCGGTTCCGCGAGCTGGTCAAGCGCCGTCGGGCTGGGGTCCCGTTGCAATACCTCCTCGGCCAGGCAGAGTTCATGAACTTGCGCCTGCGGGTCGACGAGCGGGTCCTCATCCCCCGGCCGGAGACGGAGGAACTCGTCGAGCTGATCCTCCGTGAGCTCGACCCTCAGCGGGAGTGGGAGGTCCTAGAGCTTGGGACCGGCTCGGGTGCGATCGCCCTCGCCTTGGCTTGGGCCCTCCCCAAGAGCCGGGTCCTGGCGACCGATATCTCTCCTCAGGCCCTAGCCTTAGCGCGGGAGAACGCCTTGCGGAATGGGTTGGAGCAGCGAGTCAGCTTCATCGAATCCGATTGGTTCGAGGGGGTCGCGGGCGAATTTGACCTGGTCGTGGCCAATCCGCCATATGTTAGTCGAGAGGAGGTGAGCCGCCTCCCTAAAGAGGTGCGCGAGCATGAGCCGCGGCTCGCTTGGGACGGGGGTGAAGGGGGCCTGATGGCCATCCGAGAGATCATCGTCTCCGCTCCGGGCCATCTCCGGCCCGAGGGGCGGCTCTACCTGGAGATCGGGGCCGCTCAAGGCGGGCAGGTCGAGGCCCTCGCCCTGGCCACACGGGCATATAAGGAGGTCCAGGCCTTGCCGGACCTCAGCGGGCGGACGCGATTCCTGAGGGCGATCCGACGATGATCATGATCGAGGTCTCGGAGCTGAGCTTCTACACTGATGAGGGGCGGGCGATCTTCGAGGGCCTCCGCCTCCGAGTGGAGATGGGTGAGTGGCTGATCCTCCTCGGGCCGCGCGGTTCGGGGAAGACGACCCTCCTCAAGCTCCTCTGGGGCGAGCTCAAGCCCCATCGTGGCCAGATCCTCGTTGACGAGCGGAATGTCACCCGCCTGAGCCCGGCTAAGCTCCTCCAGCTCCGGCGGAACTTGGGGATCGTCCCCGAGGAGCCGCTGATCCTCAGCCAGGAGACGGTCCTCGCCGGCCTGACTTTCAAGCTCCGGGCCCTCGGGCTGGCTGCGGGCGAGGCGGACCGGAAGGCCGCAGAAACCCTCGAACTCTTGGGACTCGCTCACCTGGCCAGCCGCGCGCCTCGTGAGCTCGGGCCGGTAGAGCAGGCCCTGGTTCAGATAGCCCTGGCCGTCTGTCATGATCCGATCCTCCTCCTGGCCGATGAGCCCTGCCGCGGGCTGGAGAAGGATGGGGTCCTAACGGTCCTGAAGGCCCTCGACCGGCTCCATCAACGGAAGCGGCTGACGATCCTCCTCACTGCGGAGGAGGGGATCCCAGGGTTCGGGACGCGGACCGTCCTCCTGAAGGACGGCCGCCTGGAGGGGACGAGATGATCAATCTCTTGGGCGAGGTCCTCCGCCTCCTCCGGAGGAGAGGGAAGGGCTCGCTCCTCCTCTGTTGGGGGCTATTGTTCCTCTTTCTGGGGTTGCTCGACTTCTTCGTCCTCACTTGGAGCGGGTTGGGCGGGGGAGAGGGGGTCGAGTTGGTGGTCCTCCTCGAGCCCGGGCTCCTCCCCAGCCAGGTCGATCGGCTCTACCTGGAGATCCGGGAGTGGGAGGAGGTGGCACGGGTCGAGTTCATCTTCGCTGAGGAGGTCAAATCCGAGAGGGTGAAGCTCCCGGCCCAGGTGAAGGAGCCCCAAGGCGACCTCTTCTGGCTCTGGCTCCGCGAGCCCGGGCCCGGGGCGGTCGAGGCCATCCAGGAGAGGCTGGCGGGGCTGACCGGGATCGCCTCGGTCTTTGCCCATGGCCAGCGGCCGCTCACTGCCATCCTGCAGACGACCCCGGGGGCGAGGTGGGGCCTGCTCGCCCTCTTGGTGGGCTTCGGCCTCTTCGTCCTGGTCTACTTCCGCGCGACCTTCCGCTCACTGATCCAGGGCTGGGGCGGGGAGCTCCGGCTCCTCCATCTCTCGGGAGTAGCCCGGCGGACGATGGGGCGGCCATTCCTTCTCCTCGCCTTATTCCTCGGCCTTTCGGCCGGGCTGGTCCTGGCCTTGGGGCTCTATTTCATCTACTGCTGGGGGCTCGAGCATACGGAGGCACTCTACCGCTCAATCCCCGCGCTACTCGAGCCCGGAACGGTCCTGGTTGCGGGGCTCCTGGCTCTGGGAGCGGGGCTCCTGCTCGCCCTCCTCGGCGGGGCTTGGAGCCTCTTGGTCCTCCGGCGGATCGCGCCCTAGCCCTAGGTTAGCTAGAAGGAGAGCCTCAGCCCGAAGCTATAGGAGAAGCCCTTTGGGGTGAGGTGACTCTCGCTCTGGAGGGCGAACTCCGCGGTGGAGTAGCTCGAGAGGAGGTCGACCTCCACATGGTCGGGGAAGAAACGGAGGTTAAGGTCGCCCTGGGCAATCGCTGCTCGCTTCTGCTCAGGTGTGTAGAGGACCCCCTGGCGGAAGCCGAGCGAGATGAGCGTGTAGCCCATCTCGGTCTCCTGGGGGAATTGGCGGAGGAGGCGGAGGGCGAAGCTCCCGAGCTCGGCGTTGAGGAGGAGGCCCGGTGCGATCCGCGAGCTCCCCAAAGGGGTCGTGAACCCCTCGGAGAGGGTCAGCTCTTCAGAGAACCGCCGCCGGATCTCCATATATAGGCTGGAGTTGGGAAAGTAGCCCGGCTCCCGGCTGGCGGCGGTCGTCAAGGACCATTCCGGGAAGTATGGTTCTCTGGTCCTTCCCACCCAGGGCTGGATGGCCAGCTCGCCCCAGTCGAGCTGGAGATGGCCGCGGAGACCGATGTTCCCCACGGCATACTCCCCCTTGAGGAAGAACATCGCCCCGGAGGTGGAGAAAGACAGGTCAGTGAGGACTGAGAGGAAGGCCAGCCCAGAGAGCTCCAGCCGCTCCCCGAAGAGCCCAGCGGTCAGGCCCCGGCCAGGATAAGCCATCAGGTAGGGTCGGAGCTCCAGCCCGAACCTTCGGATCGGCGAGAGCGGGGGGAGGAGCCCGAGCTCGATCCCCTCAAGCCTGGGCTGGGAGAGCGAGAGGCGGTAGCCCAGGATAAAGGCATCCTGGAAGAGCGCGAGCCTAAGCTCGCTCGCCTCGCCGTTGTTCTCGAAGGCCAGGCTCAGCTCCTCGGCCCCCACAGCCCCGGAGAGGGCGAGGAGGAGGACGAGGGAGAAGAGGCCGACTCGGAGCAGGGTCACTCTTTCACCTCCTCGACCGCCGGCGGCGGAGCAGTCCGAATTCCATCAACAATGATACTCCCAGGATAACGAGGGTCAACTCCAGCCCCTTCAAGACCAGGGCGAAGGCCACCGCCCCGGCCCGGCCGACCCCGATCAGGGCCAGGATCCCGACCCAGCCGCCCTCAGCGATCCCGATCCCTCCAGGAGTGATCCAGAGCAAGGCCGCGAGGATGACCCAGAGGGAGTAAGCTAAGGAGAGGTTAGGGAAGGAGAAGAGCCTCCCCTGGCTGAAGTAGAAGAAGATCTGGGGCCGGAGGTAGATGAGGAGGTTGGCAGCGAAGCTGGAGAGGAAGGCCAATGCCGTGGCGGGGAGCTTGGAGCTCTGGTGGAAGGCCTGGTGAGTCTCCCCCTCGACGAGGGCTACCTTCGCGGTGGCCTTCTCGAGGGCCACTTTCCACCAGGGGAGGAGCCGCTTAAGCCCGCGCATCAGCCGGGTCCCCAGCCCGAGGTTCAGGACGAAATTCAAGGAGCCGAGGAAGACCCAAAAACTGAAGAAGATCGTCCCGTAGAGGAGCGACTCCCGCTGGATCGGGGGCAAGTTCCCTCCAGCGAAGAGGGCGTAGTAGACCCCTAAGAGGACGAAGAGGACCAGGCTGATCGCCTCGAGGAGCTTGGCTACGAAGACCGTGGCATAGAGGCGTGGCTGGGGGAGGCCGATCTCCTTGGAGAAGACATAGACCCGGACTGGCTCCCCTCCGAAATACATCGAAGGGGTGAGATAGCTCACAGTATAGCCACTGAGTAAGGCCCGGAGGACCGCGCGCCAGGGGGCCGCGATCTCGTAAGCCCGGAGGATGATCCGCCAGGTGAGGGCCCAAAAGAAGAAGGTCAAGAAGAAATCGGCAGCTAGGATGAGTGAACCGAGCCAGCCGAGGGCCAAGATCTCTCGGACGATCGCACCCCAGCCGACATAGTAGAGGATCACGGCGAGGATCCCCAGCCCGATCGCGACCGAGAGGCTGATGGCAATGGCCTTCACTGAATCACCTCAAATATAGCCCAAGTCGCGGAGCCGCTTCCGGGCCTCCTCTTCCCAATCTTTCCCCTCGTTCTCCTCGGCTGCCGCGGGCTCCGCTTTAGGCTTATACTCCATCGGCTGGACCTCGCGGTAGGCCTGGAAGAGCCCGGCGAGCGGTCGCCCCTCCAGCCCCTCAGGGATCTGGAGGCCCATGGCATAGAGTATGGTCGGGGGGAGGTCCAGGAGCCTTGCCCCGCGCACTTCTCCCCGCGCCAGGCCCGGCCCGGAGGCGATGAGGATCCCCTCTAGCTCATGCCAGCCCGAGCCGGCGAAAGTGGGGGTGATGATCCGGTTAGCAGGGAAGTCTGTGGTCCCCAGGACCATGTAGCCCCGCTTGGGGAGGAAGAGGATCTCCGGGGCCTGGGGGATGGCCCCGCCGTGATAGAGCTCCTCCTTGCGATAGAGCCGCTCGACCACTCTCTCCCCGTTCCAGGGGTTGCGGAGCTCCCTCAGCCCGGCGGAGAGCTCCTCGACGAACTTCTCGGCCTCCTTCTCGCTCACGATCCCCTCCGGCTCGCGCCCCCGCTTATTCAAGTAGATCTGGCCGATATTCCCGTGGGAGTAGGCCCTTGTCCTTCGCCAGTCCACATCAGAGAAGGAGAGGAAGAACCGCCCCAATAGCTCCCGGAGCTCGCCGTAGCCGAGCCTAGCTCCCCGCCCTAAGAGCCGGAGCCGCTCGCCCCAGGGGAAGAGCCGCTCCTGGGTCAGCCCCAAGCGGAGGGCTGCCAGCCTCAACTTGGTCCTCGGCCCCCGCCGGAGACGGAGATACCCCTCCCGGAGGAGCCAGATGTTGATGTATAAGTTCCAGTAGAGCGGGCCGAAGCCGTGATCTGAGATGACGAAAACCCTCGTCCGTGGCGGAAGCTCGGCCAGGAGCTCGCCGAGGGCCCGATCGACCTCGCGATAGATCTCGAGGATCGGCTCGTCCTCGCCCTCGATCTTGACCCGGTAAGCGGGCCGCTCCACCCTGTCATGGAGGTGCCACATCTGGTGCTGGACGGGGTCGGTCTCCATGAAGTGGAGGATGAAGAGGTCCCAGTCAAAGCGGCGGAGGAGATATCGGGCCACCCTCTCCCGCTGGCTGATCCCCTGTTTCAGCCCCGCGAGCCACCGGCGGGCCTGGTGCCGGCCCGGCCAATGGTCCGGCATAAAGGGGAACCGCCCGACGCTCGCCTCCAGCTCCGCTGCTAGCCTCTCAGGGTAGGTCCACTGCCCACCCTCGGGGGTCAGGAGGCCACAGATCAGGAAGCCGTTCACCGGCTGGGGCGGATAGGTGACCGGGAGGCCGACAATCCCGACCTTCCCCCCCTGACTCCCGATGTAGTCCCAGAGGCGTGGCTGCCTGATTAGTGTCGAGCTGATCGGGCGGAGGCGGTAGCTCCCTGACTCGCGGACCAGCCAGTCGAAGGCCCCATGTTCTCCGGGATTCACCCCCGTCTGGAAGGTCGTCCAGGCGGCAGCGGTGATCGGTGGGATCGTGCTCTCCAATTCACCATAGGCCCCACTCTTGAGGAGGGCCCCCAGGTTGGGGAGCTCGCCCCGTTCGACCGCTGGGCGGATGATAGAGAAGGTCGCCCCGTCCAGCCCGAAGACGGCTACCTTATTCACCTAAGATCAAGATCAGGCTAACCCAGCGGCCCGGGGCGGGGCAACTCGCACCTCCCGCCCGAAGAGCCGCCGCCCGAGCTCCTTCGTCAGCTCTTCGAGATATCGTCGGCCCTCCCGGCGATACCGCTCCAAGTCAGGCCAGAGCGGCTCAAGGAAGGCCAGCCTCACCCGCGGGGCCTCCCGGCGATACCGCCGGAAGACGAGGAAAGGGAAGATGTAAAAAGGAGTCCCGACTTGGACGAATACCCCGCGATCGATCACTAGAGGGAGGAGGGGCCTATTGGCCTGGCAGGCGAGGAAGGCTGCCCCGAGATGGAGGAGTCCCTGCCCGTGGTCATGCCCTTCGGGGAAGACCACCACCGGGCGATCCGCGGCCAGCCAAGCCATCGCCCCGCGGAGGGCTTTCAAGTTCGGGCCGGACTCCTCCACGATCCAGCCGCCCCAATGGGCCAGGAAGAGCTGCCGGGCCAGCGGCCCGGCCTCGAGTCGGAAGATGAACCGGCTCCGGCCCTTGGAGCAGATCCGCTCGCCGAGGGCCAGTCGGACGAAATAGGGATCGAGTTCGCCCATATGGGTGGGGCAGAGGATATACCCCCCTTTAGGGACATGCTCCTGCCCGCTGATCTCGAGCTTAACGGATCGGGCGATCAGCTCCATCGGGAGGAAGCTGAGGACCCCTATGACCTTGAGCAGAAGGGCGATCATCTCCGCCTCCCCAGCCAAGTGACGGCCCAATAATTCCGGGTGTTCTCCCACATGTAGCGGAAGGAGCCCCCGCGGAGCTTCCGCGGGGAGGTATAGACGACCAGCCGGCGATGGAACCGGATATACCCCTCTCTCTTCAATTTCAGGGAGAGCTGGAGGTCCTCAGCAGCTCGGTAGAAGTGGTCGCCCTCCTTGAAGCCCCCAGCCCTCTCGAAGGCGGCCCGGCGGACGGCGAAGTTCGGGCCGCAGAAGTGGGGTCGGCCTAAGAGATGGTTGAGCCTGAGGAAGGAGATGAAGAGGAACTCCGCCAGCCACTGGCCGAACCCGCGCCGCTCGCGGAGGCGGATCTTCCCGTAGATTCCGACTTGGTCAGGATGCTCATCGAATGAGCAGACGATCAGCTCGAGCCAGTCGGGCGGGACGACCGTATCGGCATCAGTCGAGGCGATGAACTCGCCTCGGGCCGCTTCGAACCCCCGCTGGCGGGCGAAGCTCACCCCCGGCCGGGCCTCGGGAATCACGCGGCAGCCATAGCGTCGGGCGATCGCTTGTGTGGCGTCGGTCGAGCCGTTATCGACGACGATCACCTCGAAGTCGCGGAATCGCTGGCCTTTTAGGCTCTCCAAGCAAAGCTCGATCTCTTGCTCCTCATTCCGCGCGGGGATGACCACGCTGACTCTCGGCCCCATCCCTCTCCTCTCGTCTGCCCTGCTGGGCTAGCTTAACAAGAGAGGCTTCTCCTGGCAATTTCCCCGTTCGGGCTGGAGACGCTAGAATTTACAAGATGAGGCTGATCGGAGTTATCGGTGGGGGGAGCTGCTCAGCGGAGCTGGCCGCCCAGGCCGAGGCCGTCGGGGAAGGGTTGGCCCGCCGCGGCTTGACAGTGATCTGCGGCGGTCACGGCGGGGTAATGGAAGCCGTCTGCCGCGGGGCGAAGCGCGCGGGCGGGCTGACGATCGGGGTTCTGCCGGGTAGTGACCCCAAGGAGGCAAACCCTTATGTCGATATTCCCATCCCAACCGGGCTGGGCCAGGCGCGGAACCTGGTGATCATCAATGCCGCCGCTGCGATCATCGCCATCGATGGGGGATATGGGACCCTCTCGGAGCTGGGATTTGCACTGAAGTTGGGAAAACGGGTTGTGGGCCTGGCGACCTGGGAGGTCCCTGGGGTGATCATGGCCGGCTCCCCAGTGGAGGCGGTCGCCCTGGCCCTCCATGGGCTAGAATGATGTTCAGCTCAGCGATCCAGTGGGGGGACTTGATCTTTGTGCGATCTGGTGCTAGACTCTCCTGGGGAGAGTGATGGAAGTGGAGTTCTCTTGTCCGCGTGAGGCGCTTTGGTTCGGGGTGAAGACGGTCGGGCGCGCCCTGGGCGCAGGGCGGGGGATGCCGATCCTCGGGGGGATCAAGCTGGAGCTGGCCGACGACGCGCTCACCCTCCAGGCGACTGACCTGGAGCGGGCGATCATCTGCACCATCCCTGCGGAGAATCGCGGGGAGGGCCCGAAGGTGGCGCTCGTGAACGGCGAGCTCTTGACTAAGGTCGCCAGCCGCCTCCCGCAAGGCGAGGTCCTGGTCCGGACGGTAGAGGAGAAGGTCGAGCTCTCCTGCGGCGGGGTGAAGATCGACCTCTTGACCATGCCTCTCGAGGATTATCCTGAGATCCCCAAGCTCCCCGAGCAGATGAGCTGCGCGATCCCCCGGGAGCAGCTCCAGCAGGGGCTGGACCAGACGACCTTCGCTGCCCTCTCGGCCCGAGAGACCTCAAGGTTGAGCCTCACGGGGGTCGATATGATCCTCGAGGAGGACAAGCTTCGGCTGGTAGCGACCAACGGCTACCGGCTGGCCCTGAAGGAGGAGCCGCTCGCTCTGCCCCCGGCGGAGCAAGGGGAGTATCTCGTGAGCTCCGACTCTTTAAAGGAGCTCTTGGGGATCCTCGCCCAAGTCGAGGCCGAGGAGGTCGAGCTCTACCTGGACGAGCAGAAGCGGAACCTCTTCTTCAAGGTCGGGGAGGTCATCTTCATTGCCAAGCTCTTGCAGGAGGAGTATCCCGACTTCGAGCGGGTGATCCCCCGGGAGAACCGGATCGGGCTCCAATTGGAGAGGCTCGCCTTCCTGGAAGCCCTCCAGCGGGTCGAGATTACCGCGGCCGAGGAGTCAGGGGCAGTGATCCTAGAGGTCAAGGGGGCCGCGCACGAGGCTTTGGCCGTCAGCTCTCAGAGCGCGGAGAAGGGTGAGGCTGAGGAGGTCTTGAGGCTCCTCCGCCCGGCCGAGCCGATCAAGATCTCCTTTAAGGCGGAATACCTGATCGAGGCGCTGAAAAAGATGGATTCAGCCGAGGTGACCTTCTGGCTGGAAGATCCGGAGAGTGCCGGGCTGCTCGAGCCCTCGCCTCCGGGGGGCTTCCTCTATGTCTGCATGCCGATCCGGATGGGCTAGTCAGTCCTCCTCTTCTAAAGCGCGCCTTCGGCGGCGGAGGAAGGCCGGGATCTCGAGATCGTCCCGCTCCTCCTTCCGGAGTTGCTCCATGAGCACGATCTCTTCCTCGCTCTCCGCCTCGCGTTCCTCCGCCTGGACAAAGCCGGTGGCGATCACCGTCAGTTTGACCTTCTCATAGCCGTCCTGGATCACGGCCCCGAAGAAGATATCGGCCTGGTCGGAGACGGTATCCCGGATGAGCGTGGCCGCCTCAGTTACCTCATCGAGGGTCAGGCTCTCCCCGCCGGTGATGTTCAAGATCACTTTTTGGGCCCCCTCGATCGAGCCCTCGAGTAGGGGTGAGGAGATAGCGTTCCTCGCCGCCTCTTTCGTCCGCCCCTCGCCCTCACCGATCCCGATCCCCATCATCGCCGTCCCGGCATTCCGCATCGTCGCCTCGATGTCAGCGAAGTCGAGGTTGATCATCCCCGGGGTGAGGATCAGGTCAGAGATCCCTTGGACCCCCTGGCGGAGGATATCATCGGCCAGCTCGAAGGCCCGGATCAGTGGGAGGTCCTCGGGGGCGACCTTGAGGAGCCGGTCATTGGAGATGGCGATCAGGGTATCGACATGCTGGCGGAGCTCCTCGATCCCCCTTCTGGCCTTCTCCTCCCGGGCCTTCCCCTCGAAGGAGAAGGGCTTGGTGACGATAGCGGTGGTGAGGATCCCCATCTCTTTCGCCAGCCTGGCGATCACCGGGGCCGCGCCGGTCCCAGTCCCCCCACCCATCCCAGCGGTGATGAAGACCATGTCCACGCCAGTGAGGAGGTCGGCGATCTCAGCCTCGCTCTCCTCGGCCGCCTTCCGCCCGATCTCGGGGTTCCCACCCGCGCCGAGTCCCTGGGTCAGCTTCTTCCCGATCTGGAGCTTCTTATGGGCCTCGACCAGGGTCTCCAGGACCTGGGCGTCGGTGTTGACCGCGACCAGCTCGACATTGCTGATCTTGGCCCGCATCATCCGCGTGATCGCATTCCCACCGCCGCCGCCGACCCCGATCACCTTGATCCGCGCCAGCCCGTTCCGACTCTCCTTTCCCATCGCCTCTCACCCCCTGAAGAACTGGTTGAGCCAGCGGATGATCTTGGTGAGGAGGGAGGAGCCTCGCCGGCCGCTCCGGGAGTGGAAGAGATCGCCCCGCTCCCGGGCCTCGACGGCATACCTCAATAAGCCGATGGCCACGGCGTAGATCGGGCTCTCCACGATGTCCCTCAGCCCATGGATCCCCTGAGGGGTCTTCCCCCGCCGGGCCGGGAGGTTATAGCGGTTCTGGACGAACTCACAGATCCCATCTAAGAGGGCCGTCCCGCCGGTCAGGACCAGCCCTGCCGGGAGGAGGTCGTGATAACCGGCGTCCTCGATCTCACCCATCGCCAGGTCGAAGAGCTCTTCCAACCTGGGCTCGATGATCTTGGCCAGCTTGCTCTTTGGGATCGACTTCTTCTCATCCCCGATGGTCGTGATTTCGATCCGCTCGTCTCCGCTGATCTCATCGGCCCGGACCGTCCCTTGCTCCTTCTTGATCCGCTCCGCCTCCTCGTAGGGGACCCTCAGCCCGACGGTGATGTCGTTGGTGATGTGCTCCCCGGCGATGGGGAGGATCTTGGAGAACCAGATGTCCCCGCCGCGGAAGATGGCGATGTCCGTCGTCCCCCCGCCAATATCTAAGAGGGCTACGCCGAGCTCCTTCTCCGCGGAGGTGAGGACGGCATAGCTCGCGGCGAGCGGCTGGAGGACGATATGCTCGATCCCGATCCCCAGGTTCTGGACGCACCGGACGATATTGTGGACCGCAGTGATCGCCCCGGTGACGATGTGGACATCGACCTCGAGCCGCATCCCCGTCATCCCGATCGGATCGGTGATCCCGTCCTGACCATCGACGATATACTGGCGCGGGATGACATGGATCAATTGGCTATCCGGGGGGATCTGGATCGCCTGGGCCGTCTCCAGGACCCGCCGGACATCCTCGCGGGTGATGATCCGATTATCGCGGGTGATCGAGACCGTCCCGGAGTTGTTGATCGACTTGATGTGCTTTCCGGCGATCCCGACCGAGACGGATTGGATCTTGACATCGGCCATCTTCTCCGCCTGCTCCACCGCCCGGCGGATCGAGGCGGTCGTCTCGCCGATGTCCACCACCACGCCCTTCTCTAAACCACGGGAGTGGGCGAGCCCCCGCCCGATGATCTCGATCGCCCCTCCCTCGAGGACATTCCCGACCAGGGCCGCGACTTTCGTCGTCCCGATGTCAAGGCCGACTACCAGTTCCCCCATCCCCTCTCACCACCCTTATCGGGGGCGCAGGACCACGTCCCCAAATCTCAAATCGATATAAGAATAATCACTCCCTTTGAGCGCTGTCAACAGCCGCTGGAGGAGCCGGAGCCGCTCCCCTAAGCCCTCGAGGTCCAAGAAGACGCGAAAGCCAGCCCGGCCTTGGAGGACCAGCTCCGGGGAGCTGGAGTTGAGGTGGGCCTCCGTGAACCCTGCCAGGAATTTCTCGTCCAGCTCGAGGAGGGCCTGTAAAGCGCCCAGGCTCCGCTCATCGAGCCTCTGCCAACCCTGGGGAGTCTTGACCACCTTGACCCCGCTGAGGAGGAGCGGGCCGCTCGCCTCCGGCCCGGCCTGCTCGAGGAGGTAGCCGTCCCGATCGACCCAGTAGCGCTCGTCCCCCAAGGTAATGAGGAGCACAGGCTCCCGCTCCTCGAGCTGGACCACGATCCGCGAGGGGAGGGCCCGCCGGACCCGCGCTTCACGGACCCAGAGAAGCCCGAGCAAGGCGCGGCGCGCCCGCCCGACCTCGGCAGTGAAGATGTTCTCCCCTACTCTTATCCCGATCAACTCCTTTACCCTCTCGAGCTCGACCCGCTCACCGCCCTCGACCACGATCTCCCGCACACGGAAGAGGCCGCTCCCCAGGAAGGTCCAACTGAGCAGGACTAAGAGACCCACGGCCCCCAAGAGGGCCAGCCGCTTCCGCACCGCCGGCCCGTCCCTGCCTTTCCAACCTTTCGCTCTCACCCCTCAATTAGAGATTATCTCGAGCTCTGTCTCTAAGTCTATCCCGAATTCCTTATACACCCGTTCGTGGACCAGGTCAATCAGCCGGAGGACATCGGCGGCCCGCGCACCGCCCTCATTGACGATGAAGTTAGCATGGACAGTGGAGATCGCGGCCCCGCCGATCCGGAAGCCCTTCAGCCCGGCCTGCTCGATCAGCCTCCCGGCATAGTCCCCGGGTGGATTCCGGAAGACGCAGCCGGGGGAGGGCTGCCCCAGCGGCTGGCGCCTTCGCCGCGCTTTGAGCTCCTCTAAATCCCACTCCCGGTGGTTCCCTACGGCGAACTCTGCCCCGACGATGATCAGCCTCTCCCGCTGGAATCGGCTCTCGCGGTAGCTGAACTCGCACTCCTCCTTGGTGAAGCTCCGGGCCTCACCCTGCTCGTCGAGGGCATAGACTCGCTTCACCAGGTCTCCGATCGACCCTTCCGGGATCCCGGCGTTCATGACGAGTGAGCCCCCGACCGCCCCAGGGATCCCGACGAGGAAGTCGAAATCATTCAAGCCATGAGAGTGGAGGAAGTGGATCAATCCCCCGAGGCTCTCTCCTGCCTGGACTTTTAAGAGCCCCCGCGAATGGTCGAGCTCTTTCTCTCTCATCCCCAGGCCGATCTGGATCACCACGCCCGGATAGCCCTCATCAGGGAAGAGAATATTTGTCCCGTTCCCCATTGCCACCCAGGGGAGATCCTCTTCTTGGGCGAAGGAGAGGCACTCTTTAATGTCTTCCACTGCCTGCGGCTTCACGAAGTAGCGCGCTTCACCTCCCACCCGCAACGAGCTGTGCAGAGACAGCTTTTCATTGAACTTTACCACACCTCTCACCCGCTTGTCAAGCCCCCGCCTCACTCTCCTCGAGTTTCTCATCGCTCCACTCCCCTCATCCCTTCTCCAGACTGGAAGCGAGCCGATGGCTCACCTCCCATAGGTCGCCGGCACCGAAGCTGATGAGGAAGTCCCCGGGCCGGAGCTCGCCCCGGAGGAGTGTGACGATCTCCTCCTTATCGGGGATGTAATCGACTCTCTTCCCCTCCTGGCGAAGGGCTCGGACGAGCCGGGTCACATCGACCCCCGGGATCGGAGGCTCCCCGGCGGGGTAGATCTCGGTGACGATCACACGGTCGACGAGCCCAAAGGAGTGGGCGAAGTCGATGTCCCTGATCCGGGAGAAGCGGTGGGGTTGGAAGAGCGCGATCACCCTCCTGGGCCGCCAGCCGGCCCGAATAGCCACGAGGTTCGCCTCGATCTCTTCAGGGAGATGGGCGTAGTCGTCGATGATCATCACCTGATCGCTGTGGAGGACCTGGAAGCGCCTCTCAGGGAGGGTGAAGTCCCGGAGGGCCCAGGTCATCCTTGCGAATTCCAGGCCGACTGTCCAGCCGGCGAGCAGGGCCGCCAGGGCGTTCGTGACATTGTGTCTCCCCGGAGCGGGGAGGAGGATCTCATCCAGCTCCTCACCCCGGAAGACCGGCCTGAATCGAGTGATGAATCCGTGCTGCTCGACTCCCATGGCCATGAGGTCGGCCGGGCGCTCGAGCCCGAAGGTGAGGACCTCGCGAGCGCGGCCCAGCTCCCCGCGGAGGCGGCGGCTCGGCCCGTCATCGCTGTTCAGGATCAGTCGCCTGCTCCTCTGGGCGAAGGAGCGGAAGGCCCGATAGACCGCCTCCGGGCTCCCATAATTGCTCAGGTGATCGATCCCGATGTTGGTGATCACGGCCAGGTCCAGCTCCAACTCGGTGAAGTAGCCGTCGCTCTCATCGATCTCGGCCACAAGGTGCCGCCCCTGGCTCCAGCGGGCATTCCCGCCGAGGGCCGGGCAGGCAGCCCCAATGAGGAAAGAGGGAGCAAGCCCCGCGCGGTCGAGGAGGAAGGCAAGCATCGCCGTGGTCGTGGACTTCCCATTAGTCCCGGCCACGCCGAGCGCCTCGCGCTCCTTGAGGAGCTGCTTGAGCATCTCCAGCCGGGGGAGGACAGGGAGGCCGCGTCGCTTGGCGGCGGCGAGCTCGACATTCTCTCGCGGGATGGCTGAGGAGAAGACGACCAGCTCCGCCCCGTCGAGGTTCTCCTCCCGATGCCCGAACGAGACCCTGATGCCGAGGTCCACTAACTCCTTGACCCGCCGGCTCTTGGCGATGTCCGAGCCGCTCACCTCCCAACCACGGGCATGAAGGACCTTGGCCAGGCCGCTCATCCCCTCGCCGCCGATGCCGATAAGGTGGACCTTGTTAATCTTCGGACCTCCTCTACAAACCTCTCCAAGCCATCCCGCCTTCCCAGCGCGAAGCTCTTGGCCGCCATCTCCCGGAGCTGCCCCTCTTCTCTCATGAGCTTCCCCGCCAACTCCAGGAGGTCGACCCTCACCAACGCTTCCTCCGGGAGGAGGAGCGCTCCCCCAGCCTGGGCGAGGAAGCGAGCGTTTTGCTCCTGATGGTCCTCTGCTGCCCCGGGCCAGGGGATGAGGACCGCCGGTTTCCCCAGGGCCGTCAGCTCCGCTAGGGTGGCCGCGCCGGCGCGGGAGACCACCAGATCCGCCGCCCCGAGTGCTTCTCCGATCCGGTCGAGATACTCGCGCATTAGGAGCCCCTCGCTCCTCGGGGCCGTCACTCCCGGTCCGGTGATCAGGAGGGCTTGCAAGTCGTCCTGCAGGCCCTTCGATCTCAGCACTGCTTGGTTGAGCGGGGCCGCGCCTCGCGAGCCTCCGAGGATCAGGACCGTCCGCTTCCGCGGATCGAGGCCCAAGCGGGCCTTCAGTTCCTCCTTAGGGTAAGCGGCGGCCTCGAGGAGCTCCGGCCGGAGCGGGACCCCGGTGACGACCACGCGTTTCGCGCGGAAGAGGCTGGCCGTCTGAGGATAGGCAGTCGCGACGAGATCGACATGGGGCGCGAGCAAGCGATTGACGAGCCCAGGGACGACATTCACCTCGAGGATCGCCGTCGGGATCCTGAAAATGATCCCCCAAAGGAGTGGGGCGAAGGAGGCGAACCCCCCAGTCCCGATGAGGACCGTGGGGCGGAACTTCAGGATGATAAAGAGGGACTCGATCAGGCTGAGAGCGCACTCCAGCAGGGCCAAAAGCCCGGCGAGCCCGGGGCGCCGGGGGAGGCCTCGCCCGTGGATGAGGTAGTGCTCGATCCACGGGTAGTTTGTGAGGACGTGCCGCTCTAGCTCGCGCCTAGCCCCAATATATCCGAGGCGTTCCGCCTGGGCCTGGCCGGCCGCCGGGCCGCCAGCGCGGAAGCCCTCCAAGATCGCCAGGGCGGGGTAGAGGTGTCCACCGCTCCCTCCGCCCGCGACTAAGACCCGCAAACTCTCCTCCCTTCCCTTGCTTAGAGATGTTGAGCAGGATCCCCACCATCCCGAGCGAGATGATCAAGCTCGAGCCGCCATAGCTGATGAAGGGGAGGGTCAGACCGGTGACCGGTAAGATCCCCGCGGCCACCCCGAGGTGGACGACCGCCTGGAGGCCGATAGTGAAGAGGCAGCCCGAGCCGAGCAGGAAGCCGAACCGGTCCGGAGCTCGCCTGAGGATCAAAAAGCCCCGGTAGATGAAGAGCCCGAAGAGCAAGAGCAACAAAAGCCCGCCGAGGAGGCCCATCTCCTCCCCTGCGACGGAGGCGATGAAGTCATTATGGGCTGAGGGGAGATAGAGGAGCTTCCCTCGCCCCTCTCCCAGCCCGCGCCCGAAGAGCCCGCCCGAGCCGATGGCCACGAGTGACTGGAGGAGCTGATAGCCCTTGTCTTGGCCATATTTGAAGGGGTCCAAGAAGGAGACGATCCGCCCCCAGCGGTAGGGGGAGGCCCGTAGCGCGAGGTAGATCAAGGGGAGGCCGCTTGTGAGGCACAGGGCGAGATGGGCGGGCCGGGCCCCCCCAATAAAGAGCATGAAGAAGACAATCGCCCCGTAGATCAGGGCCATCTCGAAGTCCGGCTGGAGGATCACCAGCCCCGCAGCGAGCCCGAGGATGATCAGGTAGGGGAGGACCCCCTGGAAGAAGTCATTCAATTGCTCGCCTCGCCTGATGATGGAGGAAGCGAGATAAATGATCAGGGTCAGCTTAAGCAACTCCGCTGGCTGGAGCTGGAGCGGCCCGAGCGCGAGCCACCGCCCGCCCCGGGAGACTCCAGGGACTAGGACCAGCAGAGCCAGCCCGAGCGACCCGAGAAGCATGAGGCCCGCCAGTTCCTGGAGGTGGTGGTAGTCGAATCGACTGAGGAAGAGCATCAGCATGAGCCCGACACCGGTGGCGATGAGCTGCTTCTTCAAGAGATAGGCGGAGTCATCGAAGTATTTCGCGGAGAGGTAATAGCTTGCGCTGTAGACGAGCACGAGCCCGAGGAGGAGGAGAGCGACGGTGGCGAAGAGGAGCCCGAAGTCAATGGGGTTCCGGCCCGTCATCCTCGAACCACCTCCGCGTTGCTGTCCATAGAAGATTGCGCTGCAGGAGCGAGACCGTTTTAGCCCAGGTAGTCCCCTGGAAGAAGGACGGGCTTCTTTGAGGGGGGGTCAGTTCGTCTTCGGCGGCCGTCTCAGCTGTCCAAGGCTGAGGCCAGGGGCTCTTAGAGGAGTTAGAGTTGAAGGCTTTCCGGCTGGTCAGGGACTGAATTTGGGATTTAGTTCTACAAGTTAATAGATTTCACGCAACTCCGGAGGGTTGACAGGCGGGGGGGTAGGGTGTATAATGAAGTCGGAGATCGGAATGGAGGTTGTTCAACAAAGCAATAAGTTCAAAAATAGAGCTGAAAGGAAGGGGAGAGATGCTTAAGAAGATCGGCATGTTGCTGATCGTGCTGGGGGCTTTGCTCCTCGGGTTAACCGGGCAGTTCCAGCTGGCATCGGATGGTAGTGCAACTTGTTCCTTCGTCTACGGCCAAATCGAGGTGGCCCCACAGGGCTTCGGCGGCTCAGACAGTTGGTGGTGCCCGCCGTGTATATTGCCCGAGCCCGAGTAATCGCGAGGATTTAGGGTCGCTTATCGAGGGGCTCTGGCCAGTGCCAGAGCCCTGGCCTTCAAAAAATGTTGTGTTGAGCCTAGAGCTTCTCATGGTGCCAACAACCAACATATCACATGGTCAAACATGGAGGCATGGTCCAAAAGATGTGGTCAGATGGCATGGAAGGCTTTAGGCTGATAAAATGTTACTGAAGTTGGATAAGCAGCGAATTCTCATTTGGGGATTGACTCTTATCCTGTTGGTGGGCCTGCTAGCCGGAGGCCTACGGATGGTGGAGTTCCGAGAAGGGCGAAGGCTCCCCGAATGGGAACCCCAATGGGGCGGAAGGGCCAAACTCCTCCCCCTCCCTTATCGCTGGGCGGATCGGCTGTTTGACCTTCTGCCCTGGCTCCTCCTCGGCCTCTTAATTCTGACACTGGCACTGTTCCGCCAGGCATTGCTGCGGGAGTTCGGCCTCAGGTTGCTCGCAAGCCTACTGCTCCTGGCCTTGATTGGGGTGATGATCGGGCTCGACCAACTCCTCCCGAAAGAGGAGTCAGTCGAGGAAGTTAAGCTTCCGGTATATAAGCCGATAGGGCTCCCATCCCCGGGGTCCACGGCTCCCATAGCTGAAGAGGGTGCCCCGGAGGGGCCCGGGACACTTTCATGGTGGACTGAGTGGCTTCTGGCCATAGCGGTGGCAGTGCCATTGGTATGGATAGGATGGGGGATAGTGCGCCGGTTCTGGTCCTCCCGAGCCTCTCCAGGGGAGGGTGCAGAAGAAAATGGACTAGCCGCGGTGGTCAGGGAGGCCGTTGAGGAACTCCGGGCCGGGCTCCCGGTGGAGGAGGTGGTGATCCGCTGCTGGGTCCGGATGGCCGAGATCCTAGCTGGGAGGGCGGGCGGAGTGGGCGGCGCCCCGGCGATCACCCCACGGGAGTTGGCCCATCTTCTGGCAGAGCAGGGAGTGCGCCACGAGGCCATCGCCGAGCTCACCAGGCTCTTCGAGGAGGTCCGCTACGGCGGGAAGGCTGACCTCCCTCGGAGGGAGCGGGCCCTCGCCGCACTAGCGGCGATCGAGGAGGCCTATGGCCGTGCATAAGATCGTGAGACTCCTGGCCATGCTGGCCGCGGCAGGGCTGCTCGCCCTGGCCTTGCGAGACCCAGCGGTGTCTCTAGCGGAGTCAGTGATTCGGTTGTGGTGGCTGGTCGACTCCCTTCCCCAGCAGTTGGTATGGAGCGGGTTGGCCTTGATCGGTCTTCTGGTGACCTGCTTCCTGGGCCGCGGCCCAGGCCCGAAGCGAGGGAGATCAGAACCCAGGCCCCCGCCTCGGCGGTCACCCTCCCAGGTCGAGCGCCTGGCTCAGCTCATCCGGCTGGCGGAGACCTCCCCTTGGGCAAGAGAGGTCCTGGGGCGATATCTGAGCGAGAGGGCGGCGGGCCTGCGGGCGGTGCGGGAGGGAGTCCCTCGCGAAGAGGCTCTAGAGGAGATTAAGGCCGGCCGCTGGCCGGCCGATCCGCCTTTGGCGGAGGTGCTCCGGCCCGAGGGGGAGGAGAAGGACAAGGACTATGCCGCTAAGCTGGCTTATACCTTGGAGGCCTTAGAGCGCTACGTAAGAGGGGAGGGAGAGGGCCTTGAACCCGACTGAGGTAAAGGCCTGGGGAGAGGAGATCCTGGCCCAGGTCGAGCGGGCAGTGGTGGGGAAGCGCCCGGCCCTGGAGCTAATCCTGATGAGCCTCCTCGCCGGCGGCCATGTGCTGATCGAGGACTACCCTGGGCTGGCCAAGACCCTCGCAGCCCGCTCCTTCGCCCGGGTGTTAGGGCTCAGCTTCAAGCGGATCCAGTTCACCCCGGACCTCCTCCCGGGGGATATCTTGGGCACTTACATCTTCCATCGGGAGAAGGGGGAGTTCGAACTCCGGCCCGGGCCGATCTTCGCCCAGATCATCCTGGGCGATGAGATCAATCGGGCCACCCCGCGGACCCAGTCGGCCTTGCTTGAGGCAATGCAAGAGGGTCAGGTCACCCTCGAAGGGGAGACCCATCCCCTCCCACAGCCGTTCATGGTGATAGCGACTCAAAATCCCATCGAGTATGAGGGGACCTTCCCCTTGCCAGAGGCCCAGCTCGATCGCTTCCTGGCCCGGATCAAGTTCGGCTATCCGGCCATCTTTGATGAGGTGGAGATCCTCTCCCGGAGGATCGCCCGGAGGGTTGACTCCTTCAGCCAGCCGCTTATGCCAATAACCGATGCCGCAGAGGTGCTGGCGGTCCGCGCGGCCCTGGAAGGGGTCCATGTCGATCCGGACCTGCTAGAGTATATGGTGAGGC
Organism: Candidatus Fraserbacteria bacterium; assembly: GCA_037446135.1. Lineage (GTDB taxonomy): Bacteria > Bipolaricaulota > Bipolaricaulia > RBG-16-55-9 > JANLFV01 > JANLFV01. The sequence continues at coordinate 23,667 of JBBIJD010000017.1, forward strand.
TGACCGCGGCCACTCGGGAGCACCCCTCGGTAGAGGTAGGTGCGAGCCCCCGAGGGACGCTGGCCCTCCTGCTCCTCTCCCGAGCACGGGCGGCCCTCGAAGGGCGGGACTTCGTGATCCCCGACGATGTGAAGGAGGTGGCCGTCCCGGCCCTGGTCCATCGGTTGATCATCAAGCCGGAGCTATGGCAGAGGCAGGTCCAGCCGGAGCAGGTGGTCCGGGCCATCCTGGAGAAGGTCCCCGTCCCCAAGGCGGAGAGATGGAGGGCGCCCGTAAAGCCCGTAAAGTAGCCACAGAGTCGACGCTGCTCGCGCTCATCCTGGCCGCGGGCCTGATCTTCGCCAGCCCGGGAGTGCTTCTCCTAGCCCTCCCGATCGCGGTGCACATCATGGTCGGGCTCCTTTTGGCCGGGAGGAATGTCCACCCCCGCCTGAGGGCGGAGAGGCACCTCTCTGGCCATCGCATCTATGAAGGCGATAGTGTGACGATCAGGGTGAGGGCGGAGAATTCAGGGGACGATCTCGACCTAGCACTGGTCGCCGAGGACGCGGAGAGGGCGCCTGCTGGGCATGTTGAAGGGGGGACAAGCCGGGTCGACCGGCTTCCCAAGGGCGGGTCGCTCATCCTCGCTTACACCGTCCGGCCCGGGCGGGGATTCTATCCCTTGGAGCAGATCCACATCCAGGCGAGGGATCTGCTCGGCTTCGTGACCTGGGAGGGCGAGCTCGCCTGTCCCGCCCCGCTCTGGGTGCTGCCGCAGTATGAGCGACTCCCGGGGCTGAGGGGGCTCTTCCCCCGTCGGACGCTCTCCAACCCAGGGCGGGCAAGGTCGCGTCGGGAGGGGGCAGGGGTCCAGTTCTTCGCCACCCGGCCTTACATCCCGGGGGACGAGCTCAGGCGGCTCAATTGGAAGGCCCTAGCCCGCCGAGATCAGCTGGTAGTCAACCTTTACGAAAGTGAGAGGGCCGCTGAGGTGACTGTAGTATTAGACGGTCGTGAGAGGGCCTACCAAGTCCAAGGCGGCCGGGAGCTGTTCGAGCATGCCGTCCATGCCGCCGCAGCGCTCTGTGATGGGGCCATTCGGGAAGGACACCGGACCGGGCTCCTCTTGTATGGTGAGCGGCTGGAATGGGTCTTCCCGAGCTGCGGGCGGGCCCACCGGGAGAGGCTCCTCCAAGGGCTGGCACGGGCAGGGTTGGGCTCCTCCGAGGCCTTCGCCGAGCTAGGAGAGATCCCTACTCGGCTCCTCCCCAGCGGCTCTTCTGTGATCATTGTCTCCCCGCTCATCCCAGGGGATGAGCAGGCTCTGGGGATGCTGCGGGCCCGGGGCTATGATGTGCTGGTGCTGGCTCTAGTGCCGGATCTGAACGGGTCTCCGCCCGAAAAGGCCGAACAGACCTCGACAACTCTGGGATTGGCTGGCCGCTTGGTGGCCTTAGAACGGGAGCTTATGTTGCAAGCCCTCATCTCTGCTGGAGTAAAGGTGGCAGTGTGGGGTGTAAATCGCCCGTTGGCGCCGGCACTGCGGGCGGGCTTGGGGGCGATGAGATGAGTCTGGCCATTTCGGTCTATCTGGCAGGATTCGGCCTGGCATGGGGCTCTCTAGCTCTAACTTCGGTCACCCAAGCCCACGAGCTCTTCTGGACGATACCGGCGCTGGTCTGCCCCCTGGCCTGGATCGCGGGGATAGTGCTCCGTCTCCCTCGATTGCTCACCGTCGGCTTCTACGGCGTGGTCGGGCTGGCCGTTTGGGCAGCGCTCTCCGGGGCCTTCCCGGCCGGCCTGGGGGCAGTAGTGCTCTCCCTTTTAGCCTGGGATGCCGCGGGCTTAGCCCTCTGGCTGGCCAAGGCTGATGAGGTCCCCGACCGGGCCAGGATCTGGCAGGCCTTACTGCTCAGGGCTTGCGGCTTGGGGTTGATCGGAACGGCTGTCGCGCTCGGTTTCGCTCAATTGGGGTTTTCACTCCCCTTCTGGGGCCTGGTGGGGCTACTTCTGGCGGCTTGGGGGGTATTAGTGGCCTTCCGGCTGGCGGTTATTCATCCCCATTCCCGGGAACTGGACTAGATTAGATGGCCGAGGATCTAATGATACCAAGCTCCTTGACCGCTCTTTGAAAGGCCTCCCCTCGAGCGGCGTAGTCAGTGAACATATCAAAGCTGGCGCAGGCCGGGGCAAGGAGGCAGATCTCATGGCCTAGCTCGAGAGCCAGCCGGACAGCCTCATGGAGGTCATGAGCGAAATGGAAGCTCTGGTGGCCGACCCGCTCGAGCTCCCGGGCTAGTTCAAATGCAGCCTCGCCGATGAGGAGGGCCTTGATCCCTCGCTCCTTTACCGCTCTCGCCAGGGGGGCGAAGCTCTCCCCCTTGGCCCGCCCCCCGAGGATCAAGGTCATGCTAGAATCAGGGAAGGCGGCGATGGCCGCGAGGGCTGCCATGACATTCGTGGCTTTAGAATCATCGTAGAACTTGACCCCATCGATCTCGGCCACGAACTCCAGCCGGTGGGGCATAGAAAGGGCTTCCTCCAAATCGACTCTGGAGAGATCTATCCCCGGCTCAATGAGCCTTGAGGCGCACAAGGCCGCGGCCAGGTCCTCTCGAAGGTGGGGGAAGAGGCCTCCAATCTGAGGGGCATCCTCCAACCTGAAGGTGAGCAGGCGCGGCCTGAGCCTGGGGAGCCGGAGGAGGAGCGAGCGGTGGACGATCGCGAAGTCCTCTTCGGTCTGGTTCTCGAAGATCCGGCACTTGATCCTGAAGTAATTCTCCAAGCCCCCATGCCGCTCGAGATGGTCCGGGGCGAAGTTGAGGAAGAGGCTGATCCAAGGATGGAAGTCCACGATCGACTCCAACTGGAAGCTGCTCACCTCCAGGATGACGATCGTCTCCGCGTCGATCCGCTCAAGCTCGTTACTCAAGGGGGTGCCAATGTTTCCGGCCACAGCTACCTTATGTCCATGCGTTTGGAGGAGCACGCCGACGAGCTTCGCGGTGGTCGACTTCCCCTTGGTCCCGGTGACGGCGATGATCCTCCTGCTCTTGCAGAAGCGGTAGGCCAGCTCGAGTTCGCCGATGATGGGGATCCCTCTCCGCCGGGCCTCCTCCAAGATAGGGATCTGGAGCGGGACCCCGGGGGAGAGGATGATGAGATCACTCTTTAGGATCTTTTCAGTATGGCCGCCCTCTTCATAGGCGATCCCTAGTGCTTCTAGCTCCTCCTTGGCCTGTGGAGGGATCGGCCGATGGTCGCTGAGGAACGGCCTCAGGCCGTTCTCATGCAAGAGGCGAGCCGCGGCCAGCCCGCTCCGCCCCGCCCCGAGGATTGCTACGCATCTTAACGCCTTCAACGGGCTCAATTGTTACAGCGAGAAGGGGAGACCGGCCAGGACGGATGTCCTCTCACCAAGCCCGCCTGATCGGCCACTTCCAAGAATTTCGACTAGCTTCTCCTCTTGAAAATTACCCCCTCCCTTGTGCTATAAACAACTTAAAGCTTGGC
>JBBIJD010000018.1:0-26420 GCA_037446135.1 Candidatus Fraserbacteria bacterium
TCGGGTCGACCAGCGGCGAAAGGGCCGGCTCGGCCTCGGGGAAGATCAACTCGATTCCCTTGACCACCAACTGGCCGAGCCCGTGAGCGATGGAGTAGAGGAAGGCCAGGATCTGATCGAGGAGCTCCTTCGCCCCTTCCGTCTCTCCCCCCGCTTGAGCAGCCCATACAGACACGGTGAGCCCGCAGAGCAAGACCAGGACTAGAGCCGCACCCAAGGCCAGCATAGCTCTTGTCATTTGCCTCGCCTCCCTCCGTCCGGCTACTATGGCCGCCGCCGATTATAGCATGGTCGATCATGCTGAGGGCTTCGCACGCTCTGCAAGTAGAAAATGGCGAGGAGAGAGGAGGAGCCTGCAGATTAGGCCCAGGCGCGCTGCTCGCCCCGGTCGGCCGGCGATTCTGTCATCCAAATTACAGATATCCCGGGGCGAATATGATATGAAGGGGATGAGCGACGGTCATCAAAGGCGGGATGGCGCTTACTCGAAGAGCATGTGCATAGCCTTAAGGGGGCTAAAATCCCGGCCAGCGAAGGAGGTGGCGGTGGAAGGTGGACTCAAGGGAGCGACTCTCGATCGGCTGATTGTGCCTCATCTTGGGGGAGCCCATAGCAAGCGGCTCGTCTATTCTAAAGGGGAGTATGTCTTCCTCCCCGGCGATCCGAGTGACACCGTCTATCTGATCATCAAAGGGCGGGTGAAGCTCTCCTATCCCCGTCCCGGGCGAGAGGGGGAGCCACTGACTCTCTCCGTCCTCGGGGAGGGCGAGCTCTTCGGGGAGATGGCCTTAGTCGGGGCAGAGCGGCGAGAGCTGATGGCTGAGGCCCTCGAGCGGACCTCGATCTGGGCTATCGAGAAGGAGGGCTTCCTCCGCCTCCTCCAGGGGAGCCCTTCCCTCGCCCTCCAGGTCATGGAGCTATTTATTCGCCGGTTGCGGCTCCTCGAGGAAAGAGTGGTGGAGCTCCTCTTCCATGACCCGCTCGCCCGGCTCGGGCTCCTCCTCAGCCAAGACTCCCGAGGGGAGGATCTCCAGGAGGCGGATCTCTTGAGGTTGATCAGGGTGGCGATGGGCGAGAGAGCCATTGCCACCCCTCTCCCTCAAAGCTGCCCCTCCGAGGATTGATCAGCCCCGCAGCAGAAGGATCATAGCCCCGGCCGCCAGGACCACCAGGCCGAGGGCGAGCCAGAGGATCATTCGCTCCTGAGCCTGTCTCTTCTTGATCTCCTTGATTGCCGAGGCGAGGGCGACCGCCCCGCGGAGGACCCCTTGGGAGAAGTTCCCCGCCCGGAACTGCGGCATGATCTCCTGCTCCATGATCTCCTGGAGCTTCGCGTCCGTGAGAGAATGGGAGAGCCGTGCCCCGGGCTCGAGCCGGACCTTCCCGTCCTGGACCGCGATGAGGAATAGGAGGTCATCGGGGGAGAGGCCCCACTCGCGGAAGACCGTGCTGCTATAATCGGCCAGGCCGAGAGGGGAGGTGGTCTCGACTGTCAGGATCACCAGCTTGCTCCCGTATTTATCCTCCAGCGCCCCGGCCAGGAGCCCAACGGCCAGCTCGGTCTTGGGATCAACGATCTCGGCGTAGTCCGAGACATAGCCCCTCTCCTCAGGGATCTGGACTTCTTCGCTTTTCACCGCGAGGCTAGGGATAACGAGCAGCACCAGGACCACTCCTGAAAGGATTTTCTTCATTATCTCCTCCTAAGGACCCTGCCCGACCTGACCTGATCCGATTATAGTCCAAGGCCGCCCGAGGCGGTCAACCGGGGTGGGGCGGGCCAAGGCCAGCAAGAGTTGCTCGTGGGATAGCGGGCAATTAAGATCGGGGAAGATGGGATTCTGCCGAGGCCGGCGGAGGCTGAGGTCGGGCTTGGGCTCGATCGTCCTGCTCATTCTAGTGGTCGCAGCGATCGCTGCGGTCTACATCGAGCGGCAGGCCGGGGAGCGGAGCGCGAGATACATCGAGCGGGCGGAGCTCTTCGCCCTGGCCTTCGCCGACCGGGCCGCGCTCTACCTCTCCGAAGGGAAGATCGAGGAGCTCCGGCTCCTCGCCCAGACGGTCGCCCTGGGGAACACCCTCTACATCCAGGTCTACGCGGAAGGCCGACTGATCCTCGATGAGCGCGGCCCATTGGCCGAGGGGCTGGAATTGGCCCCGATCCCGAGCGAGCCATCCCCCACGACCGCCTCCCTAGAGCGCCGTTCCTCCTCCGGAAGGCTGCACTACCTGGAGATCGTCCGCCCGCTCCCCCGGCTCGGCTCGATCGCTACCGAAGGCCATGTCCGTCTGGGGACCTCGCTCGAGCCGTTGGAGAGGGAGCTCGGCAGCGAGGCCCTGTTCATCGCCGGCCTGAGCCTGGCCCTCATCCTCCTGGGGGCGGCCTTGATCCTCTACTTCACCAGACCGCTGGTCCGCCGGGCAGCGAGTCCGGCGGAAGTCGAGGTCAAAGCCTCTGCTCGAGCTTCCGCCTCCCCTCCGGCCCTGGTGCTCGATGACGCAGCCAAGCGGGTCCTCCTCCGCGGCCGGGAGGTCGAGCTCTCCCCGAGGGAGTATGAGTTGCTCAGGCTCCTAGCTTCCGCGCCGGGGCGGGTCTTCTCCGACCGCGAGATCCTCGAGGCGGTCTGGAAGGGCCAAGGCTTCGCTACGGCCAAGGATGTGAAGCAATATATCTACCTGCTCCGGAGGAAGCTGGAACAGGACCCGCGGAATCCCGAGCTGATCCTCACCGTCCGGGGGTTCGGCTACAAATTGAATCGGATTTGACCGGCTCTTGATTCCCTTTTGACCGGAGACCGCTTAGCCTCCCAACTGGAGGTGAGGATCGTGAAGGCAGACCCAATTCTGAAGGTCAAGGCCGGGGCTCTGGCATTCTCCCTCTTGCTCCTCGGTTCGTTGCTCTCGTTCGGGGGCCAGGGCCAACCCCCGGCAGAGCTGGTGAGGCTGGTGGATCGGCTGGCAGGCCAATTGGATATCGCCATTCAGCACGCGGTGTTAGGCCGGCTGGCCGCCGACTTGGGGGACCTCAAGGTCCAGGCCCATCAGGTCCTCAATGTCCTCGTCGGACGGGGCGGGCCGGGGTATGATCCGCGGTTCGGGGACCCCGGAGATGGGGTGGGACTGATCAGCTATGCCCAGCAGCTCGGCCGGGCAGTGGCCGACCTAGAGCCGAGCTACAAGCTGATCGTCGCGAATATCCTCTTCTTCAGCGACTCAGCCGTCGCAGAGGTCCGGCTGAGCCTCCGGACGGGGAGGGAAGGCGAGGCCCGGGAGGGGCTCTACCGCGCTTTGGCCTTCCTCCTCAGTGCCCGCGGCTGCCCCGGGGACCTCCCGAGTGAGGGCGGGGTGAGGACGCTCCTGTGGCTTCTGGCTCAAGGAGGGCCAGCCTCGCCCTGACCTGAACCTGATGGGGTGGGCCAGTCCGGTTCGGCGGTGTGAGCGAGAAGCGAAAGGAATAAGGAAAGGAGGAGTAGATCAAGATGGAGATGGGAACGGCCCGGAAGATCTTCTTAACCCTAGCTCTGGTCGTTGTGCTGGCCGCTATAGCCTTGAGCGGGGATGTGATCAGTCCGGTCGATCAGAGCGAATATTACCGGGGGACTCCGGAGGAGTGCCGGACCACCGTCGAGCTCCGAGGCTCCACTCAGGCCGACTTCATGGAGGGGATCCCCCTCGAACTGGGCTCGCCTATCACGCCGCTTTATTTTGCCATCGGGGTCCACATCGAGCCTCATCGGGAGTATCTTGACGAGCAGCGGTATCGACTGGACCGCGAGCGGCTCTTGAAGCTGGCTGAATTGGTCGAGCGCCACGGCGGGCGGCTCACGATCCAGGCCCAGAGCCCCTTCACCACGGAGGCCCTCCAGCTCGGGGATCAACTCTTCCGGGAGCTGGCCGAGCAGGGCCATGAGCTCGCCCTCCACTTCCACGAGGATGCCCATCTACCCGGCGCTAATGGCCGCCCGGTGGGCGATTGGGTCGCGGCCCTCCGCCGAGAGATCGGGCTGATCGAGCGGCTGAGCGGGAGGCCGGTAGAGACCTGGAGCGGCGGGAACCTCTATCGGCATCTCTTCGAGGCCGCGGCCCAGGCCGGACTGAAGGTCAATATCAACTACAAGGACCCCCGGACCCAGGGGATCGACCCGCGGTTCTTGATCCTGACCCCTTGGCGGCCCGCGGGGGCCGAGTCCATCGAAGCGCGGACGAGCCATGACCCTGCGGGGCCGATCATCTACATCCCTTCAGGGGTCTGGCCCGCCCATTGCCCCGGCGCGGAGGCCGTCCCCCACCCCTACAACTACGCGGCTCTCGACTATGTCACCGTCGCCTTGCGCAGCTCCTTGAACGCCCTGGCCGAAGGGAAGGTTAATACTTTCATCGCCACCGTCCATCCCGGCGACTTCGCCGGCCCGGAGGACGATGAACAGGAGCTTGCGGTCTGGGAAGAGTGGCTCACTAAGGTCATCGACCCTCTGGCGGCCAGCGGCCGGCTCCGCTGGGGGACGACCAGCGAGATGGCCCGGGCATTCGAGAGCTGGGAGGCCGCTCAAGTTCAAGCCCAGCTCCGGCAAGAGGCCGGGGCCGGGCTCGTCTCCGGCCCGCCGCCGGCCCAGAACCTGATCCTCATCTCCTGGGACGGGGTCCAGCGGGCCCACCTGATGGAGCTCTCCGGTCAGGGCCTCCTCCCCAACCTGGCCGCCTTGGCTCAGCAGGGGACGGCGCTCCCAATGGCGATCGCCGATCACGCTACTGACACTAAGGCCGGCCATGCCGAGATGCTCTCCGGCTACGGACCTGAAGTTACGGGTGTCTACAGCAACCTGCGGTATCAGGCGATCCCTGAGGGGCTCACGCTCTTCGAGCGGCTGAAAGGGGCTTTCGGCCCACAGATCGCCACGATCGCGATCACCGGGAAGCGCACCAACCTCATCGAGATCTTGCCGAACGCCCTCCCCGAGCTGGACTTCGCCCTCATCCGCAATGCCACCGCTGAGCAAAACGGCCCGGTGATGTTATGGGCCCTCGAATCCCTGCGGGATCGGCCGTTCTTCGCCTTCTTCCACTTCAGCGATCCCGATCATGCCGGCCATGCCTACGGCGAGAACTCAAGGGAGTATTCAGCGGCGATAAGGCTCTGCGACCATTGGCTAGGGGAGATCATGGCCAAGCTCAGGGAGCTGGGGATCTCCGAGAAGACCCTAATCTATGTGACCACTGATCATGGGTTCGACGAGGGCAGGAAGAGCCATCTCAATGCCCCCGAGATCTGGCTGGTGACCGATGATCCCTCAGTGACCCAGACTCAGAGTAGATCCGCCGAGCAGCGGGACATCGCCCCCACGATCCTGGAGCGGTTCGGATTCGAGCTCGATCAGATCGAGCCTCCGCTGTCGGGGCGGTCGTTGCTCTCAGGGGCGGGGCCAATTCCTTCAGTCACATCGAGTCAGGAGACGGGCGACGGCAGGGCCTACGATATGGGTTGGGAGGCCGCGACGACCGCATCTTTGAATGCCGAAGAGCCCGTCTATGTCACGATCATGACCCATGTGGAGGGGGACCGCGCCGCGCCGGAGGGCTCCCCCTGCACGGACGAGCTCTTCTATCAGACCGCGCCGCTCCCCCCGCCCGGGAGACTGCCCCAAAGGAACTCCTTCGCCCTAGATGTTGCAGGCACCGAACTTTTGCACGAGATCCTCCAGCGATATACGGACTCCTTCGGCGGGAAGCCGAGGCTGTTCATCGAGCCCGCGGGCGAGTTCTGGCAGACCGAGGCCGATCCGGTCTACGGCGGGAAGCTCTTCCGGAAATATGATTGGCTCGAGCTGGGGTATGAGTTCGGCATTCAAGGCCACGGGATCTACTATTCAGGCCAGGGCTCCTGCTGGTATGAGAGCCCTCGCACAGAAGAGGGCATCCGGCGGAAGCTCACGGATCTCCACCGCTTTGCTGAGCAGGTCTATCACGACGGCCAGAAGGTGAACGCCGGCCTGACGCTCACCCCGGGGGCCAAGATCGAGGGGCCCGTGATCGGGCGCGCGCGGGCCGAGTGGGTCTATGACCATGTGGCTTATGAGCTGGGCTACCGCATCAGCTTCGAGGACCACGACGGCCACTTAGAGGATGAGCCCCCCGGCATCGACAACTCCCGCGCCTCGTATTACCTCTACGAGGCGGACTACGGCGACGGGGTGAAGATGCTCAAGATTGACTTTAACGGGAGTGTGAGGGCCGATTGTCGGGGGAACACCCCGCGGTGCGAGACCCCTGAGGAGGCGATCGCCCGGCTCGATCGGACCCTGGCCGCCCGGGCCCAGGACCCCGATCCCGGCCGCGTTTACTACTTTGCCTTCACGGTCCACTCCAACGGGGTCTGGACTGATTTCCACATGAAGGAGGCGGGGCTCCCCATGAGGGGCGAGGGTGCCGGGCTCACCCAACTCATGGAGGCGATCCAAGAGCGGGTAAATGCCGGGGCCAAGATCAAGTTCGTCACCCCCGGCGAGCTTGAGGAGGTCTATCAATAGGGGCCCGCCGGGCCGGAGACAGAGGCGGCAGTCACGCTCACTCACTATCGCACACATCGGCAGGGTCCACAGCAACGCCTACCGGGCCCGGGATGGGAGCGGCCGAGCCGAGTTGCTCATTCGCTCATTCAATCACCCAGGCGGGGCTGGTCGGCTCCTCAAGCATTCTTGACCTTATCGTCCGAGAGGGCTAGGTTTGTTTGGCCGGAGGTGATGAGATGCTGACCGACACAGCCTGGTGGATCCTGCTGCTTGGGGCGGGCGCGCTGGCATTGGCGTTGGCACTGACGCTCCAGGGCCCTGCCCCCGGACCGAAGGTGGTTCCTCAGGTGGACCTGGAGAGATACGCGGGCAGGTGGTATGCGATCGCCCATATCCCCACCTGGTTCGAGCGGGGCTGCGCCTCAGGGACCACCGCTACCTATACCTTGCTCCCCGACGGGGCGATCGAGGTGGTGAACGAATGCTTCGATAGTCAAGGCCGGCGGAAGGTGGCCCGGGGGCGGGCCTGGCTGCCGAATCCCGATGAGCCGGCGAAGCTCAAGGTGAGCTTCTTCAAGCTCTTCGGGCGGTGGCTCTTCCCCGGGAACTACTGGATCTTGGCCCTCGGGCCGGACTATTCCTACGCGGTGGTGGGCGATCCCAAGAGGAGATACGGCTGGGTCTTAAGCCGCACCCCTACCTTGCCGAAGGAGGCCCTCGAGGAGATCAAGGCGGCGCTCGCGGGACAGGGGTATGACTGGTCCAGATTCCGGCTTATCGACCAATGAGGCGCGCCTCTTGCCCCTCCGGGCGCCGACATGTTACCCTAAAAGGCCAAGATGAGCGGCCAGGAGCTGGAGATGGAATACCGCCCTTTGGGCCGGACCGGGGTGATGGTCTCCGCCCTCTGCCTCGGGACGATGAACTTCGGGGGCGCCACCCCTGAGGAGGAGGCGGTCCGGATCATCCACAAGGCCCTGGATGCCGGGATCAACTTCATCGATACTGCCAACATCTATACCGGAGGGGAGAGTGAGCGGCTCGTGGGGAAGGCCCTGGCCGGAGGCCGGCGCCAGCGGGTAATCCTGGCCACCAAGGTCCACTTCCCCCAATCGGAAGATCCCAACGACCAGGGGAACTCCCGTCGCCACATCATGATGGCGGTCGAGGACTCCCTCCGTCGGCTGCAGACTGACTGGATCGACCTCTATCAGCTCCACCGGCCGGCCTTTGACATCCCCCAAGATGAGACCCTCCGTGCGCTCGATGACCTGGTCCGTCAGGGTAAGGTCCGCTACATCGGGAGCTCGACCTTCCCCGCCTGGCTGATCATGGAGGGGCTGGCGATCAGCGAGCGCTACGGCTGGGCCAGGTATGTCTCAGAGCAGCCGCCGTATAACCTGCTGGACCGGCGGGTCGAGAACGAACTGATCCCCCTCGCAAGGCGCTACAACCTGGCGATCCTCCCTTGGTCCCCGCTGGCGATGGGCTTGCTCGCCGGGCGGTATGACCGGGCCGATCGGTTCCCCCCGGACTCGCGGGCCGCCCGGCCTGGGGCGAGGATCTACGCCGAGAGAGTGACCGCCCGGGCGGTCGCGACCGCCAAGAGGTTCGTCGAGCTGGCAAGAGCCCACGGCTATGAGCCGGCCCAGTTGGCCCTCCTCTGGCTCAAGGGGCAGCCGGGGGTGACCTCCCCGATCATCGGCCCGCGGACCGAGGAGCACCTGGAGACGGCCCTCGGAGCACTGGGGAAGGAGCTGGATCAGGAGACCGCCGCCGCGCTGGACGGGCTCGTCCCCCCCGGGAGCGCGGTGGCCGACTTCCACAACACCAGCGGCTGGATGAAGATGAAGCTCCCCTCCTGATGAGAGGCAGGGCAAAGCCGAGCTCCGCGGCCCTCCCTACTCCGCCGGGCTTTCCTCATTCCCCCAGTTCGGCCCGCCCGCCGAAGGCGATCATCACCTGGACCGAGGGGGCACTGAGGCTCTCCGGCGGGCCGGTGAGCGCGAGGCCGGCCTGCTGCCACGGCTCGCCGAAGGTCCAGAGATACCCCAGGCTCACCTTGAGCATGATCCAGTCGAGGAGGGCGAACTCCAGCCCCGCGTAGGCCTGGACCCCGAAGAAGCCCCTGGTGAGCGAGGTATTCGCGGGATTGCTGACGGCGTCGTCGAACGAGCTCGAGCGGTGATCGAGCAAGTCGAGGGCCGCGTCCCCACCGCCGATGACCGCCCCGAGCGCGAGGCTATACCTCTCTCCCGAGGAGAGCCCCCGCTCGAGCATGAATCCCCCGAAGCCGATCGAGAGCTTGGCGACCTTCTGGCCGGCCTGCGAGCTGACCTCTCCGCCCCAGCCGAGCCCGCCGAATCGGAGGCCTTCCACTTCACCGCCGAAGCCTCCGCCGCCCATGATGAAGACCATCTCCGCCAATGGGGCATAGCCATTGGCTTCGAGCTTCTCGTTGAGCCCCTCAAGGTCGAGCAGGAGTAGCCCCGGAAGCGGTCCGCCCCCGCCCAGTCCCTCCACTAGCTCCAACGGCGCTGCCTCTTGAGCTTGGAGTGCCACCAAGGGCAGGCCGAGGAGGACGATCATTAACAGCGGCAGAAGGATCAACCGGCGCTCAGGCATGGGAATCATCTCCCCTCCTTTCCAGACTAATATCCTCGGGCACATTATGAGTTGCCGATTTAGCCTCTCCGGCTCAGTAGAGCCCCATCAGAGCGGGACTGCAGCGGGAGTCGGCGATCAAGGCACCCAACCCGGGGGAGGAAGGGCCACATCAGAGAGCCAACCAGGCCGGGAGCTCGAGAAGACCTGGGTGCGCCTGCCCGTGGCTAGATCGAGATGATAGATCTTATCCTGCCAGTCAGCGTAATATAGCTCCGTCAGAGAGGCTAGGGCGAAGCCCTTGATCGGGGCGGTCGTGTCCGTGAAGAGCCGCTCCACGCCTCCCCTGCTCACTCGGTAGATGCTGGCGGGCACGCGATTCCCCGAGCTGAGATATAGAGTCCCATCGGGGCCGAAGGCAAAGTCCCCCGCCCAGGAGCCGTCGACATCGGCCAGGCGGACCTCGTAGAACAGGGTGATGCTACCGTCACCTTCTATCCGGTAGATCCGCCCGTTCCCACAGGCCCCGCAGGCCTCGCTGAAGTAGAGGCGGAGGACCCCCTCAGGATGGAGCGGTGGGCCGAGGAAGAAGGCGAGGTCTCGCACATAAGTGTTGTGGGTGTAGACCACCTCTTCGCCTAGCCACTGGCCGTCTGTAGGCCGGCGCGCTGCGAGATAGATCTTAGTCTCGTTAGCGCTGACATAGTAGAGCTTCTCGACTGCCGGATGGAAGGCGAAGCTGTAGAGCTGGCCTCCGGGCCTAGTGTAGATGATCGCGAGGCTGGAGATCGGCCCTGAGGGCGTAGTGGAGTAAGCATACCTATAGATCGAGCCGGGGATCATCTTGGCATCAGCAAAGTAGATCTGCCACGGCGAGGGCTGTGCCGCTCCTCCTGAGGAGACTAGTAGGGCCGAACAGGATAAGATCAGGCCAAGGAGGGCTGCCCATTTACCGGCACTCATCCTTTCGCTCATTCCCCCCTCCCTTGAGGCGACCATTCTGAGCCGCCTCAGTGGGCTTCAGTATAGCACGGGCGATCTGCACATGTCAAGGCCACTGACCGGCTCGTGGCCCAGGGATCAGGGCCCTCACGCGCGGTCCGCTTGGCCTAATGGCCACTAGTGTTCGAGCCCCTGCCCGATCTCTCTGGCCCAGGCGGTGGCCCGCTCCAGCTCGCCCTCGAGGAGCGGCCCCTCCGCCCCCTTCACTACGAAGAGCCGGATGGCCGGGGCGACGATGGTGCAGCCCTGCCGCCGGAGGGCGCGCTCGATTCTCTTCGTCGTCTTGCTGGCGCTCCAGGCTCGCGTCGGGCTACCGATGATCAGGAGGTCCAGGCCCGTAAGGTCCTCCGGCTTGACAGTGTCAACCTTGGCTGCGCGGACCTCTGGCCCCAAGGCTGCGGCGATCGCCTGGGCTACCTTCCCTGTGTTCCCGAACTTCGTATCATAGCCTACTAAGGCTTTCATGCTACTCCTCCTCGGCCCACTCTCGGATCTTCCGCTTCAACTTCTCCTCGATCTTCTTCCCCAGCTCCTCCCACTCCGTCTCGCCTTCAGCTTCGGCCCACTCCTTCAGCCGCTGCAGCACCTTCCGCTCGACCTTCGCCGCTACCTCTTCCTTCCACTCCCTCGCCTGCCTCCGCCGCCCGAGCCGCAAGCCGGCTCCGGGGCCACTGCCCCAAATAGCTATAACTCCCAAGAGGAACCCGAAGTTATACCAGCCGCCGTTGTTATTGACCTCGTAGACTTTGATGTCGTGATTGAAGAGGTTGATGATGAAGGTGACCACCGAGATCATCCCGTGCCAGAGCCCCTGCCAGAACCCGGCCGGTGCCTCTAGCGTCCACTTCGGGCTCCCGGCGGCGCAGCCGGTGAGCAGCGACAGCAAAATGAGCAGCAGGACCAGCTTGAAGAGCCTCACCCCACTAATATGCATGAGGGCCTCCTTTCTGGGGGAAGCTTACTCCCAGAGCCCATGTGCCTCCAAGTCTGCCCAGGCTTCCGCACGGCTTCGCCGAGCCCTCCTTGGCAGGGAGGTGACCAGGTGGGTAAGATTGTGAAAATGGAGGAGACAAAGATGCAGGAGCTCATTAAATCCTTGGTGCAGAAGACGGATTCCAAGATCGTGCTCGTCGTCCTCGACGGGCTGGGGGACCTCCCGGTCGAGGGCCGGACCCCGCTCGAGGCGGCCAGGACCCCGAATCTGGACGAACTGGCCAAAGAGTCCGCTTTAGGCCTGATGGACCCGATCGGGCGGGGGATCACTCCGGGGAGCGGGCCGGGCCATCTGGGGCTCTTCGGCTACGATCCGCTGCAGTATGAGGTCGGGCGCGGTGTCCTCGAAGCCCTGGGGATCGGGCTGGACCTCGAGCCGGAGGATGTGGCCGTCCGGGGGAACTTCGCCACCGTCGATGAGAAAGGCTTTCTGACCGACCGCCGGGCCGGGCGGATCCCAACCGATGAGAATAAGAGGATCTGCACCAGGCTCCAGCGGCAGATCAAGAGGATCGAGGATGTGGCGGTCCAGATCGAGCCGGTGATGGACCACCGCTTTGCACTGGTCCTCCGCGGGCCGGGGCTCGGGGGCTCAGTAGCCGATACTGACCCGCAGAGGACTGGCCTCAAGCCCCTCCCGGTCACGGCCACAGCTCAGGATCGGGCCTCGCGGAAGACGGCCCGGATCGCTGAGCGGTTCCTCACCCAGGCGACGGCGATCCTGAAGGACGAGGTGAAGGCCAATGCCATTCTGCTCCGCGGCTTCGGGAAGCTCCCCTCGATCCCGAAGATGCAAGAGCTTTACAAGTTAACCCCAGCGGTCCTCGCCGGCTACCCGATGTATCGCGGCCTGGCGAGGCTCATCGGGATGGAGGTCCTCCCCCTGGAGCTGGGGGATGAGCGGCTAGAGGAGAAGGCCCGGCTCCTCCGCGAGCACTGGGAGAGGTTCGATTTCTTCTTCATCCATGTGAAGCGGACCGACAGCGCCGGCGAGGATGGGAATTTCGCGAGGAAGGTCGAGCTGATCGAGGAGTTCGATGCCCATCTGCCGCAGATCTTAGAGCTGAAGCCCGATGTTCTGGCGATCACTGCTGATCATTCTACGCCGGTCCCACTGAAGAGCCACAGCTGGCATCCCGTGCCCGTATTACTCCACTCACGCTATGTCAGGTCGCGTGAAGGGAAGAGGTTCACCGAGAGCGACTGCTACAGGGGAGGTCTTGGCCGCTTCCGGGCCGTCGAGTTGATGCCAGAATTGCTGGCCCATGCCTTGAAATTGGCCAAGTTCGGGGCTTAGGCCCTCGTTCAGTATCCCATCATAAAGACCAAAGCCCGTAAGGGTAGAAGTTGACCGTTCGGTAGCGGCGCGCTAAACTACGATCAGGGTAAGCCGATGAGAGATGGCGGGATGCCCGATCAGCAGTTGAGGCTATTCACCGAACCCGGTCCTCCTTCGCAAAAGCTGCGGCACTTTGCCTCGAAGGAGAAGGTCTTAGGGCAGTTCTTCACACCCCTAGCTATTGCTCGCTTCATGGTCTCTTGGGCCGAGCTGCTCGGGATTCCTAAGGCCATAGCGGTCGATCCCGCCTGTGGCGATGGCGTGTTCTTGAAAGAGCTAGTGGCGGCAGGCTTCCAGCATATTCTGGGCATCGACATCGACGGTGATGTCTTGCGGGGCCTCGCGGATGAGGTCCCTCCAGCGGTAGAACTCCGCCAAGCCAATGGTCTGGCGATCCCGCTGGAATCCTTCGCGGATTTTGTGGTAGGCAATCCTCCATTCAGCGCGAAGTATGGGCGGGTCAAGGATCGTTCTATTCTTGATAGATTTGCCTTAGGCAAGGGGTGCGCCAGCCAAGCGCCAGAAGTCCTCTTCTTGGAGCAGTTTGTGAGGCTTGCCAAGCCGGGAGGGCTGATAGCCATTATCCTGCCCGAGGGGATCTTCGCTGCACTTCCTATGCAGCCGGTGCGGGATTACATCCTCTCTCACCTTTTGCCCCTCGCGGTGATCAGCCTCTCGCGGCGCTTCTTCCCCGCTAAAACGAGCATCTTGATTGCTCGTAAGGAAGAAGAGGAGCTTTGTGGCCAGGCACGCTCTGATTGGCCAGTGTTCTTAGGTACAGCAGATGACGAAGCCGGGCTGAATGGGCTGCTAGAGCTCTATCGAGCCGGGCATGAGGGAGATTCAGCCTGCTGGAGGCCGTTGCAAAGGTTGTGGAAGAACATGTCTGTCGAGTTTCATCTCCCGATGCTGGATGTGCTGAGCGAGGTTAATCCCTCCATCCCACTTGTCCAGCTTGGCCAACTCTTAGAGAGTATAAGAACAGGACGCACTGAATATGGGCCGAGACGGAGATTTGCCCCTTCGGGCATCCGCTGGATTGGAGCGTCGGTGGTTACACCTTTAGGACTCGATTTCAGGAGGGAAGAGCGGTTTATCCGACCGGGCAGCCCGATGGACAAACAGATGGCCTACACCCAAGTCGGAGATGTGCTCTTTGTGCGTGTGGGGGTCGGGTGTGCAGGCCGCGTCGCGGTCGTCCTGAATGATGAAGAGTGTGGGATCGCAGACGATTATATCTATATCATGAGGTTCAAAGAGGGGATTCTACCCGGCTATTTCGCACTCTATGCGGCCACGAAGTTCTTCAAAGGCCAGATCGAGCGACTGAAGAGAGGGGTGGGCACGGTGAATATCCCCCAGAATGCGCTGAAGACAGTGCGCGTCCCCGTGCCCACTCGCGCAGTGCAAGAGCGCTTCGCCCAGCTCTATCGCCGCCTCCACGAGCATGCTGTCGGCGCGCGATCAACGGTGGCTCGGCAGAAGGCATTAGATGCGCTTGCCGAAGCCGTAACGGAGCTGGAAGCCTGGCTTCAAGGGGAAGCTCCTTATGCCAAGGCCAAAACCCCTGGTCGCGTGGGATGACGGTCTTATCTGCTACCTGCCGTTGACGACTCCCAGCGGCAAAGTGCGGGCCAAGAGAGGATATGAACCGTTGACAACAAGCACTGTCCCTATGGCTAAAGACGATCTGTTGGAATGGCAAATATCGTATAAAGGGTTCGTCGAGCTAGCCCAGTTATTACAGCTAGGTTATGAGCATAAGCTGATCAAGAGGCAAGAGCTGGAAGACCTCGGAAAGGAACTTCGCTCACAGAGGAACTTCTTTAGTAATCGATATAAGATCCAAAGGATCGCCACAAACCAAGTCTTCGAGGGCTTCAAGCTCATCTACAGAAGGCATCCCGTTCTGCACAGAGATTTGAAGCATAACATCAGCATCGAGGTAGAGTTCAAGTCCCAACAGAAAGGTGTCCGGGCTCAACCGATGGTTTATCTCTTCATTCCAATACAGGAGTTGATCGAAGGTAAAGACCTGCTCGGAAGGACTGCCCGGACCAATGAGGTTGGGAGATGGAGGCCATCCTCTGAGATCCTCTTCGAGGTCGTCCGAGCTTTTGCCCTTGCTTCTCCACAACACCGTGATGATATGCTAGAAATCATCGAGACGATCTTAAGATGAAGTGAGAGAAGATTCTGGACCCCCTTCCCTTGAGTAGCGCGGCTGACAGGAGGCACAACCGGAATTCCCCACGCCTGCCGTTTGCTTGAAGCAACGGGAGCCTCACCAAACAAGATCCGGGTCGAATCCTAGCTGGCTAGAGCTTATAGACCTCCCCGAACTTCTCCTTGATGTAGCGCACGAAGTGCTGGGGGTTCGGCCCTTCGCCGGTCACCCGCTCCATTAGCTCCTTCGGCTCGTAGATCTTCCCGAATCTGTGGATCTTCTCCCGCTGCCACTCCCGCAAGGGGAGGAGCTCGCCCTGAGCGATCTTCCTCTCTAGATCCGGGATCTCCCTCTTGGCGGCGTTGAAGAGCTGGGCGGCATAGAGGTTCCCCAGCATGTAGGAAGGGAAGTAGCCGAAGTAGCCGGCCGACCAGTGGACATCCTGGAGGACCCCTTTTGCGTCGTTTGGCGGGACGATCCCGAGGTATTTTTTCATCGAGTCGTTCCAGAGCGGGGGGAGCCCCTCGACCTCGATCCTCCTGTTCAGTAATCCTTCTTCCAGTTCGAACCGGAGCATGATGTGCAGATTGTAAGTCACCTCATCGGCTTCGACCCGGATGAATGAGGGCTCGACATAGTTGACCGCGCGGTAGAACTCCTCGAGCGGGACCCGCTTGAACCTAGGGAAGAGCTCTTGCAGGTTAGGGTAGAAGAACTCCCAGAATGGGCGGCTCCTTCCGACGAGGTTCTCCCAGGTCCGGGACTGAGACTCATGGAGCCCCATCGAGGCCCCCTCATCGAGCCCGGTCCAGCGCAGCTCCGAGGGGATCCCCTGGTCGTAGAGTGCATGGCCGCCCTCGTGGATCGAGCTGAAGAGGGCTGACAGCAGATCCTTCGGGTCGAACCGCGTGGTCACACGGACATCCCCCGGCCCTATAGTGATAGTGAACGGATGAGCGGTGGTATCCTGCCTTCCGGCCTCGAAGTCGTAGCCCATCGCCCGCAGGGCCCTCAGGGTCAGCTCCTCCTGCTTCTTGACTGAGAAGGTCCCCTTCAGGAAGGTCCGTCTCGGCCGTTCGCCCTCCTCGATCAGCCGCTGGAGGAAGGGGACCAGCTCACGCCGGAGTGGCTCGATGATCGCCTTGAGCTCACGGGCCGTCAGCCCCGGCTCGTAGTCCTCGAGCAGGGCGTCATAGGGGTTCTCCTTGTAGCCATAGAGCTCGGCGAACTGGCGGACGAAGTCCACGATCTTCTCCAGGTAAGGCTTGAAGAGAGCGAAGTCGGATTTAGCTCTGGCCTCCTCCCAGACCGAATGGGCCTTGGAAGTAGTGATGACGAACTGCTCGTAAAGCTCGGGCGGGATCGCCTTCCGCCGGCGATGCTCCTTGGCCAGGACCCGGATCATCGCCCGATCCGGCTCGCTCAAACCATCTTTTACCTCGGGCCGGTCAAGCTTATCGATGAACTCAGCCATTTGGGGCGAGACGAGCATCTCGAAGGCCATCCTCGCCAACTTCCCGATCACCTCGGCCCGGGCCTCGTGTCCCTTCTTGGGGATGTAGGTCTGCTGGTCCCAGTTGAGCAGGGCCGCCGCGGAGCTGAGCTTCCCCATCTCCCGCACATAGTCCTTGAACCGCTTCAGCTCTTCCACAGCTCCTCCTTCGCTAGTATCTTATCTCGAAACCGGTGAACTCACCCCGATAATCCTCCCAGTGGGCTTGAACCTCTCGGACGACCGCTCCCGGCGGGCCATGATGGCACCAGTCAATTAATCTCTTGATTCTCTCCTCCTCTCCCTCCACTAGGGCCTCGACCCGCCCATCGGGGAGGTTCCGCACCCAGCCGGTAAGGCCGAGCCGGCGGGCCTCATCGCGGGTGTTAGCCCGGTAGAAGACCCCTTGAACCCTCCCAGAAATAAGGAGGTGGACCCGCCGCTTCATATCTCGCGGACTATCTCATTCAAGGGCCGGCGGGTCGAGCTCCGTTCGCCCGGCGCGGGGTGGCCGATGAGTAACAGCATGACCAACTCCTCATTCCCCTTGAGTTCCAGGACTTTCGCTGCCTCCTCTTTAGAGCTGGAGATCCCCCCGACCCAGCAGGCCCCCAAGCCCAGGGCATGGGCCGCGAGGAACATGTTCTCCACGCAGGCCCCGATCCCCTGCATGTCCTTGTCCCGGTCGTAGCCCCGCTCATGGTCGAGGACGACCGCCAGGCAGACCGGTGCAGATTCGATGAGCTCTCTCTGGCGGCTGAGCCCGGCCAGCGCCTCCCGCTTCTTTCTGCTCTTCACTAGGACGAAGACCCAGGGCTGGGTATTCTTCCCTGAGGGGGCCCACCGCCCGGCCTCGAGGATCTTCTCTAGATCTTGAGCGCTCACCGGCTCATTCGTGAACTCTCGGACGCTCCGCCGGCCCATGACCACCTCGAAGAAGTCTTTCATCTCGATCTAGCCCTCCTTGAGGAGCTCGCCGACCTCCTTGAGCGCGGCCATCAGCTCATCATAGAGTTCGAGGGGGATCGCGATCCCCTTCCTCGTCGGCTTCCACTCATCATTCTCATCGAGGTAGAAGTTCCGCAGATCGAGATACTCCCGCCCGCGGAAGGTCACGAGTCGGACCTGGAGCTGCTGGCCCGCTCCGCGCTCGAAGGCCTTGATCAGCCTCTCCTTATCCGTCAGCTTGAGGCGCGCCTCTTCAGCCATGATCACCCCTTCTTGTTCCAGGATCGTCAGGCTAAGGGAAGTATAGTTTCGAGGCCTGAGGCTGATCAAGTCCCCGACTCGCGCCGGGCTTGGAGGATTCGATGGCAGCGGCGGAGGGCCTCCTTATTCTCCGGCCACTTCAGTAATTCCAGGGCCTCATCGAAGCGGCACCATCTCCAGCGGTCGTGCTCTCTGGGATCGAGCTTCGGCTCACCGGCCTCGACCTCGACAAAGGCCAAGAAGACGAACTCATCGACCACTTCTACCCCGGCGCCATAGAGCCGGCGGTCCTCCTCATCCAGCGGGAGCGAATAGCAGAAGTCGATTTGCTCGAGCTTTGAGGGGCTGAGCCCGGTCTCCTCCAGGAGCTCGCGGCGGGCGGCCTGGGCGAGGGCCTCGCCCGGCTCGACCCCGCCGGTCACGCCCTGCCAGAAGCCCCTGCGGCTCTCGAGCCGACGCAAGAGGAGGAACTCCCAGTCATCGCCAGCTCGCCGGACAGGGTAGACCAGGACCTGGACTGGCTCTCGCATTGTGCTGCAGTTAGCCGGGCTTACTGCTCCAAGACAAGATATGTTCGAGGATCTCCACAGCATCCCGCACGAACCCCGGGCAACGGGAGGAATGGAGCCCCGCCTCTTTTGCTCGCCTGCGCCCCTCAGGAGTGCTCAGGTCGCAGCCTAGGAGCTCGCGGCAGAGGACCGAGCCATTCCGGGCCTTGAACTCGGCGACAAGCTGCTTGACCAGAGAGTAAACCTGCTCCTTGGCCGCCTCGTCCCCGGCCCGAGTTTGGCCATGCTTGAGGCCGAGGGCCATCAGTGCGCCGGTCACGGCCCCACAGGTCCCGCCCAGCCTCCCCATCCCCCCGCCGAAGGGGGAAGCGACCTTTAAGGCCAGCTCTCGCTCGAGGCCGAATTCCGGCCCGAAGGCCACGAGGACCGCTTGGGCGCAGTTGAAGCCCGCATTGAAGGAAGAGCTCGCCCTCTCAATGCGGTCCATCTCGATCGATCACTCCTCTCCGTCCGGCCTCTCAGGGAGCAAGGAGCCGGGCCGTAAAGGCAAGATAAAGAGGGCCAATGCTGCTATGCTATGGCAGGGGGATGAAGCCCTCTCTCATCAAGAACTGGGTCTCCTCCCGGGCCTGCTTGATGATCTTCGAGGACTTCTCGAAGAGCTCTTTCCGGGAGAGCTTGAGCCTCGCTACCCCCTGCTCGATCGCCTTCATCCCCACGGCCGTCGCCTCCCTCGGGAAGACCTCCCATTCGTCCATCGTGGGGATGATGTAGTCTGGGTCAAGGCCCTTGTCCGCGGCGCACTTCGCCAGCTCTTGCGCCGCGGCGATGCACATCTCATCCGTGATCGTTCGGGCCATCACATCGAGGGTCCCGCGAAAGATCCCCGGGAAGCCCAAAGAGTTATTGACCTGGTTGGGGAAGTCGCTCCGCCCGGTCGCCACGACCTTCGCCCCGGCCTCCTTAGCCTCCCAGGGCCACATCTCCGGGACAGGATTGGCGCAGACGAAGACGATCGGGTCCTCGGCCATCTGCTTCACCCACTCCTTCTGGATCACGCCCGGGCCGGGCCTGGAGAGGGCGATCAGGACATCGGCCCCTTTCATCGCCTCGGGGATCCCGCCCCGCCGCCCCTCGCCGTTGGTGATGGTCGCCATATGCCACTTCTCCCTGAAGTTCTTCTTCAGCTCCTCCTTGTCCTCGCGGTTGGG
This sequence comes from Candidatus Fraserbacteria bacterium, assembly GCA_037446135.1. GTDB lineage: Bacteria > Bipolaricaulota > Bipolaricaulia > RBG-16-55-9 > JANLFV01 > JANLFV01. Next base: position 19,033 of record JBBIJD010000018.1, read on the forward strand.
GTGGAGGATCCCCTTGGTATCGGTCATGAAGATCTTCTTGGGATCGACCCCCGCGGCGATGATCACCCTGGCGATGGCGATGTTCGAGGCCCCGGCCCCGACCATGGCGATCTTCACCTCATTGAGCTTCTTCCCCACGAGCTTCACCGCATTGATCAGCCCGGCGAGCGTGATCGCGGCCGTCCCCTGCTGATCGTCGTGCCAGACTGGGATCCGCGCCTCCTTCCTCAGCGTATCGAGGATGTAGAAGCACTTCGGCTGGGCGATGTCCTCCAGATTGATTCCCCCGAAGGTCGGCTGGAGCAAAAGGACGGTCCGGATGAACTCATCAGGGTCCTTCGTATCGAGGCAGATGGGGAAGGCATCGACTCCGCCCAAGTATTTGAAGAGGATCGCCTTCCCTTCCATCACCGGTAGGCCGGCCTCCGGGCCGATATCCCCAAGGCCGAGGACCCTTGTGCCGTCGGTGACGACGGCAACCATATTGGCCTTGTTTGTGTGCTCGAAGACCTTCTCCGGGTTCTTCTGGATGTCCTTACAGGGCTCGGCCACCCCGGGGGTATACCAGATGGCAAAGTCGTTGAAGTCACGGATCGCGCACTTGGGGACGATCTTGACCTTCCCGCGGTAGAAGGGGTGGAGCCTCATCGCGTCCTCTCCGGGCTTCTTGGCCTTGGCCAAAAGCTCCTCTACAGTTGGACCTTCCCTCATCGCTCCCTCCTCTTTCTGCTAATCCAAAAGGTAATGGTCGGCCTTCTTGATTCTAGGCCCGCCTCATGGGGGAGGCCCATGATCCTCGGCAGCGCCGGTGATGACCTCAATCAATCAAGGCCCTGGCGAGCCGGCCCCTTTTTCGGTAGAATCTTTCCGCTATGTGCCTAGCGATACCGAGCAAGGTCATCGAGGTCGGCGAATTCGAGGCGGTTGTGGATCACGGCGGGGTGAAGAAGCGGGTGAAGCTCGACCTCCTCGCTGAGCCGGTGGAGGTGGGGGATTATCTCTTGATCCATACGGGCTTTGCGATCCAGCGGATCGCCCCGAGCGAGGCCGAGGAGACGCTCAAGCTCTTTGAGGAGTTGATCCGAGCCACTTTCGATGATGAAGGACCTCCGGTTTCGTGATCGAGCTAAAGCTGAAGAGCTGGCCCGACTGATCGAGCGGCTCGCCCCCGCGGAGCCGGTCAAGCTCGTCCATATCTGCGGGACCCATGAGGTGACGATCACGGAGTTCGGCCTCCGGAGCCTCTTGCCCCCGCAGGTCGAGATCCTCGAGGGGCCCGGCTGCCCAGTCTGCGTCACACCGGTAGAGCATATCGACGAGGCCGTGGCCTTGGCGGAGCAGGGGCATATCGTCACGACCTTCGGGGATATGGCCCGTGTCCCGGGGACGAGGAAGAGCCTTGAAGGGGCCAGGAGCGAAGGGGCCGATGTGAGGATCGTCTACAGTATCGCCGACGCGGTCGAGCTGGCCCGTAAGGCCGCTAAAGAGGTGATCTTCTTCGCCATAGGGTTCGAGACGACCGCCCCGACGGTCGCCGCGGCCATGCTCGATGGTGTCCCTGATAACTTCAGTCTCCTCGTCTCCCATAAATTGATCCCGCCGGCGATGGCGGCCCTCCTCGAAGGGGAGCACGACATCTCAGGCTTTCTCGCCCCAGGCCATGTCTCGACGATCATCGGGCTTGAGCCCTACCGGATCTTCCCCGAAAAATATGGGATGCCGGTAGTGATCGGCGGGTTCGAGCCGCTGGATATCCTCTATTCCATCGCCCTTCTCCTCCGGCAGCTCCGCGAGGGGACCCCGAAGGTCGAGAACGCCTATACCCGTGCGGTGGGGTCGAGAGGGAACCTCCGGGCCCAGGAAGTCCTTTATGAGGTCTTCGAGGTCACCGATCACTACTGGCGCGGGATGGGACTGATCCCCGGCTCGGGCCTGAAGCTAAGGGAGGAGTTCTCGAGCTGGGATGCCCGGGAGAGGTTCTCCTTGAAGGTCAAGAGCAACGAGTCGCTCCACCCCGGCTGCCGCTGTGCCCAAGTGATCACTGCCAAGGCTACCCCTGATCAATGCCCCCTCTTCAGTAAGGGGGTCTGCACCCCAAGGACGCCCTATGGCCCCTGCATGGTCGGGGAGGAAGGGATGTGCCACATCTGGCATCGCTACGGCGGGAGGCCGAAACTGTGACTATCAAGCAAGACGAGCGGATCACCCTCTTGCATGGTGCCGGGGGGCAATTGATGGGCGAGTTGCTCGCCCGGCTCCTGAAGAAGTTTACGAGGACCTCGGTCGAAAGCGGGATCGGCCTCGCGGAGCTGGACGATGGGGCGGTGATCCCCCTCGCCGGGAAGAACCTGGTCTTCACGACCGACAGCCATGTGGTCCAACCCATCTTCTTCCCCGGGGGAGACATCGGTCGACTGGCCGTGGCCGGGACGGTCAATGACCTCGCGGTGATGGGAGCCCAGCCATTGGCCCTCTCTTGCGGGCTGGTCATCCCCGAGGGGTTTCCGATCGCCGAGCTGGAGCGCGTGCTCGAGTCGATGGATCGGGCCTTAGAAGAGGCCGGAGCAGCCTTAATCACTGGTGATACCAAGGTCCTGGGCCACGGCGAGCTCGAGGGGCTGATCATCAATACCGCGGGGATCGGGCTGGCCGAGCGGGTCGTGACCGATGCCGGCCTCCGCTTGGGCGATAAGCTCCTGGTGACCGGGACGATCGGGGATCATGGGATGGCCCTCCTCGCCCACCGCGAGGGGCTGGGATTCGAGACGACTTTAGAGTCGGATGTGGCCCCGATCAACCATCTGATCGCACGGGCCCTCGAGGTCGGCGGCACAGGGATCACGGCGATGAAGGACCCCACTAGAGGGGGCTTAGCCTCCTGCTTGAACGAGCTGGCGAGGAAGGCCAAAGTGGGGATCACAGTCTACGAGAGCAAAATCCCCATGCGGGAGGAGGTCTGCGGGCTGGGCGAACTCTTGGGCATTAACCCCCTCGAGGTCGCCAATGAGGGGAAGGCGGTGATCGGAGTGGCCCCGGAGAAGGCCGAGGCGGTCCTCGAAGCCTTGAGGAGCCATCCTTTGGGGCGGAATGCCGCGATCATCGGGGAGGCGACCCTCGATTTCCCTGGGAAGGTGATCTTGGTTACAGAAGTCGGGGGGAAGAGGTTCTTAGAGGACCCGATCGGAGACCCTGTCCCCCGGATCTGCTGAGCTAGGCTAAGTCTCCTTCCGGATCACCAGATCCCCGATCTTCACCGGGAAGTCGCCGAGCTTGTTCGCTAGCGAGACTCGCTCCTCGACCCGGCTGACGACGAGCTCGCCCTTCGGGGCCGTCGTGGCGGGGATCACCTCGATCAATGCGCCGGTATTGGGATCGCGGACCTCGACGGGATCGAAGACCTCAAAGACATCGTAGAGCTGGACGCCATGCGCCCTCCCAAGGTCGAGCAAGATCGTCCCATCGGCCCAGATGTCGATGACTCTCCCCTTGAGCCGCTCCGCCGGCTGAGGTTGAGCAGCCTGAGCCCGCTGGGCCAGGACTTGTGGCTCGATCCGCTGGAGGATGGCCCCGAGCTCTACTACCAGCTTGTCCAGCGCCGCATTGACCGCCTGGCCGACGATCGTCCCGCTGAACTCCTTAGTCCCGACGGTGATCTCGTTCAGCCAGGAGGGTGGGGCCCCAATGACGATGGAGAAGCTAAGGGAGGCGATCAGGCTGGGATCGCCGGGGCTGCAGCCGAGACTGTTGCACAGATAGGCCCGATAAGTCCCGGGCGGGACAAGGTTCCTTGGCCACCAGAACTCCCGCTGGTCCCAAGAGAAGGTGATACAAGCCCCCGGGGTGAGGTTCGCATAGTTTGCCCCCCAGATCCAGTTGGTCCCGGTCCCATCGTAGATGGAGATAGCGTAGTTCCCCATCGCGGCGGGGGCATACCCGAAGTTGACGGGCTCGCCCTGGGCGTAGCTCGGCTTATCGCTGAGGAACCCGCCGGTGCAGACATTGGCCCGCCAGCCGGAGAGGGCCGAGAGGAGCTGCCCCAGGTTGAGCGAGAAGCCGGTCTGGCCCTCCGCTTGGGCCTCGACCGAGCTCGCACCCATGATCTCGGTGGTGTAGGCGCTGACCGCTCTAATTGCTAGATCGACGGTGACCTTCGCCCCGGTGATGGTGAGGAAGCCCAGGGAGAGGCTCGACTCCTGGATGTTCACTTTTGTGACGCTCCCGATGAGGAGCACATCGGCCCCGACGAGCCTGGCCGCTTGGGCAAGGTCCCCGGTGAGCAGGGGATTTAAACCCCGCTCGAGCAAGACGGCCTCGATCTCCTGCCGCTCGACCACCCGGTAGCCGGCGTTCACCAGCCGCTCGATCAGGAGGTCGGCCACCCCTTCCCCGACATTGGCCAGGCCGGAGTTGCTCCGGTCATCGAACCGCGCCACGGCGAGGACCAACTGGCTCGGACTCGGGCCACCCTGAGAGGCCAGTCCAGGCCCCACGAGGCCAAGCCCCACTAGCACGAGCAGGGCTGAGAGGACCAGCGTCAAAGCCGAGAATCTGGACATCTCGATCCCTCCTCAACAATGCGCCCTATGAATGATAGCACTCCCAGGAGGCGGGGCCAAGCCCCCTTGGAGGGTCGCTCCTCACGGTCCACCCTTGCGGGTCCTCCTTGCCAGCCAGCTAGAACGGGGGCCTCTGGGGGGTGAACTCGTAAAAGCTGGCATAGCTCCGGTGGAAGGAGAGGGTGAGCGAGCCGGTCGGGCCGTTCCTCTGCTTCCCGATGATCACCTCGGTCGGGCTGACCTCGCTCTTCTCCGCTCCCTCCTCCTCTTCGTAATAGCTCTCCCTATAAATAAAAGTGACTACATCAGCAGTTTGCTCAATCTCTCCGCTTTCCCTCAAATCAGATAGCCGAGGGCGGTGAGCTTCGCGCCGCTCCACGGCCCTGGAGAGCTGGGAGCAGGCGATGACCGGGACCTGGAGTTCGCGGGCTAGGGCCTTCAAGCCCCGGGCGATATGGGAGATCTCCTGCTCCCTGGTGCTATTAGTCCCTTTCAGGCCGCTCTCCACCAACTGGAGGTAGTCGACGATCAGGAGGTCGATCTCGTGCTCGGACTTCATCCGTCGGGCCCGGCCCTTGAGCTCCATGATCGAGATCCCCGGGGTATCGTCGATCACGATCCGGCTCTTGGCGAGCTTCCCCGCCGCCTCGGCGATCGCCCGCCACTTCTCCGCCGGGAGGAAACCCGAGCGGAGCTGATGGAGGTTGATCTTGGCCTCACCCGCGAGGAGCCGTTCGAGCAGTTGCTCCTTGGTCATCTCCAGGGAGAAGATCCCCACCCCCTTCCCCTCACGGATAGCCACATTCCTCGCGATCGAGAGGGCCAGTGAGCTCTTCCCCATCGCCGGCCGCCCGGCGATGATGATGAGGTCGGAGGGCTGGAGCCCGGCGGTCATGGCATCGAACTCCTTGAACCCCGTGGCTAAACCGGTCACGACGTGCTTCTCCGGGTCGCGGTGGAGCCTCTCGAGGCTGCTGATGTGCTCGTGGAGGAAGTCGCTGATGAGGTAGTATTTCGATTCCGTCCCGAAGCGCGAGATCCCGAAGATCGCCTCCTCCGCCCGGTCGAGGATCGCCTCCAGTTCCTCTTCTTCATTGAAGCCGAGCTCGGCCACGGCCTTCCCGGCAGCGATAAGGGCCCGCAGGATTGCCTTCTTCTTCACGATCTCCGCGTAATATTCGACCGAGGCCGTGGTTGTCACCAGCCCGCAGAGCTCGCTCAGGTAGACCCGCCCGCCAACGGTCTGGAGCTGGCCTAGCTCCTCCAAGCGGTTGGCCACGGTAACTGGGTCCGGGGGCTTCCCCTTCTCGAATAACTCCAAGATCGCCCGGTAGATGAGCTGGTGGGGCTGCCAGTAGAAGTCCTCCGGCTTGAGCCGGGTCAAGATGGCCGGGAGGGTGGTCTCTGGCTCGACCAGGGCCGCGCCGAGGACCAGTTGTTCCGCCTCGCGGTTCCGTGGGAGTGGGCGGGGGAATTCGCGCTCCTCTACCATCACAATTCGATTATAATTCCGCCTCTCTCGCGGTTCAAACCAAAGTTGAACGAGAGGGCCGCATGTGGTATATTCACCCGGCGAGGCTCGGGCTAGCTTACGGCATAATGGAGAAAGGAGGAGGGAATGTGGAGCTTCTAACGATTAAGGAGTTGCTGGAGACGGGGGTCCACTTCGGTCATCGGGTGAGGAAGTGGAATCCGAAGATGAAGCCCTTCATCTTCACCGAGAGGAAGGGGATCCACATCATCGACCTGGAGAAGACGATCGCTTACTTTACTGAGGCCTATTATTTCGTGCGGGATCAAGTGGCCCAGGGGAAGGAGATCCTCTTCGTGGGGACGAAGCGGCAGGTCCGGGAGACGATCGAAGAGGAGGCCAGGCGCTGCGGGGCCCACTATGTGAACCGCCGCTGGCTCGGTGGGACTCTGACGAACTTCGAGACGATCAAAGGCCGAGTGAAGCGGCTGAAGGAGCTGGAGCAGCTCGAGGCCGAAGGGAAGCTGGATAAGCTCCCCAAGAAGGAGGCGATGGCCCTCCGCCGGGAGATGATGAAGCTCCAGCGGAACCTCGAGGGGCTCCGGAATATGGAGCGGCTCCCGGGAGTCCTCTATGTCATCGACTCCACCGTCGAGGAGAACGCGATCCGCGAGGCCCGGCTGATGAAGATCCCCGTCGTGGCCGTGATCGATACCAACTGTGACCCCGATATGGTGGACTACCCGATCCCGGGGAATGATGATGCGATCAAGGCCACGAAGCTGATCACCTCGAGGATCGCCGATGCCGTCCTCGAGGGACGAGAAGGGGTTTCAGCCCCCGCTGAGGCTGAGGCCGTGGCCGCTGAGGAGCCGGCGAAGAACGGCTCTGATTCGGATGAGGGACTTGAGGGGGAGACCGCTGCGGGAGCATAAGACAGAAGGAGGAGTAGGCGTGGCAGAGGTCACCAATGAGTTGATCATGGCCCTCCGGGCGGAGACGGGCGTGGGGATCATGGACTGTAAGCGGGCGCTCCTCGAGAGCAAGGGGGACATCGAGGCGGCGAAGCGGCTCCTCCGGGAGCAGGGGAAAGAGCTCTTCTCCCGGGCGGGCGAGGCCGTGGAAGGGCGAGTCGCCTCCTACATCCACCATAGTGGGAAGGTCGGAGTCCTGGTCGAGGTCGACTGTCAGACGGACTTCGCCGCGGAGAGCGGACCGTTCAAGGAGTTCGTCAAGGAGCTGGCGATGCACATCGCCGCAGCTAGGCCCCGTTACCTCGGGCCGGAGGATGTCCCTAAAGAGGTCTTAGAGCAAGAGCGGGAGATCTACCGCCGCCAAGCGGAGGCCGAGGGGAAGCCGCC
>JBBIJD010000019.1:0-24810 GCA_037446135.1 Candidatus Fraserbacteria bacterium
AGGTGCAAGTCAAGTGGAGTGGGAGCGAGATGAGCCGCTCCTTTCCTCCGGTCATACCGCGGAGGCAATAGCCAAGGGGGCATCATTCCTTTCCCGAACTTTGACAGAGCGTGCTCGATCCAGTATAAGCTTTATGGAGATGGGTGGACTCGATCCGCAGAGTGAGGGGCTCCTGAATAGCTTTACTCGAGAGGTAAGAGACCTCTATGGCGATGACCTGCTCGCAGTGATCCTATACGGGAGCGCTGTCGGGCCGGAATACATCCCCGGGGTCTCGGACCTCAACCTCTTGGTCCTCCTCAAGGAGGTCGGACCGGCGCAACTGGCCAAAGGGTTCAAATATATAAGCCGATGGCGGAAGGCCCGGATCAATCCGCTCTTCCTCGATCCGGAGTATATCAAGAGCTCGCTCGATTCCTTCCCCATCGAGTTCCTGGAGATGAAGGAGCGTCACCAGTTGCTATGGGGTGAGGAAGACCCCTTGGAGGGGCTAGAGGTCCCTTGGGAGAACCTCCGGCTCCAGTGCGAGCAGGAGCTGAAAGGGAAGTGGCTCAAGCTCCGCCAGGCCTACCTCGAGGCCGCCGGGGAGGCCCGTGAGCTCCGCCGGCTGTTGATCGCCTCCCTCAGCCCCTTCGCGGTGGTCCTCTCCACGCTCTTGCGCCTCAAGGGGTTTCCCGTCCCGCCGCGGGAGTTCCTCGAGGTCCTGGCCCAGGTCGAGGCGGCCTTCGGCCTAGAGCTGGACGCCTTCCGGAGGGTCTATCAGCTCAAGCAAGGCTATATCAATCCCGGTCGGGGTGAGCTGCTCAATCTCTTTGCCCAATACCTCGAGGAGGTCCGCCGGCTGGCCCAGGCCGCTGACCAGCTCTTCAAAGGGAAAGGGCAATAGATGGCTTGCCTTCTCATAGGTCCGCAAGTTGATAAGCCCCGCTCCGGCGTGATCATCGTAGAGGCCGGACTCCTTCTCTCGCTGATCCTCCTCACCGTGTTCGCTCCTCCATTCTCGATCATAGCCCAGGCCCAAGAGATCACCATCCCCCAGCCCATAGACTACATCTCCGACTATGCCGGGGTGATCGACGAGGCTACTGAGGCCTACTTGAACGGCCTCTTGCGGGAGTTGGAGGAGAAGACGACCGCCCAGATCGCGGTCCTGACCGTCAAGACGACCAAGCCCCTAGATATCTTCTCCTATGGGATGGAGGTCTTCGACCGCTGGGGAATTGGGAAGAAGGGGCAGGATAATGGGCTCCTCTTCCTCGCGGCGATCGGCGATCGTGCGCTCCATATCTTCACCGGCTATGGGTTGGAGGGGCTTCTCCCAGACGGGAAGGTCGGAGAGATCCGGGATCAGGAGATCCTCCCTCGCTTCAAGGTGGAGGACTACGCCGGTGGGGTGAGAAAGGGGGTCGAGGCCTTCGCGCGGATCATCGCCCAGGACGCGGGGGTCGAGCTGGTCGGGCTAGCTCCAAGCGCGGAAGCGGAAGGAGCGCCCGCCCCGCAGGGCGATCTCCGGACCGCCCTGATCGTCATCGTTATCCTCATCTTCCTCTTCTTCTGGCTCATCTCCCGCGCCCGCCGGAGGAGGGGCCTCCTCCAGCCCCGCCCTGTGGGCTTCCCTTGGATCTTCTGGAGCGGTGGGCCGCCGGGTGGTAAAGGCAGCTCGAGCTTCGGTGGGTTCGGCGGGGGCTTCAGCCGGGGCGGCTTCGGTGGGTTCGGCGGGGGGCGGAGCGGGGGCGGTGGGGCCGGAGGCCGCTGGTAGCTAGCCCACCCAGTAAGGCGGGGGCCGAGCTGTCAAAAAAGGCGGGCGAGGTGTATCATTGGGATGATCGTCATGAGACCATTGGGGTTGGCGATACTACTCCTCGCCTCGCTGGCGTTCGAGCTCTACGGCCAAGTAGGGGTGGAGGTGGAGGTCGAGTTCGGGTTTGCCGGGCAATATCTTCCAGACTGGCCCGCGCCTATCTGGGTCTCCATCGAGGGCCGCTCGCCCCTCCAAGGCCGGATCATCATCAGCCAGGAGGTCCGCAGCCCCTGGAGAGGGGTCGTTGAGGAGAGGCTGGTCCTCCCCTTTGTCCTCCCGGGGAAAGGGAAGAAGCGGTTCGAGCTCGAGTTCCTCGTCCGGGGCTACATCTATCCCCTCCAGCTCGCCGTCGTCGCCGATCCTACTGGCGAGACCATCTTCCGCCGCGAGATCGCCTTGAAGGAGCGGGCAGCGGAGGAGCCCCTCACTCTGGCCTTGGTGGGCCGGGGCGAGCCCTTCCCCATGCCCATGGAGCTCCCGACCGGGGAGAGGCCGATCCGGCTCGAGCCGGAGGGCTTTCCCTCTTCCTGGGCCGGGCTCCTCGGGGCGGGGAGGATCTATCTCGGGCGCCTCTATCCTGAGGAGCTCTCGCCCGCGCAGTGGGCGGCCCTCATCCGCTGGATCGAATGGGGCGGCGAGCTGGTCGTCCTCGGTGGGGAAAACTGGTATCTCCTGGATTCTCCACGCTTGCGAGAGCTCATCCCCTTCAACCCTACGGGGATCGGCGAGGCCGCCGGCCGAAAGGTCGTCCTCGGCGAGCCCCGCGGGGAGGTCCTCTCCCGCCAAGGAGAGATCATGCTGGTCGCCGGGCCGCGGGGGCGGGGGAGGGGCCTCTTCGCGACGGTCAACCTCCTAGCCAACCCGGGTGAAGGAGGGGTTTGGGAGAGCTTAGGACGAGAGCTGTTGCAGAGGGCTGGGGAGGAGGAGCAGCTCCGGCTCGGCGCGGAGCTCCTGGAGCAGACCTCGCTTCCTTTCCCCTCGAAGCCGGTCCTCATCGGGCTCTACGCGCTCTTCGTGGGGGGATTAGCCCTCTCGAGCTGGCTGGCCGCGCGGCGGAAAAGAGCCCGCCCCCTCCCCCTCCTCTGGGTCGCTGGGATAGCGGCTTTCACCGTCGGGTATCTCGACCGGCCGGAGTTCGCTAGGCCGCTCTTCGGGCTGGAATCGGGCCTGAGCCACGACCTGGGGGAGACGACCCTTCACTCCTCCTGGCTCGGCCTCTTCGCCAAGGCCGGGAGGAGGCTGGAGCTCCGGGTCGTCAGGCAGGGGGAAGACGACGAGGGCTACCTCCGCCAGGCCCTCCCCGAGGAGCGTGGTGAGCGCCTCTACGATGTCACCTATCTTCCGGGCCGGGGAGGGACAATGAGCGCCTCTTTCAGCCTAGCGGACTGGCAGGAGCGCTCCTTCTTCCTCGAGCGGTTCTCAGGGGACCTTGCCCGGCTCCGCCTCGGTGGGGAGGGACGGGTCTGGGCCGAGAACAAAAGCCCTTATCCCCTTCGGGACTGCCGGCTCCTCTCTGACGAGGGGAGGCTCTACGAGCTTGAGCCGGGACCGGCTGAGCTCGGGCCGGGCGAGGCGGTCGAATGGGGATTAGGTCCGGAGATCGAGCCGCCAAAGGAGGGGCCGGTCGCTCGCATTTATAAGCTCGCCCGGACGGAACTCCGCGGCCCGCATGGGCTCCTCTGCGCCTGGGCGGCCCCGGGGGAGTTCTCCCAGACCCCATTGGAGGTGCGGACCATCCTGAGGCTGGCCCTGATCGAGGAGGATCAATGATGAGGCTCGACATCGAGCAGTTACGGTTACCTCCACGACAGAAGCCCCCGGATTCGGTCCTATTCAACCGGTCCGATTGGGCCCTCTACCCCGGCCTAGCAGCCTTCGTCGGGGCGATCACCATCTTGGTCCTCCCCCAGCCGCGCCGGATCGGAGAGCTAATCGGCGCGAGCTTCGCCCCCTCCCCATTCTTCGCCGGGGCCCTGCTCGCTGCCTTCGGGGTCTTCGCCTTGACGGTCGGCCAGAGGGGAGAAAGATGGCAGAGCCGCCTCCAAGCCGATCTTTGGCTCTGGCGGTATCTCGCCAGGCTCGCCCTCCAGCTCGCCTTCGGCCTATTCGTCCTGGCCCCATTCTTCCTGATCTTCAAGCTCATCACCCACCTCTCGCCTTTCGCGACCATCTTGAGCGGGACCTACCTCTTCAGTTATGGCCTGGTCCTGGGGATCGGAGGCCTCCTCTTGGGGATCATTCCTTCCGAGTCGCTCCAATTCCAGCTCAAGTATCTGGGCCTGCTCGCCTACCTCGGCGGGACCCTCCTTGAGCCGGCGGTGAGCCCGTTCTTCAACCTGAAGCTACTGCTAGAAGGAGGCGCCTATCCTGTAGAATCTATTGGCGGGCCATTGCTGCTGGCGGCCCTTGGAGGGGCCTTGCTCCTATTGGCCCGAAGGAGGCTCGGATTGTGGAGGGGTTCAAAAAGCTTGTCTTAAGGCTGGAGCGACGCGCAAGGCTCGTCCGAGGGCTCGAGTGGGCCCGGCTCCCACTCAGCCTCGCCTTGGGCCTCATCCTCAGCTACCAACTCCTGCGGCTCCTCGGGCTGGCCGGGTGGCTCCAAGCCCGGGCCTCTTCTTGGTGGCTCGCCTTCGCTGCCTTCGCCTCGGCTGCGGCCGCCGCGCTCGGGGGCTTCCTCTGGGGCTACCTCAGACAGGTCGAGCTGGCCGGCCTCCTCTTTAAGGTCGACCGCCGGCTCGGCCTCCACGAGCGGCTCTCCTCGCTCTACGAGCTCTCTTGTGGCCACGGGCGGGCCGAATTCACCCCCCTCCTCCTCGCCCGGCTCCCCTCGCCGTCGAGGCTCGAGCCGGCCCTCGCCCTCCCGCTCAGGAAGCGGGGCTGGCTCCTCCCGGCCGGGCTCCTCTTAGCCATCCTCCTCCTCGGCTGGGGCTGGCCCCATCTGCCCATCTCCTCGCTCTTCCCCCCGACCAGGGAGGAAGAAGCGGGGGCCCCAGGCCGGCTCGAGGCCCTCGAGGAGGAGTTGCGCGAGCTCGAGGCGGAGCTGGGGCTAGGGGCGCGCGCCCGCCCTTGGTCAGCCTCCAGGGGCTCGCTCCTCCAGGAGAGGCTGGCAGCCTTAGAAGAGGAGCTCTGGGGGCCCTCCGTCGAGCCGGCCCTTCAGGGCGAGCTCGCGGCCCAATTGACCCACCAGGCCCTCCCGTCCGAAAACGAGGCCGAGGCCTCGTGGCGCGCCACGCTGGAAGAGCTCGAGCGGCTCGCGAGCCGCCTTCAAGGAGGGGCCCTGAAGGAGCTGCTCGAGCGCCTTGGGGAGGCCCAGGAGGGGGCAGGCCGAGCCGGAGCGGAGGTCCTGCGGCGTGATCTTGCCTCGGCAGAGGCCCTCATCGAGCGGCTGGCGGAGGCCAAGAGGAGACTGGAAGGGCCGGGCCAGCTCGGCCCCACCCCGGGAAGGCCGCCTGGAGGGGAAGAGGAAGGGCCGGGCTTGCCTCCCCCTGGGACGGGCGGGAGTGAAGACGAAGAACGGCCCCCTTCTGAGGAGGGTTCCCCTGGAGGAGAGGAGGCTGGGACGACGCCTGGAGAGTGGCCGACCTGGGAGTCTTTTCCTCTAAGCTGGCCCGCCGCGACGCGGGAATTGCACCTCTCTGGAAAGCTAGGTGAGATGGGGGAGATCGAGCGGCTGATCACGCGGGGGACCCCATTCGAGCTGAGCGGCCCCGAAGGCGAGCCCCATCTCCGACTGGACTTCCAGAAGGTCAAAGCCAGCCTCGAAGCCCGGAAGATCCCTCCCGAGGCCCGAGGGGTGGTCCAGCAGTACTTCCTCATCATTACGGAGGAATGATGATTACAGAACAGGCCCTTCGGGCGGCCCAGGAGAAGTTCGAGGAGCTAAGGGGCGAGCTCGGGCAGGTGATCGTCGGCCACCATGAGGTCATCGAGCAAGTCCTCATCTGCCTCCTCTGCCAGGGCCATGTCTTGCTTGAGGGAGTCCCTGGGCTGGGGAAGACCCTCCTGGTCCGGACCCTCGCGCGGGCCTTAGGGCTGAAGTTCTCGAGGATCCAGTTCACCCCGGACCTCATGCCGGCCGACATCACTGGGACACTCCTCTTAGTGGAGGATGAGGCGGGGAGGCGGCAGTTCGAATTCTCACCCGGCCCGATCTTCGCCCACCTCGTCCTGGCCGATGAGATCAACCGGGCCACGCCGAAGACCCAGTCCGCGCTCCTAGAGGCGATGCAGGAGCGGTCCGTCACCGTGGGGAACGAGACCTATCTCCTCGAGGAGCCTTTTATTGTCCTGGCCACGGAGAACCCGATCGAGATGGAAGGGACCTATCCCCTCCCCGAGGCCCAGGTCGACCGATTCTTCTTCAAGGTCAAGTTGACCGATCCCAACCTTGAAGAATTAGAGGAGATCATCATCCGGAATACCGCCCAGTCCGCTTATATCCCGCGACAGGTCCTCTCCAGGGAGGAGGTCCTCCAGGCGAGGGAGATCGTGGCCGCCTTCCCCGTCCCGGCCCGGCTCTATCGCTATGCCAGTGCCCTGGTCCACGCCACTCATCCCTCTTCTGAGCTCGCCCCTCAGGCGGTCCGGGAGTATGTGGAGTATGGTGCGAGCCCCCGGGGCGGACTGAGCCTCATCTCCGGGGCGAAGGCCCATGCCTTCCTCGCAGGCGAGGTGAATGTCCGGCTCGAGGACCTCCAGGCCGTCTTCTACCCGAGCCTCAATCACCGGATCATCCTCAACTTCAAGGGCGAAGCGGCCGGGCTCACCCCGGAGGAGCTCCTGGCGGAGGTCTGGAAGAAGGTCGATATAAATGCTCTTGGATGAGAGGTTCTTGCGAAGGTTGGAGCGGCTCCACTTGGCCCTGAAAGTTGAGCTCCGGGCGAGAGGCCGGCCCGGGGGGATCCATCGCTCCCCCAAGGCGGGGATGAGCCTGGAGTTTGCCGATTACAAGAGATATAGCCCCGGGGATGACTTCCGCTATGTCGATTGGAAGGTCTACGGCCGCCTGGACAAGCTCTTGATTAAGGTCTTCACCCGGGAGGAGGAGATCCCGATCTACCTCCTCTTGGACAAGAGCGGCTCGATGGAGGTGGGGGGGAAATTCACCTACGGCCTAAGGCTGGCCGCAGCGCTCGGCTACATCGGACTGAAGGAGCTGGACCGTGTCGGGGCCTACCCTTTCTCCGGTGAGATCGAGGGTGGCCTCCCGCCCCGCTGTGGGCCGCAGCAGATCTTCCGCCTCTTCCGCTACCTCGAGGGGCTCCGGCCGGGCGGTCAGACCGACCTGAACGGGGCCTTAGAGGGGTTTGTGGCCCAGCGCCATCAGGCCGGACTAGCGATCTTGATCAGCGATATGTTCGCTCCTGGAGGGTATGAGCGGGGCTTGGCCCATCTCCTCTACCGGAACTTCAGGATCGTCCTCCTCCAGCCGCTGGCCAGTGAGGACCTCGACCCACCGATGGCGGGCGCTCTCCGGCTCGTCGATGCCGAGACGGGGAAGGGGCTCGAGCTGGAGCTCTCGAGGCGGGCGATCGGGCTCTATCAACAGCGATTGCGGGCCTATCTGGAGAGACTCGAGTCATTCTGTCTGGCCAATAAGATCGACTACCTCCGCCTACCGGTCACCACACCCTTAGAGAGGGTGATCTTCGAGCTGCTCAGCGCGCGGGAGGTGGTCCGCTGACTGAGATGAGCTTCTTGACCCCTTGGGCCTTATACCTTTTCGTGCTCGCCGGGGGAGTCATCCTCCTCTACTTCCTCCGCCGCCGAGCCCAGCCCTATCGCGTCTCGGCCATCTTCCTCTGGGAGGAGCTGGAGCGGCAAGAGCAGCGGGCCTGGCGCTTTGCCTTTCATCACTCCCTCTGGCTCCTCCTGCTCCAGCTTTTGGCATTGGCCTCTTTGGTCCTGGCCCTCGCCGGCCCGGCTTACTACACTGCTGGGATCCCAGGCCGGCTGGCCCTCATCCTCGACGGGAGCGCGAGCATGCAGATGGCCGAGGGAGGGAAGAGCCACTACGAGCTGGCGCAAGAACGGGCGAGCGAGCTGCTCGAACGCGCGAGCGGTGAGGTGACGGTGATCCAAGCCCAGCGCCATCCGCGCTTGCTGGTCCCGCTCACCGGCGACAAAAGGGCGGCGATCGCGGCCGTCCGGGCCTCTCGACCGACCCTGGAGGGGGAGGCCGAGCTGGGAGAGTTCTTCTCCCTCTTGGGGAGCCAGGCCCCTCTCTCCCAATTCCAGAGGATCGTCTACCTCACCGATCACCCGCTTTCCGGCCTCCCGGAGGGGCTCCCGCTTGAGACGATCATCGTCAGCGGAGAGGCGCGCCTTCCGGCTCGGAACCTGGGGCTTTTGGCCTTCTCCCTCCGCCCGGAGCCAGAGCCGGACCCGGCCGGGGGGTATGGGGCCTTCATTCGGGTGAAGAATTACTCCGCTCAAGAGGAGCATGCCACCCTTACAATCACCGCCGATGGGGAGACGATCCTCTCCCTGGGGCTCGAGCTTGGAGCGGGGGAGGAGCGGGCCTTGGCCTTCTCTTTCGCCCGGCCGCTCCCGGGCTACGCGCTCGCGGCGCTCGAACTCGAGGTCCCGGACGGCTTCCCCTGGGACGACCGGCGATACTTCGCCAGTCCAGTCCGGGAAGGGCGAGTGCTCTGGCTCGGAGAGGAGGACCGCTTCCTCCGGGGGGCCCTCCTCGCCCTCGGGGCCTTCTCCATCACCCATGACCCGGGGGAAGGAAGCTTTGACCTGATCGTCGCTAACGGTGTGGAGGTCCCACCCGAGCTGGAGGGGAACCTCCTCCTGGTCAATGCCGCCTTCCCACCGCTCATCAGGCTCCTCGGGGAGGAAGAGCTCGCCTCCCCGAGCTCGATCGAAGCGGTGGACCATCCCCTCCTCGCGGGAGTTGAGGTGGCTAACCTCTTTATCGCCCGGGCCGCGCGCGCGGCCCTCCCGCCAGGGGGCCAGACCCTCCTCCGTGCCGGTGAGCTCCCCCTGCTCTACCTCAAGCGAGAGGGAGCGAGGAAGATCTGCTACCTCGGGTTCGATCTCCGTTGGTCCAACCTCGGCTTGACGGTCGACTTCCCGATCCTGATGAGGAACCTCCTCTCTTGGCTCCTCGAGCTCCCCGCGCCGCTGGAGACGGAGCTCGAGGTCGGGGCCAGACTCCCTCTCCGGGAAGGGATGAGGGCCATTGACCCCCGGGGAAGGAGCTATGAGCTCAGCCCGGATCGGCCCGATTCGCCGGTGAGGGCCGATCTCCCCGGCCTCTACCGCCTGGAGAGGGGAAGGCCAGGGGACTATGACGATGAGGCTGAGGCCCGCCTTCTAGCGGTCAACCTCGCCCCGAGTGAGAGTGAGGAGGCAGGGCTAGGCCTAGGCGAGGGATTCGGGCCAGCGACGACTGAGGCCAGAGCCGAGGGCCAGAGCCCGCGAGCCGAAGAAGAGAGCTGGGCCCGCCCGTGGCGCGCCACGCTTTGGGCGAGCTTCGCCCTCGGCGGGCTGCTCTTCTTGCTCCTGGAAGCCCTGAGCTATGAGGGACTGATCCGGCCTCCGAGTCCGAGCCGGAAGCGGAGGTGATATGCTATGATCCAGTTCGCTCGACCGCTCGCCCTCCTCGGGCTCATCGGGCTGGCCCTGCTCTTCCTCTTCTTCTTTCGGCTCCGGCTCGGGCTCGCCGGGCAAAGCCCGGGGCGGGGCCAGCGTGGTGCGCCACGCTGGCCTCCCTTCCTCCGCGGAGTCGCGCTCGCTCTAGTCGTGCTCGCACTGGCCGAGCCGAGGCTCGGGCTCCGAGTCCGCGAGGGCTACATCTACTTCGCCCTCGACCTCTCGGGGAGCATCTCCCGATCGAGAGAGGAGCTATTGGAGTCGGTGGGCTCGCTCATGATCCGGCGCGAGGGGATAAACTACGGACTGATCCTCTTCGGCGCGGAGGCGGCGGTCGACCAGGGCTTTCGGCCCGAGCTCGAACTTGATCCCGAGGAGGTTTCGACCGTGGTCCCGCGGGAGGGGACAGACCTCGCGGCCGCGCTCGAGCTAGCCCTGAATAGCTTCCCAAGGGAAGGGGAGAGGGCGATCGTCCTCCTCACCGATGGGCTCGCCACACAAGGTCAAGGTGAGCTCCTCCCGATCCTCGCAAGGGCCGCAAGAGAGGGGGTCCAGATCGCGGTCCTCCCCATCAGGCCCGAAAGCGGTGAGGTCTGGCTGGGAGAGCTCTCCCTCCCGGAGGAGGTCCCGCCGGAGACGGAGTTCCCCCTCAGGCTCAAGCTCGGGGCCCTCCAGGCCACCTCTGCCCGGCTCCTCATCTACCGAGACGGCCTCCTCATCGAAGCGAGGGAACTAGGACTCTCTCAGGGGGTGAACGAGCTCGTCTTGGCCGACCGGCTCGCTGAGGCGGGTCTCCATCGCTATCGGGCCTACCTCCTCGCTGAAGGGGATGCGATCCCCGAAAACAACGCCGCGGAGGCCATCACCCTCGTCCGCGGCGGGCCACAGGTCCTCTGGCTCGCGGAGGATGAAGGGGGAAGCGCGGTCGGCAGCCTCCTCCAAGCTGCGGGATATGCTTATCTTTCCAGCTCCCCGGCCCGCTTCTCCTGGAGCCCCGCGGACCTTGGGGCCTTTCGCTTGGTGGTCCTAGATAACCTCGAGCTGGCCCGGCTGGATGAACGGGCCATCGCGGCCCTCGAGCGGTATGTCGAGAGCGGAGGTGGCTTGCTCCTCATCCAGGGCCAAAGGGCCGTTGAGGGGCTCCGGAAAGGCGATCTGGAGAGGCTCCTCCCCGTCTCCTATGAGGGGCGCGAGCCGAGCCAGGCCCCTTCCCTCGCGGTCGTATTCGTCCTCGACCGCTCCTCGAGCATGATCGGGAAGAAGATCCAGGCCCTGAAGGAGGCGGCCGGAGCGAGCGTGGAGCTCCTGGAGCGGCGAGACTTAGTCGGGCTCCTCGCCTTCGATACGATGTTCCACTGGCTCATCCCCATCCAGCCGGCCGAGGATAAGGAGCCGATGTATCGCCAGATCGGGGCCCTCCAGGCCGATGGGGGGACCGACCTCCTCCCGGCGCTCGAGGAGGCCTTCCAAAAGCTCGATCAGGTCGAGGCGAAGCTGAAGCATATCCTGGTCTTCTCTGATGGGAAGGCCCTCCTCCACGAGCTGGAGTTCCCAAAGCTCTTGGAGCGGATCAAGGAGGCCAAGATCACCGTCTCAGCTATCGCCATCGGCGAGGACGCCGATGTGGCTTTCCTGAGGGGACTGACCGAGAAGACCGGTGGCAAGCTCTATCAGGTGAAGGACCCCAAGGATCTCCCGCGGGTGACCCTCAAGGAGGTGGAGCGGGTGACCCGCCAGAGGTGGCTCACTGGCGAGATCGAGGCGGTCCCCGGGCCGTATGCCCATCTCCTGGAGGGAGTCGAGGAACTCCCCCCATTAGGCGGCTATGTCGTCACTTACCCGAAGGAGGCGAGCGAGGTAGCCCTCCTCGCGGGGGCTGGGGACCCTCTGGTGAGCTTCTGGCGGTTCGGACTGGGAAGGGTAGGGGTGCTCAACACCGACCTAGAGGGGCGATGGTCCGCCTCATGGCTGGGGTGGGAGGGGATCGCCCGCCTCTTCGCTTCCATCTCCCGTGAGAGCTCTGGCCTCCCCATTCGAGAGGGGATCTCACTCAAGGCCACATCCTCCGGCTCGGGGCTCAATCTGACCGCGGAGATCAGCTCCGGCGGGCGGTGGGCCGACCTCCTCGAGGTCCGGGGCCGGCTCACAAGTGAGGAGGCAAGAGAGGAATTCGAGCTCGAACAGGTCGGGCCCGGGCTCTACCGGGCTGAACTCCCCACCCTTAAGCCAGGATCATACCTGCTCAGCTTGAGCGCGGAGAGCGCGAACCGCGAAGTCGCGGCCATGACCAAGATGGAGCCGCTCACTCTCCCCTACCCTGAGGAGTATCGTCGGATCGGGGTCGATGAGCTCCTCCTCGAGGAGATCGTGGCCACGACCGGGGGGACCTTCCTGGAAGATAAGCTCCCCGAGGAGTTCCTCCGTGGGAGGCCGGCCTACAAGTATAAAGACCTTTGGGCCCTTCTGCTCCTTTTGGCCCTCTGCTCCTTCCTCGCTGAGCTGGCCTTGAGGAAGTTCACTTAGTGACTGCCGCCACGCTGGCGATCCGGATCTCCTCCTCGATCACCTCAGCTAGGCGCTTGATCCCCTCCCAGATCAGCTCCGGGCTCGGCTCGGAGAAGGCGAGCCGCATCGTGTTCTGCCCGCTCCCATCGACGAAGAAGGCCGAGCCCACGACATAGGCCACATTCCGCTCGACCGCCCGGGGGAACATCTCTCGAGTATCGACGAACTCCGGGAGAGTGAGCCAGACGAAGAGCCCGCCCTGGGGCTTGGTCCAGTGGATCCCCGGATGCTTCGGCATGTATGCCTCGAGGGCCGCGAGCATCGTGTCCCGCTTCTCCCGGTAGATCCCCTGGATCTCCTTGATGTGGGCCTCGAAGTCGTAGTGGGTCATATACTCGTAGGCCAGCCGCTGCGTGAAGGAGGAGGTGCACAGGTCGGCCGGCTGCTTGAGCTTGACGATCTGCTCGGTGATCTTGGGAGAGGCGACCAGGATCGCCAGGCGGAGCCCGGGGCAGAGGGTCTTGGAGAAGGTCATGAGCAGGATCACCCTCCCAGTCCGGTCGAAGCTCTTGATCAGTGGGAGCGGCTCGCCCTCGAACCTCAGCCGGCCATAGGGGTCGTCCTCGATGATGATGAGGTCGTAGCGCTCGGCGAGCTTGAGGACCCTCCGGCGCTTGGCCAGGCTCATGGTGATCCCCGTGGGGTTATGGAAGTCCGGGACGAGGTAGATCAGTTTTGGCCGCTTCCCCTGAGCGAGGGCCGCCTCGATCTCCCTCTCCAGGATCTCCAGATCCATCCCGTCTTCCCGCTGGGGGATCCCGACCTTCTCCGCCTCGAATGAGGTGAAGGTCTGGATCGCCGCGAGGAAGGTCGGAAGGTCGCAGAAGACGAGATCCCCGGGGTTGAGGAAGACCTTCCCGATCAGATCGAGCCCCTGCTGCGAGCCGCTGGTGACGGTCACCTCTTCCCGCTCCACCTCTAGGCCCTCATTCCTGAGCCAGGCGCAGACGGCCTCACGGAAGAGCCGGTCCCCCTCGGTCGCGCCATACTGCAGTGACCGCTCGTAGTCCTCGCGAAGGACCTTCTGTGCGAGCGCGGCCAGCTCCTCGTGAGGGAAGGTCGCCGGATCGGGGAATCCGCCGGCGAACGAGATTACCTCAGGCCGCTCCGCCAATTTCAATAGCTCGCGGATCTCCGAGCGCTTGACGGCCTTGGCTCGCCTGGAGAAGAGTTCATCCATTGCCGGCCTCCTCATGGTCTGAAGGGTAAGAGCCATCTCCTGTCTGTCTGGCCCGACTATACTCGAATCGGCGGGCGTTGACAACCCCAGCCCGAGCTGCTAGACTCCCCTCAAGGAGGCCGAATTGAGAAAAGCTCTGATCTTTGGCGGGTTGATCGTCGTGCTCATCTTGGTCGGCTACTTCCTGACCGCGGGGGCCTATAACCGCTTTGTGACGATGCGAGAGGAGATAAAGAATAGCCAAGCGGAGATCGCCAACCAGCTCCAGCGGCGGTTCGAGCTGATCCCCAATCTGGTAGAGACGGTCAAGGGCTTCGCGGCCCAGGAGCGGACGATCATCGAGGAGATCACCGCTGCCCGGACCAGGTATGGCGGGGCGGGCGACCTCGCAGGGAAGCTCGAAGCGGATGCGGCCCTGAGCGGGGCCCTCTCCAGGCTGCTCGCGATCGTGGAGAACTACCCCGATCTGAAGTCGAACCAGACCTTCATCCGACTGATGGACGAGCTGGCCGGGACGGAGAACCGGATCGCGGTGGCCAGGAAGCGCTACAACGATTCTGTCAGGGACTATAACGCCGCGATCCGGCGGTTCCCGGGGAATCTGATCGCGAGGCAGTTCGGGTTCGAGGCCGCGGCCTATCTCGAGGCCCCCACAGGCTCGGAGCAGCCCCCGGAGGTGAAGTTCTAGCCTAGCCCGAGTGGAACTCCTTCATGGCCCGGCGCAGCTCGCGCTCCTGCTCCTCCCTCTTGATCTTCTCCCGCTTATCGTATTTGGCCCGGCCTTTAGCTAAAGCTAGCTCGACCTTGGCCAAGCCCTCCTTGAAGTAGACCCGGAGCGGGATCAGGGTATAACCCCGCTCGTTCACTTTAGTGGCGAGCCGGACGATCTCCTGCTTGTGTAGGAGCAATTTCCGCGGCCGCTCTGGATCGGGGTTCCATCGCCCGCCCTCCTCATAAGGGGCGATGTAGACATTGTATAAGAAGACCTCGCCGTCCTTGACCTGGGCGAAGCCGTCCCCAAGGGAGCAACTCCCCCGCCGGAGGCTCTTCACCTCTGAGCCTTTGAGGACCAGTCCGGCCTCGTAGGTCTCGGCGATCTCGTAGTCATGCCGCGCCTTCCGGTTGGTCGCTACCACCTTGATCTCGGCCATCGATTGATCCCCACCGGGCTTGAGTCTACTCCACCGGCTTGCGCTGGGCAATCTAGATCGGCTAAACTCTGACCTCAAGAAGATGGCCCTGAAGGTCCATGTCGGGAGCCAGAACCCACTGAAGGCTAAGGCGGTGAGACGGGTCTTCTCCCGGCTCCTCGACCCGGTCGAGCTCGAGGTCTCGCTCGTCAAGGTCGAGCCCGGGGTCCCCAAGGAGCCTTTCGGGGAGGAGATCCCCCTCGGGGCGGTCCGCCGGGCGAAGGAGGCCCTCAAGGGAGCCGATTTTGGGGTGGGGATCGAGGCCGGGCTGGTCTGGAACGAAGCGCTGCAAGTCTATTTCGATGTCCAATTCTGCGCGATCCTCGACCAGAAGGGGCGGCTGACCTTCGGCCACGGCTCGGGGTTCGTCTACCCTCCGAAGGTGATCGAGGAGGTTAAGCGGGGCCGGGCCGTGGGAGAGGTGATGAGCGAGCTCACCGGGATCCCCGAGATCGGGCGGAAAGCGGGCTCGGTCGGCTACCTCTCTAAGGGGGCCCTCACCCGGACAGAATTGACAGAGCAGGCGGTCCTGGCCGCCATGATCCCTCGGATCAGGCCGGAGCTCTATCTATAGTCTAGAAGAGCGACCGAGCCGCCTCGAGCAGCCACTGGAGGAGCGGGGCGGGGTAGAGGCCGAGCAGGATTACTAGAGCGAAGGCTAGCACGACGGCCACGAATAGCCCCCCGTGGGGGACAAGCCGCTCTGGGTGAGGGTCAGCGGAAGTGGCCTGGAATGCCGGCGTCGGCCCCTCAAAATACATGGCCTTAATGACTCGGGCGTAGTAATAGAGTGAGAGTGCCGAGTTGAGCGCCCCAGCGGCGGCCAGCCAGATGAGCCAGCTCGGGCCTTTGAGCCCGGCCTCGACGGCGCTGGAGAACAAGACGAACTTGCTCTGGAACCCTGCGAGCGGGGGGACCCCCGCGAGCGAGAGGAGGAAGATCATTAGCGCCAGGGCCAAGAACGGCTGGCGCCGAGCCAATCCCTGATAGGCCGAGAGGTCCTCGCCGCGCCCGCCGGCCGCGATAGCGGCTACAATCAAGAAGGCCCCGGCGGTCATCAATGAGTGGGTGATCGCATGGAAGAGCCCGCCCGCCAGGCCGTAGGCCGTGGCCACAGGGAAAGCCATCAGGATATAGCCGGCCTGGGCGATCGAGGAGTAGGCCAACAGCCGCTTGACGCTCGTCTGGTTGAGCGCCAGGAGATTCCCCACGGTCATGGTCACGAAGGCGAGCAGGCCGAGGAGCCAGGCCCAATCAGCCCGAAATGCCATTAGGCCGACGAGAAAGATCTTCAATAGGGCGGCGAAACCCATCTTCTTCGAGCCGGTCGCTAAGAGCGCCGTGACCGGCGCGGGGGCGCCCTCGTAAGTGTCCGGCGCCCAGAGGTGGAACGGCACGGCCGTGATCTTGAACCCGAAGCCTGCCAGGACCAGGACCATCCCGGCCTTGAAGGCCAGTGCCAGCTCGGGCCGCTGGGCCTCTCGCGCCTGAGCCAGGGTGCGCAGGGCTGTCGTCCCGGTCACGCCGTATAGCAGGGAGATCCCATAGAGAGCGATCGCTGAGGAGAGCGCGCCGATGATAAAGAACTTCGTGGCCGCCTCGACTGAGCGCTCATCGCCCTTGGTGTAGCCCACTAAGGCATAGGTCGCCAAGCTGGAGAGCTCGAAGCTGATGAAGAGGACGATCAAGTCCGCCGCGCTGGCCACCGCCAGCATCCCGGCAGTGGCAAATAACAAGAGGGTGTAATACTCCTTTTTCCCCCGGGGTCGTTCAGCGGGGAGCACCACCTCAGCCTCCGAACCTAGCGTGACTAACAGCGCCATCGCCAGGAAGAGGGCCTGGAAGACTAGAGCAAAGCCATCGACCTCCACCGTCCCCGAGAAGGCTGGGCCGCGCGGGAGGAAGGGGAGTGAGGCGCTGGCCAGAAGGAGCCCCACGAGCGCCAGCTGCTGGGACCGCCTCCGAATGAAGAGCGAGGCAAGGGCCACCAGGACGGTGATCAGCTCGGGCAAGATCGCCCTCAAGTCCTGGGCGCTCACGGTGTCCCTCCTAGGCCGAGCCCCGGGAGCACATTATTCAGGACAGCGGCATTGATCGCTCCCAGCCAGGGCCCAGGCCAGAGGCCGAAGAGGATGATCAAGGCCACTAAGGCAATCATCGGCCAGAACTCGTAGGCCCGGACATCCTGGGCCTGCTCCGCGATCGGTGAGAGTTTCCCGAAGATTGACCGCTCGAGCGCCCAGAGGTAGTAGCCGGCCGTCAGCACAATGGTGAGGATCGGCACCAAGACCCAGAGTCCAACCCCCAGATAAGCGGCCAGGAAGACCCCGAACTCGGCGGGGAACTGGGCCATCCCTGGGAGGCCGAGCGAGGCCAAGGCCCCAGCAGTGAGGATGAACCCGGCCTGCGGTGCGCGGAGCGCGAGGCCCCCGAGCTGAGCGATCTCGCGCGTCCCCGCGCCATGCTGGATCGCGCCAGTGGCCATGAAGAGGAGCGGTGAGATCAGCCCGTGGGCGAACATCATGAAGATCGCACTAGCGAGGCCGGCCTGACTGAGGAGTGCGATGCCCAAGAGAACAACCCCCATGTGGCTGATACTGGAATAGGCGACCAATCTCTTCAGGTCCTGCTGGGCCAGGCAGACGAGCGCGCCGTATAGAATGCTCAAGATCCCCATCACGAGCATGATCGGCCCGAAGAATCGCGCCCCCTCGGGCAAGAGCGGGAGCGCCACCCGGATCAAGCCGTAGGAGCCCATCTTGAGTAAGACCCCGGCGAGCAGGGCCGACCCGCCGGTGGGGGCCTCGACATGCGCGTCGGGTAGCCAGGTGTGGAACGGGACCTGGGGCATCTTCACGACAAAGCCCAGGAAGAGTGCGGCGAAGACGAGGACCTGGAAGAGCTGTGAGGTCTGGGGCGCGCCAGCGGCGATCCTCTCTAAGTCGAAGGAATGGGCCCCCGCCCCGAAATAGAGGGCCATGATCCCTACCAACATGATCACGCTCGCGGAGAAGGTGTAGACAAAGAACTTGATCGCGGCGTAGGCCCGCCGCGGCCCGCCCCAGCCGTGGATCAGAAGATACATGGGGACAAGGACCAGCTCCCAGAAGACATAGAAGAGGAAGAGATCGAGGGCCACAAAGACCCCGAGCAGGGCGAACTCGAGGAGCAGAAATAGGGCGAAGTAGCTCCGCGTGCGGGAGTCCCGGGAGTAGAGAAAGACCAGGAAGGTTAATAGCGTCGTCAGCCAGACCATCGGCAGGCTGATCCCGTCGAGGCCGACTTTGTAAGAGATGCCGATGGCTGGGATCCAGGTCTGCTGCTCCAGGAACTGATAGCCTGCCCGGCCGGGGTCGAGGAGGAAGGCCAAGGCCGTAGCGAGCGCGAAAGGCCCGAAGGCGAACGCCAGGGCGACGAGCCTCATCGTCCTTTCATCGCGGACGGCCCAGACGATCAGGCTCCCGACCAGAGGGACGAGCAGGAGCCAGGAGAGCACTGACCTCACCTCCAGATCACATAGATGAGCAAGAAGAGCGCGACGCCGGCCAAGATCCAGCTAGCGTAATCATTTATCGAGCCCGTGACTGTCCGACGGAGCCGCTGGCCGAGCCCGACGCTCGCCCGGCCGATCCCATTAATGAGGCCGTCGACGACAGCCTGGTCGAAGCGATCGAGCAGCCGGGCGAATCCCACCGTGACCCTCCGGGCGAGTGTGATCGCGGCCCGGTCCAGGTAATAACGCTCGAGCAGCAGCCGGTAGACCGACCCCCCAAGGGCTGTCCGGTAGCGCGCGAGGTCTAGCCCGCGATGATAGAGGAGATACGCGATGGCCAGGCCCGCCAGGGCCAGCCCGCTCGAGAGGATCGTCCAGGGGTTGGCGAAGGTCTGGGCGAGGAGTTCCCTAGCAGGCATGAGATGTGGCTCGCCGAGAGAGATATATCGCCTGAGGCCAGCGGAGCTAAGGAAGCCTGAGCTGAGAGCGAACAGGCTCAAGATCACTAGGGGCCAGGCCATTAAGGGAGGGGCCTCGTGAGGCCGGGCGCCCTCGGGCCAGCGTGGCCGGCCGGCGAAGGCCAAGAACCATAGGCGGAACATGTAGAAGGAGGTGAGGAAGACTGTGGCGAACCCCAAGAGCCAGGCCGTGAGCAGCGCCGGATGGCCGCCGGAGAAGGCCGCGGCTAGGATCTCGTCCTTGCTCCAGAAGCCGCTCATCGGGGGGATCCCGGCGTTGGCGAGCGCCCCGATGAGCATCGCCGTCCCCGTGAGCTTCAGCTTCGGCCAGAGGGCGCCCATCCTCCTCAAGTCGGTCGAGTCACTCATGGCGTGCATCACCGCCCCGGCCCCGAGGAAGAGAAGGGCCTTAAAGAAGGCATGGTTCAGCAGATGGAGTAGCCCGGCCGCATAGCCCGCCCCCTCCTGGGTCGTCAAGGCCTGGGCGAAGCCGCCGGCCCCCAGGCCGAGGAACATATAGCCGAGCTGGGAGATGGTCGAGTAAGCGAGCACGCGCTTCATATCGGTGTTGACCGTGGCCAAGGTCGCGGCGAAGAGGGCGGTGAACCCCCCGAGCAGGGCGATCACGAGCAGGTCCACGGGCGCGCGGATGAGCAGGGGCATCGTCCGGGCCACGAGATAGACCCCGGCATTGACCATCGTTGCCGCATGGATCAGCGCGGAGACGGTCGTGGGGCCCTCCATAGCATCGGGGAGCCAGAGGTGCAGTGGGAACTGGGCCGACTTGCCCATGGCCCCGGCGAAGAAGAATAAGGTCCCCAGCCCCAAGAGCCAGGGCCGCTGAGGCGACACCTGCAAACTGAAGAGCTCGGCAAAGCTCAGGGTCTTGAAGTCGATCAAAAAGAGGAGCAGGCCGACGAGGAAGAAGAGGTCCCCGAGGCGTGTCACCAGGAAGGCCTTAATGGCCGCGGCTGCGGCGGCTGGTCGCTCATACCAGAAGCCGATCAGTAGATATGAGCAGAGGCCGACCAACTCCCAGAAGAGGTAGAGCATAAGGTAGTTGTCGGCCAGGACCAGCCCGAGCATCGAGCCGAGGAAGAGGCTCATCTCGGCATAGTAGCGTCGGAGGCGTGGGCCTTCTCGGTGCATGTAAGCGATAGAGTAGATGAGCACGAGAAAGCTCACGAGGCTCACGACGATCAGCAGGAGCGCTGTGAGCTGGTCGAGGTAGATGCCCAAGCGGAGCTGGAGCTGGCCGATCGCGAACCAGCCGAAGCTCGAGGTGAATGGCTCCCTGAGCTGGAGCCCGTTCCAGGCGATGGGGACAGCGAGGCTGAGGGAGAGCCCGCCGGCCGCGACCGCCAGCCAGCCGCCCCGCTCGGCCAGCCACCGGCCGAAGAGGGCGATCAGCAGGGCCGCCCCCAGCGGGAGGAGCGGGATGAGCCAGGCAAGCTCAAAAGGCACACTGCTCATGTATGTATGTTCAACCTTTCAGCGATCTTAGCCAGTCTACATCGATCCGCCGCTTCAGCCGGAAGAGGGCGATGAGAATCGAGAGGCCGACCGCCGCCTCGGCCACCGCCAGGCCGATGGAGAACATCGCCATGACATACCCCAGGGCATCCCGGTGGTAAGCTGCGAACGCCACTAGGTTGAGATTGGCCGAATTCAAGAGGATTTCGATGCACATGAGGATTTTGATCCCGTTCCGAGAGATGAGCAGCCCATAGGCCCCCAGGACAAACAGGACGGCACTGAGCCCGAGGTAGGCCGCAAGGGGAAATGTGGTCATGGCCTGGGTCCCTCCTTCCGGGCGAGCAGGAGCGCCCCGATCAACGCCGCGAGCAAGAGGACCGCCAGGATCTCAAAAGCTAGCGCGTAGCGCCCGAAGAGGGCCTCATTGATGGCCGCGAAGCTCTCGAGCCCGGTCGGGCCGCCCGGCCAAGGGGCGATGAGCATGGCCAGGAGGAGGCAGAGCAAGAGAGTCGCGATCGCCAGCCGGAGCAGCCCCCTTATGTCATTCATGAGCCCTCCTCCCGCGCGAGCATGATGGCAAAGAGGATCAGTGTGATCACCGCGCCCGCGTAGATCAGGACCTGGATGGCCGCGAGGAACTGGGCTCCGAGCGTGAGGAAGACCGCCGCGACCGCGACCAGCAGCCCGGCGAGCCAGAGCGCGGCATAGGCCAGTCTCTTGCTCCGCAAGACCATCACGGCGCAGACGACGGCGATTAGCCCCACTAGGATAAAGATGATCAACCCTCGCCTCCTCGGGCTTGGGCCGTCAACTCCTCCTCGCTTTGGGCCAGCATCTCCGGGGTGTAGATGAAATGCTCCCGGTCGCAGCGGGCCAACTCGAACGCGGGGCTGTGCCGGATCGCCCCGGCAGGGCAGATATCCGAGCACCAGCCGCAGTAGGTGCACATGGCGATATCCACCTGAGGGAAGAGGAGGTGATCGCGCTTCTGGGCTGTCTCGATCTGCTCCGTCTTCTCTCGGCGGACCATTTGCAATGCCCCGTTGGGGCAGACCTGAGAGCAGAGGGTGCAGCCGAGACAGGTCTTCAGATTGAGCCAGAGTCGCCCGCGGAATCGCTCAGGCAAGGCCGAACGCTCCTCGGGATACCGAACGGTCACCGCCCGCCGGAAGAAGTTCCTCAAGGTCACGCCCATCCCGCGCAGCACTCCGAGCAGAGGCCAGTGGACTCTCATCATCATCAGAGCACCCCCGTCGCCACTAAGATCGCTGTCAGCCCCAAGTTCGCCAGTGATAAGGGGAAGAGCAGTTTCCAGTTCAGATTCAAGAATTGGTCGATCCGCACCCTTGGCAAGCTGTTCCAGGCCCAGAAGACGAGGAAGATGAGCAGCCCTGCCTTGAGGAAGAACCAGATGAACGAGAGGGCCGGTGGGAGGTCGAGCCCGAATGGTCCGAGCCAGCCGCCGAAGTAGAGCGTGACTGCCAGAGCAGCGATAAAGAAGACATTGGCGAACATCGTCAAGAAGAAGAAGGCGAACCTCATCCCGCTGTATTCCGTGACATAGCCGGCCACAAGCTCACTCTCCGCCTCGGGGAGGTCGAATGGGAGGACCCCGACCTTCCCGATCAGCGTGAGGAGGAAGACGAACAGGCCCAGCAATTGGGGCAGGAAGAACCACAGCCCGCGCTGGGCCTCGACGATCTCGCGGGTGCTGCTGCTCCCGGCCAGGATCATCACCGCTAAGGCCGAGAGGAGGAGGGGGACCTCATAGGCCACATCCATCGCGCCGGCCCGCAGGGCGCCGATCAGTGAATAGCTGTTGTTCGAGGCCCAGCCGGCGACCAGCTCTCCCAGAGGGGTAAGAGCGGCCAGAGCGAAGATCAGGAGGAGCCCCACCCGGACATCGGTGAGGATCAACCCTTCACCGAAGGGGAGTGGAGAGAAGGCCAGGACCGCCGGGACGAAGGTCAGGTAGGGCGCGAGACGGAAGCCCCACCGCTCGGCCCTTGCGGGAATGACATCTTCTTTGGCTACGAGCTTGACCCCATCGGCGAGAAATTGGAGGACCCCGAAGGGGCCGACGCGGTTCGGGCCGAGCCGCTGGCCGAAGTCGGCAAAGAGCTTCCGGAAGACATAGGTGAGGACCCCGCCGCTCCCGGCGACGAACAGGAGCAGTCCCAGCGCCCCGACCGCGTAGATCAGCCCCGAAGTCCAGCTCATCTTGAGCCTCCCCTCGCCGCCCTCACCTTATTATGAGCTTCCCTCTCCCGCCCAGCGAGAGGGATGGAGGACGAGAGTCCTCAGCGATCGACACAACCCATCACCAGGTCAAAGCTCCCATTGATCGCTACCAAGTCCGCCAGGAGCTGGCCACGGAAGAGCTCCGCCATCACCGCGAGGTGCTGGAAGCAGGGCGAACGGAGCTTCACCCGGTAGGGCGAGGGCGTGCCGTCGCCCACCAGGTAGATCCCGATCTCACCCCGCGGCCCCTCAATGCGCGTGTAGTGCTCTCCTTCCGGCTTCGCCAGGAGGTGGGCCGCCCGCTTCTCCCAGCCCTGGGCAATGATCGGCCCCTCGGGTAGTTCCCTCAATAGCTGCCGGACCATCCTCACCGATTGACGGATCTCCTCCAGACGAACAGCAAAGCGGGCGTAGCAGTCCCCCTCCGTCCGCACGGGCACAGCGAAAGAGAGCCCGGGATAGGCGAAATAAGGCTCATCCCGGCGCAGATCGAAGTCCAGTCCACTCGCCCGGGCGTTCGGGCCGGTCACACCCCAGTCCACGGCCATCCCCTTCGTCAGCACCCCTACCCCCTTCGTCCGCATGAGGAAAGTGTCACTCGTCGCGAGGAACTCCTCATACTCGTCCACCTTCCGCTCGAGCTCGTTACAGGCGCTCTGCACCCTCTCCGTGAAGCCTTGGGGGAGATCGAGCTTCACTCCGCCGAAGCGGAAATAATTATGGTGGAGCCTCGCGCCGGTCAACTCCTGGAAGAGGCCGAGGAGGAGCTCCCTCTCACGGAACCCATACCAGAAGGCATTGAGCGCCCCCAGGTCCAGCCCGAAGGTCCCCAGCCAGAGGAGATGGCTCTGGATCCGGTCCAGCTCGAGACAGATTGTGCGGATAAATTGGGCTCGGGGCGGGGGCTCGAGCCCCAAGAGTTCCTCGACAGCCCGGACATAGGCCGCCTCGTAGGCGAAGGTCGAGACATAGTCTGCTCGGTTGCAGATCATGATGAACTGCGGATAGCGGCCTAGCTCGGCCAACTTCTCGAAGCCGCGATGGAGCTGGCCGATGACCGGCTCGACCTGGCGCACGATCTCCCCGTCAAGCAGGAGCTTCAGCCTCAGGACCCCATGAGTGCTAGGGTGTTGCGGCCCCATGTTGAGGGCGATCAACTGCCCCTCGTCCGCCCTCTCGCCATTCGTCGGTAGATAGCTCATGGGCCTCACCATCCTCGGGTCTGGTCGAAGCTGACTAGGTCCTCGCCCTGTGGCCCCTTGCTGACGAACTGCTCTTGCGCCATATCGTAGTCCTTCCGCAGGGGATGGCCGGACCACGGCTCCGGGAGCAAGATCCGCTTCAGGTCAGGGTGGCCGACGAAGCGGATCCCCATCAGGTCGTAGGCCTCCCGCTCGAGGAAGAGTGCGGCCTTCCAGACCCCTGCGACGGAGGGGAGGAGGGGAGCCTCTCGCGGGCAGCGGACTTTGAGGACGAGGTGCGCTCGCGCGGCGTAGGAATAAAGATTGTAGATGACCTCGAAGTAGCCATGTTGGGGATAGTCCACCGCGGTGAGGCAAGCGAGGTGGTCGAAGCCTAGCTCCTTCGCGGCCTGACAGAGGGGGAGGAGGGCCTCTTGCCGGAGGCGGAGGAAGGGCTTATCCTTCAGTGAGCCGGCCTCTTCAATAGCTCCGGCGAATCTCCTGCTCAACTCTCCTAGAGCTTCGTGACCCTGAACCTGAGCCATCAGGATCTAGCTCCCTCGCCACGAATCTTCTCTTGGAGCTTGATCAGCCCGGCGATGAGCGCCTCCGGTGTCGGCGGGCAGCCGGGGACATACACATCGACAGGGATGAGCAGATCGACCCCCTTGACGACGCTATAAGACTTCTGATAAGGACCGCCGTTGATGGCACAGGCCCCCATAGCGATCACATATTTCGGGTCAGCCATCTGCTCATAGAGGGTCTTAATGCGGGGGGCCATCCGCTTGCAGACCGTCCCGGCTACGATCATCAGGTCGGCCTGGCGAGGTGAGGGGCGAAAGACCTCGCTCCCGAACCGGGCCATATCGAACCGCGAGGCTTGGGTGGCCATCATCTCCAGGGCACAGCAGGCCAGCCCGAAGGTCATCGGCCAGAGCGAGTTGCTCCGCCCCCAGCGCAAGAGCCCCTCGAGCCTCATCAAGAGGAGGCCCCCCCGGCCGTCCTTCGCGCGTTCTGCTAGCCCTAGCGGAGCCACTCGAGCAGCCCCTCCTTCCAGGCATAGGCCCAGCCGAGGAGCAAGAGCCCGATGAAGGCGGCCATCCCGATCTGGGCCGATGGGCCGAGGTGACGGAGCTCGACGGCCCAAGGGATGAGAAAGATGATCGCGACCTCGAGGATGAGAAAGAGCAGCACATAGAGGTAGTATTTCAGTTCGATGGGGCGATTGGGACTGTGGGCCGATCGCTCGCCGCACTCGTAGGTCTCCAGCTTCTCCGGGGTAGGACGGGGCGGGCTGAGCCGCCGGCTCAGGAAGATGCTCCCTGCCGCGAAGGCGACGCTGAAGCAAGCGAGGATTACCAACGGCAGGTAGCCTGCGAGATCTGTCATCTTCTCACCCGAGCGATGGAGCCATTCATCGTTCAGTTCCGAGATTCTAATTGGGGGCCGGAGGCCTGTCAAGTGAGGCCCGAGCCCCGGGTCAGCCAACCCGATGCCGGCTCACCCATTTGGTGACCGCGGGACTGACCCAACGCAAGAGGTGGAAAGGCGAGCCGGCCTTATCGTTCGTCCCGCTCCAGCCGTCCCCGCCGAACCACTGCCGCCCGACCATCGCCCCGG
>JBBIJD010000020.1:0-5274 GCA_037446135.1 Candidatus Fraserbacteria bacterium
CTCGCTCCGACGCGGGTGAAGATCTTATCGATGATGGGGAGGAGGGCCTCTCTCGCGGGGACGAATGAGCCGATCTGGGCCATGAGAGCGATGAGCGCGATCTGCCTGATGAAGACGCTCTTCCCGCTCATATTCGGCCCGGTGAGGATGACGAGGTGCTCGTCCTCTTTCAGCAAGAGGTCGTTAGGGACGAACTCCTCGCGCCGCTCGACCACCGGATGGCGGCCGTCGCGGATCTTCAGGACCGGCTTCTCCGTGAAGCGGGGGCGGGTATAGCCATTGCTCTTGGCGACCTCGGCCAGGGCGGCGAAGGCATCGAGCTGAGCGATCAAGGAGGCCAATCCCTGGATCTGCTCGACGCGTTGGGCCACCCGCTCCCGAAGCTCGAGGAAGATCTCATACTCCAACTCGACCGCCCGCTCGGCGGCGGAGGTGAGCTTCCCCTCGTATTCCTTCAGTTTGGGAGTGATATAGCGCTCGGCATTGACCAGCGTCTGCTTCCGGATGTAATCCTGCGGGACCCGCCTGGCATGGGCCTTGGTGACCTCGATGTAGTAGCCGAAGACAGTGTTGTAGCCCACCTTCAGGCTAGTTATGCCCGTCCGTTCCCGCTCCTTGGCCTCCAGTTCGAGGATCTTCTTCTTATACTCTCTCTCCTGGGCCTTCAACTCGTCCAGTTCGCGGTCGAACCCCTCGCGGATTAGCCCTCCCTCCTTCAATGTCAGGGGCGCATCCTCGCGGAGGGCCCGCTTTAACAGCTCGGCCAGGTCCTCCAGGCTCAGGTCCTCCAAAGTGGCAGCCAGCTCATCCAGGATCTCCGAGGCCCCCTCGGCCCGGAGCCTTTCTACTAATTCGCGGAGCTTTGGCAGCTTCTCCAGGGATTGCCCGAGTGAGAGGAGGTCGCGTGGGTTGGCCCTCCCGGAGCCGAGCCTTCCGGCCAGCCGCTCGAGGTCATAGATATCTTTCAAGAACTCCCGGAGCTCCGCCCGGAGGAGGCCCTCATTATAGAGGAGTTCGATCAGATCGAGCCGCCGCTCAATCTCCTCCCGGTCGAGTAACGGTGCGAGGAGCCACCGCCGGAGGAGCCGTTCGCCCATCCCCGTGACGGTCCGGTTGAGGACATTGAAGAGGGTGTTCTGTCCCCCGCCGCCGAGCTCCCTCACCAGCTCGAGGTTCCGCTGGGTGAAGGGATCGAGCTGCATCTGCTCCAAGAGGGAGTAGGCCTGGGGCCGCTTGAGATGATTCAACTGCTCCTTCTGGGTCTCCTTCAAGTATCTGAGTAAACCGGCGGCGGCCCGCCCCGCAAGCTCGCTCAGGCCCAGCCCCTCGAGCGAGGTTAAGCCGAAGTGCTCCAGGAGCTCCTCAGCCTTGAAATTGCCCTCTTCTACCCCTGTCCGGGCCACCCGTCGGTCGGCCTCTTTCAAGACCTCTTCAGCATTGAAGCCCTGAGGGAAGAGCAGCTCCGCCGGCTGGAGGCGGGCCAGCTCGGCCTTCAGTTCAGCTTGTGAGAGCTCAGTGGCTCGGAACTCCCCGGTCGAGAGGTCGGCCAAGGCCAGGCCGAGCCGCTCGCCCTGGGGGAGGATTGCAACGATATAGTTATTCAGCCCCCGTTCGAGGACCTCCTCCTCTAGGATTGTCCCCGGGGTGACGACCCGGACGACATCCCGTTCGAGGAGCCCGCGGGCCTCGGAGGGGTCCTGGAGCTGATCGCAGATCGCGACCTTATAGCCCTTCTTAAGAAGCCGGTTGATGTAGAGATCGGCCTTCTTGATGGGGACCCCGGCCATGGGGGCCTCGTTCCTCTTGGTCAGGACGAGCTCGAGCTCCCTCGAGGCCAGCTCGGCATCCTCAAAGAAGGTCTCATAGAAGTCCCCGAGGTTGAAGAAGAGGATGGCATCGGGATACTCCTCCTTGATCTTAAGATACTGGCGCATCATCGGGGTCAGCTTCGGCTTAGTCATCCTCGCCTCCGGCTCCGGATCGATTATAGCCCTCGCATCGCGCGGCTCACAAGGAGACTTTGGGGCTGGCAATGAGGAGCTAGATTCCTTATCATGAGGGCGCGATGGCTCGCCCGATCTTAAAGTATCCGGACAAGCGACTTCGCCTCCCGGCGAAGCCGATCGAGCGGATCGATGAGCGGATCAAGAGGCTGGGCGATGAGCTGATCGAAGCGCTCGCTTATGCTGGGGGCTTGGGCCTCGCCGCCCCTCAGCTCGGCGAGAGCCTCCGGCTCATCCTGATTGACCTTGACGAGAGCCCGGAGCTCGTCCTGATCAACCCCCAGCTCATCGAGGCGGATCATGGGAATGAAGTCCCCTTCAATGAAGGCTGCCTCTCACTCCCCGGGGTCGAGGCCGAGGTCTGGCGGCCTGACCATGTCCTAGTCCGCGCTTGGACCTTAGAGGAGAAGGAGATCGAGCTCGAGCGGGAGGGGCTCGCGGCCCGGGTCTTGCTCCACGAGCTCGATCATCTGGACGGAATTTTATTCTTCGACCACCTCGGCCCGGCCAAGCGGAAGCTCCTCCTTAAGGAGTATGAGCGTATCAGCCGAGATGGGGAGGTAACTCACCACAAGGGCAGCAAGCCCGGCCTCTGACCTTAATAGATGATCTTTGAGAATGTCCGGAAGCTCCTTGGAGAGCTCCCTCCGGGCGTAACGCTCGTGGCCGCGGCCAAGGGGCGGAGGCCCGAGGAGATCCTGGAGGCGGTCGAGGCCGGGATCGAGGTGATCGGCGAGAACTATGTCCAGGAGGCCGAGGCGGCCTTCGCCCTCATCGGGAGAAGGGTTAAGTGGCACATGATCGGCCACCTCCAGCGGAATAAGGCCAAGCGGGCAGTCGAGCTCTTCGACCTGATCGAGACCGTCGATTCCGTTGGGCTGGCCGCAGAATTGGAGAAGCGGTGTGCTGCCCTCGGGAAGGTCATGCCGATCCTGATCGAGATCAACAGCGGCCGGGAGCCCCAGAAGGCCGGGGTCGTCCCCGAGGAGGCTGAGGAACTAATCAAGGGAATCGCTCGGTTCGAGCACCTCCGGGTCCAGGGGCTGATGACCATGGGGCCGAGGTTCGGTGATCCCGAGGCGGCGAGGCCTTACTTCCGTGAGACGAGGAAGTTGTTTGATAAGCTTAGGGCTCTCGACCTCCCGAATGTGGAGATGAAGTATCTCTCGATGGGGATGAGCAATACTTATAAGGTGGCAATCGAGGAGGGGGCGAACATCGTCCGGATCGGGGCGAAGATCTTTGAATAGAGAGGCTCAATCATCGCCGAAGAGGAGGGTCGGGAATGAAGCTGGGAGTCATCGCGGACACGCATGACAATCTCCCGAAGATCGCGCGGGCGGTCGAGCTGTTCAACCGCGAGAAGGTCGAACTAGTCCTGCATGCCGGGGACTTCGTCTCGCCGTTCACGGCCAAGGAGTTCTCTAAGCTTCAAGCCAAGCTCATCGGGGTCTTCGGGAACAACGATGGGGATAAGCCCTACCTGCTTGAGCGCTATCAGGGGATTGGAGAGCTCTATGCCGGCTATCATGAACTCGAGCTCGAGGGCCGGAGGATCGCACTGATGCACAAGCCCGATCCACTCGAGGCGCTGATCGCGTCACGAATGTATGATTTGATCGTTTATGGTCATACTCATAAGATCGATCTACGGGAAGGCTCGCCTCTGGTCTTGAACCCCGGCGAGGCTGGCGGCTGGACGAGCGGCCGCTCGACCGCGGCGATCGTGGATCTCGCGACTATGAGGGCCGAGATCATCGATCTGTAGAGCCCGACTCACCCCAGACCCTCTCGAGGTGCTCAGCAGGGAGCCTGGGGGTGAACTTGCTGACCAGAACGAGCAGGACCAGCCCTACCGCGATCCCGGGGATGAAGCCATGCAAGCCGAAGGGCGAGCCGGAGGCCATCCAGACCAGAGCCGTAGCGCAGCCGCCGACCATCGAGGCGAGGGCTCCCCAACGGGTCGCGCCCTTCCAGTAGATCCCCAGGAGCAAGGGCCAGAGTGTCGTCGAGGCGATCACCGCCCAGGCGAAGGCCGTGAGGACCAGGACCAATGCCGGAGGGCGAAGCGCGATCAGGAGCGAGATCAGGCCGACGATCAAGCTGCTGATCCGGCTATAGCGAACGGCCTGTTTCTCCGAAAGGTTCTTGTTCAGTCCCTCCTGGTAGAAGTCGCGGATCGTCGCGCTAGAAGTGATGATCAGGACCGAAGAGAAGGTCGACATCCCCGCGGCGAGGACCGCGGCGAAGAAGATCGCCCCGCCCCAGGAGGACAGAACGGACTTCGTCAGCGTGGGGATAGCCAGGTCTGGGCTAGCCAAGCCCGGATGGAGGACCCGTGCGATCGCCCCACAGAGGTAGGGCAAGAGGGCCATGCTCCCCCCGAGGGAGGCCACGACCGCCCCGATCCGGAGGACATTCACATCCTTGATCGAGTAGAAGCGGACCACCATCTGGGGCATCCCCCAGACCCCGAAGCTCACGATGAGGCAATAGGAGATAAGCCCGGCCCAGCCCCAAATCCCCGGCGTCCCGACCAGGCCGGGATCGAGCGCTCTCAACTGCAGGCTGGCTGCTGAGAGTCCGCCGACGGCCCTCAGAACCCCGACGGTGAGAAGGATCAGCCCGGCCCCCATCACCCAAGCCTGGAAGAAGCCGGTCCAGACGACCGCGAGATACCCGCCCCAGGTGACATAAAGGACGATGATCGCTCCGGAGAGGAGGACGCCCCAGATGTAGGGGATCCCCATCAGCACCTCGAAGGTGTGGCCCATCCCCTTGAGGATGCTCACATTGTAGATGACTAAGAAGATGGTGATGACCACAGCCAGGAAGAGGCGGGCCTCTCGAGCGCGGAACCGCTCGGCCAAGAACCCTGGGATCGTCATCGTCCCCAGGCGGGTGGTGAACTCCCTTACCCTCCTCCCCAAGATGATCCAGGCGAGGGTGCAGCCCAAGAGGACATTGATCGCACCGATCCAGAGAGTGGCCAGCCCGTATTTGTAGCCGAATCCCCCGCCACCGATGATCACTACCGAGGAGAAGTAGGCCGCGACATAGGAGAGGGCCGTGACCCACGGTCCGACCCGCCGGCCGCCGAGGTAGAAGTCCTCGAGGTTGCGGAGTCGCCGGGAGGTGAATAGGCCGATGGCGAGGAGCAGAGCCATGTAAAGGATCAGGACCAGGGAGTAGATGGCCCACTCGCTCATCTTGAGCCCTTCCCCGGCTTAAAGAGCCAGACGGCCCAGACTATAGCCCCGAGGATGCTCGC
>JBBIJD010000020.1:5374-24801 GCA_037446135.1 Candidatus Fraserbacteria bacterium
CTTCGTGGGGTTGAGGATGATCGCCGCGGCCTCCTCCCCTCGGGCGACGAGCTCGAGCGCCTCCTGTACGCTCCGCTTGTAATCGACCCGCCCCTCGACGGCTTCGGGAGGAATCCCGAAGATCTCAGCTAGTAGCAGGTAATGGCAGATCGTCACATCGAGCCGCCGCCAGTCCGATGAGCGGTCAGGGACCAGCTCGTCCATCACGGCCTCGTCCTTCAGCTTGAGGAGGTAGTAGCCCTCCAGCCCGCGAAGGGCGAGCCCGAAGGCATGCTCTCCTCCCTCCGCGGCGCGGCGGAGCCCCTCGAGGAGCCGTTCGCGTTCCTTGAGTCTCTCCAAGCTAAAGTAGCGGGCGAGCTCCTTCTCCAGCCTCTTGGGATCAAGGTCCCCGACGAGCTCGTGGACCAGCCGGTGGGTGGGGAAGATCACGAGCCCCCGATCGTCCATATTGACGAAGGTAAGCATCACATTGTGGTAGCATTCGGGGCAGGAGCATCTCTCCCTCGCGGCCTCCATCTCATCTCGGAAGGCGAGAGCCGTCTCGTAGCGATGATGGCCGTCGGCGATGAACAATGTCTTATCCCGCATCGCGGCCACGATTTGTTCTAATACATTCTTGTCCTGGATCGGCCAGAGGCGATGGCTCGCTCCGGGATCGAAGCTATCGACGGCCGAGAGGGGCTCTCGGCCGGAGATGGCCCGATCCAAGAGCTGGTTGATCACGAGCTTGGGGTCGGAATAGAGGACGAAGACCTGACCCAGGTTGGCCCTTGTGGCCCGCATCAGCTTCATCCGGTCCTCTTTAGGCTTAGAGAGGGTCCGCTCATGGGGGAGGATCTCTTGGCCATACTCGGCCAGCCTAAAGAGGGCGATGAAGCCCTTCCGCGTGAGCTGTTCGCCCCTATCGCTTTGATAATCCTGGTAGTAGGCGTAGATCGTCGGCTCTTGGTCGCGGATCAAGATCCCCTCAGCCAGCCATTCCTCTAGGGTCTCTTCGGCCTCGGTATAGCGCCGCTCGCCCGGCGAGCGATTGAGGTTGATCCGGACGAAGTTATAGGGGCTCCGGCGATAATACCCCTCTTGCATCTCCGGGGTGATCTTGTCGTATGGCTGGGTCACGACCTCAGAGAGGTCCACCCGCTCAGGGTTATACCTGATCCCACGGAAGGGGAAGATCTCAGCCATCTTTGCCAGCCTAGCTTAAAGCGGCGATCATCTTCTCCGCGATCTCCACCCCGGCGCGGAGCTGGCCCTCCTCCGCCGAAGCCCCGAGATGGGGTGTCCCGATGACATTGTCCAGCTTCAATAGGGGATTATCCTTCGGCGGCTCCTCCTCGAAGACATCCAGGGCTGCTCCGGCGACCTTCCCGCTCACTAGGGCCTCATAGAGGGCCTGTTCGTCGATGACCCCGCCCCGGGCGCAATTGATGATCCTCACCCCTGGTTTCATCAGCTCGAACTCCCTCTTCCCGAGCATATGCCTCGTCTCCGGCGCGAGCGGGACATGGATGGTGATGTAGTCAGAGTATTGGAGCAAGTCCTCCAGTGGGAGGAGCTTCAGCCCGAGGTCTCGGACATCGGTCTCACGGACATAAGGGTCATAGGCTACGATATCCATCCCGAAGGCAATTGCCCGCTTAGCTACCTCCCTCCCGATCCGTCCGATCCCGATGATCCCCAGCGTCTTCCCATAGAGCTCGGTCCCCATGAAGCGCTTCTTCTCCCACTTCCCGGCCTTAAGGGAAGCCGTCGCCTGCGGGATGTGGCGCGCGAGAGCCAGCATGTGGCCCATTGTGAGCTCGGCCACGGAGATCGTCGTCGCCCCTGGGGTATTCAAGACCTTGATCCCCCGCTCCTTGGCTGCCTCGGCGTCGACATTGTCCAGCCCGATCCCCGCCCGTCCGATCGCCTTCAGGGCCTTCCCGGCTTGGATTACTTCGCGGGTGACCTTCGTGGCCGAGCGGACGATCAGCCCATCGTATTCCGGGATCACCTTGATCAGCTCCTCTGGGGTGAGGCCGGTCTTGACCTCGACCTCGAAGCCGGCCTCGCGGAGCTTAGTGATCCCCTCCTCAGCGATAGCGTCACTTACCAGGATCTTCATCTTCACCTCCC
This sequence comes from Candidatus Fraserbacteria bacterium, assembly GCA_037446135.1. Lineage (GTDB taxonomy): Bacteria > Bipolaricaulota > Bipolaricaulia > RBG-16-55-9 > JANLFV01 > JANLFV01. The sequence continues at coordinate 7,490 of JBBIJD010000020.1, forward strand.
TCGACTCAGTCGGATCAGGCCGGCACGCCGGCAGCGATGATCTCATCGATCCAGCTCAAGAGCTCCTTAATATCGGCGAGCTGGATGTCCCCCATATGGGCGATCCGGAAGGTCTTCTCCTTCAGCTTCCCGTAGCCGTTGGAGATCGCCGCTCCTCGCTTCCCCAGCTCCTCATTGAGGGCGGCGACGCTGATCCCCTTGGTATTCTTGATCGCCGTCAGGGTGTTCGACTCATACCCCGGCTGGGCGAAGAGGGCGAAGTTCTCCCTGGCCCACTCCCGGACATAGTCGGCCATCGCCTTGTGCCTTGCGAACCGATTCTCTAGCCCCTCGGCGAAGATGTCGTCCATCTGCTTGTTCAGGGCATAAAGATGAGAGATAGAGGGCGTGGCCGGGGTCTGTTGCCGTTCATCGAGGTAGCGCTTCAGGGTCAGGAAGTCGAAATAGTAGCCGCGGTTCTTGACCTGCTCCGCCTTCTTCAGGGCCTTCTCGCTCACCGCCACGACCGTCAGCCCCGGCGGGAGGGCGAAGCACTTCTGGACTCCAGCGAGGATCACATCGATCCCCAGCTTATCGACCTCGATCTTCACCCCGGCCATCGAGGAGACGGCGTCGACCATGAAGATCACATCCGGGTATTTCTTCATCACTGCCGCGATCTCCGGGAGGGGGTTCATCACCCCGGTCGAGCTCTCATTGTGGACGACGGTAAGGGCATCATACTTCCCTGTCGCCAGCTTCCTATCGATCTCCTCCGGGAGATTGGCCATCCCCCACTCGACCTCCAAGGGATCGGCCTCCTTCCCGTTGGCGAGGGTGATCTCATGCCACCTTTGGGAGAAGGCCCCACAGATAGCATTGAGGCAGCGCTTGGCGACGCAATTGCGAATCGCCCCTTCCATCATCCCCGTGGAGCTGGAGGTAGACATGAAGACATAGTTCTTAGTATAAAGGAGCTTCTGGACCTTGGCGGTGACCTCCATCAAAAGTGTCGAGAATTCCTTCATCCGGTGGCCGATCATCGGCCTGGCCATCTCCTTGAGGATCTCCGGCCGGACCTCCGTCGGACCAGGGATAAAGAGCTTCTTGTGCATCTTCCCTCCTTCGGGTCGTGTCAGGATATCTCCTAAGAATTATCCTGGAGCCAAGGGGGCATTGTCAAACCCGCCCGGTGGCCGCCTAGAGCTCATCATTTCTTCATCGCGCTAGGGTCTCAGGAGGCCGGGCTAGTGGCTGGTCTTACTCCGGGGGCGAATTCGGCTGAGCCAACTGATGAGCTGTTTCCACCAAGGCCGCCTGACCTCGACGAGGGCATGGAGGCGCTGGATCTCCTCATCGCGCTGCTTCAGTTCGGCGCGGAGCCGCGCGTTCTCCGCGAGAGCCACCTCATATTTTAGCTTCTCAATAGCTATCCCCGTTCTTTTACAGTTTGCCTCTAAACTGATGAGCTTCTGAAGAAGCCCCTCCTGAAGCGGATCCAGGAGGATGGTGTTCGCCGGCCCACGGCGGACCTTCATCAGGCCGGCCTCCTCCAGGGCGACGATACGGCGGTAGAGCCACTGCTTGGGGTGGCCGTTTGTAACGAGCTCATCGAGCGTTTTCATCGGCTCATCACCTCCACATCAGAATAGCGACAAACCGAGGCGAAAGTGAGGAACCCGGTCCTGATCGCAGCGGAAACTCGACCGCCGCTCGTCAGTCCCTTAGCCGGTCAGAGGATCGACTTCTGTCGCGCCTTGAGCCAGTGGCCGAAGGCAATTATCAGATCCCCAAGGCTCCAGACAAGCTGCTTCCGTAACTTCCCGGCTTTGCTCGCGCGGTTGGCAAGCTTCAACAGGGCGTAGGGACCCAGATTGAACATCCGAATCTCCTTAGCTACCAGGACTTAGTCGCTTGGGCCGAACGAGCAGGTCTCCTGGACCCTGACGCGGCAGAGGGCCTTCGCCAGGGAGCGGAGCTCCACCCAGCCGAGGGCGAGGCTGCTCTCCAGAAGGCAATCGCCTTCCGGGAGGCGATCTATCGGATCTTTTCAGCGATTGCGCACCGACGGAGCCCGGAGGCTGCCGATCTCGATCTTCTGGATGCGACCCTAGCTGAAGCGCTTGCTAGAGCACGCATCACTAGGCTGGCAGGCGGTTTCGTCTGGAGATGGGAGAGCGGTAAGAATCTCGAGCAGATTCTCTGGCCGGTTGCCCGTTCAGCAGCGGAGCTCCTAACCTCAGAAGACTTGCAGCGGGTCGGAGAGTGCGCTGATGCCCGCTGCGGCTGGCTCTTCCTCGACCGAAGCCGGAACCGCACCCGCCGCTGGTGCGACATGAAAGACTGCGACAACCGCGCCAAGGTCCGCAGATACTATGAGCAGCGGCGGGCCGCAGGCAAGCCTACAGCTCCCGGAGGATCGCCCGGATCAGGCGGAGGAACTCTGCTCCTCTTTGGGCCGTGACCTCGAGGACCTCCTCATGGGTCAGCTTGGAATGGCCGATCCCGGCGGCCATGTTCGTCACGCAGGAGAGCCCTAACACCTCCAGGCCGCAGTGGACTGCGGCTATGACCTCCGGGACGGTCGACATCCCCACGAGGTCGGCCCCAAGCCTCTTGTAAGCCTGGATCTCCGCCGGGGTCTCATACATCGGTCCCGGCGCGGCCAGGTAGATCCCCTCCCGAAGCTCAACTCCCTCCCTGAGGGCGGCCCGGACGGCCGCTTCCCTCAGCCTCGGGCTGTAAGCATCATTCATGCTGGGGAACCGCGGGCCGAGCTCCTCGAGGTTCTCGCCCCGCAAGGGGTTGTCGGGAAGCATGCTGATATGATCCTTGATCAGGACCAAGTCCCCGGGGGAAAAGGTCTCGTTGATCGCCCCCGCGGCATTGGTGATGATCAGCTGCTCCACCCCCAGGAGCTTCATCAATCGGACGGGGAAGGCCACCTCATTCATGGAGTAGCCCTCATAGTAATGGACCCGGCCCTTCTGGACTAAGATCACTCTACCTTCGATCCGCCCGGCGCAGAGCTCACCCGCATGGCCGGGGACGGTCGAGCGGGGGAAGTGCGGGATCTCTGAGAAGGGGAGGCACTGTCCATCCTCCAATTCCAGCGCTTGAGAGAGGCCTGAGCCGAGGATCAAGCCGATCTCCGGTTTAAGATGGAACTCCTGCCTCACCTGCACGGCCGCGGCCCGCAACCTCTCCAACTCTTGGTCCGTCCTCATCTGAATCTGATCATTTGGGCTCAGCAGCCCCTAAGCGTCGCCTGATCCGCTCCAGCCCGGACTTGATCGCCCGCGCCCGCACCTCCCCCACGCCCTTGATGCTCATCAACTCCTCCTCGTTTACCTTCAGCAGCCGCTCCAGGCCCCCGAACTCACGGACTAGCTCCTCGATCACCGATGGAGGGAGGCGGGGGATCTCGCTCAGGACCCGATAGCCCCGGGAGGAGATCGCCCGATCGAGGGCCTCCTCTCCGCCCTCATAGCCCAAGAGCCCCATGATCCGCTCCGAGGAGAGGAGCTCCTCCGTGGGGAGGGCCCGGATCGCCTTGATCACCTCCTCATCGGGCCGGTCGTTCGCCCGGAAGTCTCGGACAAGGAGGGTGAAGGTCTCGTGGACATTGAGCATCATCCATTCGAGGAGGAGCTCGAGGAACTCCCGTTCCGTCCCGAGCTCGACGAACCTCCGGCGGACCTCGTCCTCGATCTCCATCATCTGGACAATTAGTTGGATCAGGTTCGCCACATGGAACGGAGAGACCCTCCCCTCGAACTCCAGCAAGGTCAGCTCATTCAGGAGGTCGTCGAATGTCCCGCGATACTGCTCAAGGATCCTTAAGGCCTGGTTGACCCGGGAGATGATGGTGGGGATATCGTGGAGGACATACTTCTCCTGGCCAAAGTAGATGGTCACGCGGCTGAGAGCAGCGGAGATGGCGATGACCGGGACCCCGAGCTGTTTGGCCACCCGCTCGGCCGTGAGGTGCCTCGTCCCCGTCTCCTCGGAGGGGATCCGCGGGTCCGGGACGAGGAAGGCGTTGGCATAGATGATCCGCTTCAAGCTCGGATCGAGGACGATCGCCCGGTCCATCTTCGCCAGCTCGCTCAAGCGTTGGGGGGTGAACTCGGTGTTCAAGCGGAAGCCGCTCTGCACGACCTCTTTGGCTTTCTCCTCATCAGCGATCACGATCAGCCCCCCCTGGCCGCGCTCGATGATCGAGTCGAGCGCCTCCCGCAAGGGCGTCCCCGGCGCGAGCCGCTTTAAGATCTCCTCGCTCATGTGAGGAGCACCTCCATCGCCTCCTCCAGGTTCGGGACCGGGCGTAGCTCCAGGCCGAGCCCACGCAACCGCTCTCCAGGGGGGATGACCGCTTGGCGATAGCCCAGCCGCTCGGCCTCGCCTAGTCGCTCCCGGAGCCTTCTCACCGGGCGGACCTCGCCCGCCAGGCTCACCTCCCCGATGACCACTGTATCATAACCGATCGGGCGGTTCCGGAAGGAGGAGACGATCGCGGCGATCACCCCCAGGTCAGCGGCCGTCTCTCTAATCGTGAATCCCCCGGCGGTGTTGAGATAGACATCGTCCCCGCCGATGTGGAGCCCCAAGCGCTTCTCGATCACCGCGAGGAGGAGGGCTAGCCGATTGTAGTCCAGCCCGAGGGCTCGCCGCTGGGGATAGCCGACCTCAGCATGGCGGGCCACGACCAGGGCCTGGATCTCCACGAGGATCGGACGGGTCCCCTCTACCGCGGGGAAGACGACCGAGCCGGCCTTCGGGACGGTCGAGCGGCTAGAGAAGAGCTGGGAGGGGTTCGGGACCTCCTCCAGGCCATGCTCTCCCATCTGGAAGACCCCGAGCTCCTCGATCGAGCCATAGCGGTTCTTCACCGCCCGCAGGAGGCGGATCGTCCGCTCCTGGCTCCCCTCCAGGTATAAGACCACATCGACGAGGTGCTCGATCGCCTTCGGGCCGGCGAACTCGCCGCTCTTGGTGATGTGGCCAATGAGGAAGACCGGGATCTCCAGCTCTCTCGCGAGCTGGGCCAACGCGAAGGCCGCCATCCCCACCTGGCGGATGCTCCCCGGCTCGCCGGCCTTCTCCGAGGGGAAGACCGTCTGGATCGAATCGACCACCAGCCCTTGTGGCCGGAGCTCCCGCACCTCAGCCTCGATGCTCTCCAGCCGCTGTTCGGAGAAGATCAGGAGGTCCTGGCAGGCTCCCAAGCCCAACCGCTCAGCACGGAGCTTCACTTGGGCCGGGCCTTCCTCCCCGGAGATGTAGAGGATCGGAGGGTGAGCCTTAGCCAGGCGGGCCGCAAGTTGAAGAAGGAGGGTCGATTTCCCGATCCCCGGCTCACCCCCGATGAGGACCACTGAGCCGGAGAGGACCCCGCCTCCGAGGAGGCGGTCGAGCTCACCGATCCCAGTCGGCCAGCGGCCGCCACCCTTGAGCTCGATCTCCGCCAGCAGTTGGGGCTTCGTCCGTGGCTGAGGGGCTTCTTCACCCTCCTCTAATTGGAAACTATCCCACTCGCCACATCTGGGGCAGCGGCCCAGCCACTGCAGCGAGCCGAAGCCGCAGTGGCGACAGCGGTAGAGCCTCTTCATCGGGATCAGACGAGCGCCTGGACCTTCTTCCGGAAGGTGATCCTCCCATCCTGGAGATCGATCTCGATCCGGTCACCCCGCCCGAACTCCCCCTCGAGGATCTTGTCCGAGATGGCGTTCTCCACCAGCCGCTCAATCGTCCTCCTCAGGGGGCGGGCCCCATACTTCGGGTCATAGCCCTCCTTCACTAGGAAGTCCCGGGCCGTGGATGTGACCTCGATCTCGATCTTCCTCTCACGCAGCCTCTCCCGGAGCTCCTTAATCATCAGGTCGGCGATGGCATAGACCTCCTCCCGGGAGAGTTGGTGGAAGACGATCACATCGTCCAGCCGGTTGAGGAACTCCGGGCGGAAGGTCTCCTTGACCTCCCCCATCACCTTGGCCTTCATCTCCTGGTAGGAGAGGCCGGCCGGGGTCTCCTCAGTCCCGAAGCCGAGGGCCGCCCGGTCGGTGATCAGCTTGCTCCCTAGGTTGCTGGTCATGATCAAGACAGTGTTGCGGAAGTCGACCCTCCGCCCCTGGCTGTCAGTGAGGACCCCGTCGTCCATCACCTGGAGGAGAATATTGAAGACATCGCGGTGGGCCTTCTCGATCTCATCGAAGAGGATCACGGAATAGGGCCGATGCCTGACGGCCTCGGTCAGCTCCCCGGCCTCTTCGTAGCCGACATAGCCTGGAGGGGCCCCGATGAGGCGGGAGACGGCGAACCGCTCCATATACTCGGACATATCGATCCTGATCAGCGCCTCCTCGTCTCCGAAGAGGAACTCTGCCAGGACCTTGGCAAGGTAGGTCTTCCCCACACCGGTCGGGCCGAGGAAGAGGAATGAGGCGATCGGTCTCTTGGGGTCCTTTACCCCGGCGTAGGCCCGCCTTATGGCCCGTGCCACCGCCTCCACCGCCTCCTTCTGGTCTACATACTTCTCGTGGATCTTCTCCTCCATGTAGATCACGCGCTTAGATTCTTCTTCGGTCATGTGCCCGACGGGGACACCGGTCCAGGTGGAGACCATCTGGGCGATATCCAGCTCCGTGACCACGCCCTCATACTCCTGGAACTCCGCCTCGAGGAGCTTCAACTCCTCGAGGAGGCTCCGCCGGCGGTCACGCAAGAGGGCCGCGCGCTCGTAATCCTGCTGGGAGACCGCGATCTTCTCCTCCTCCATCACCTCGCTCAATTCGGCCTTGAGCTTCCTGATCTCCGGTGAGGGGGCCACGCTCGCCAGCTTGACCTTGGCGGCCGTCTCGTCGATCAGGTCGATCGCCTTGTCCGGGAGGAAGTGGTCGGTGATGTAGCGATCGGAGAGCTTGGCCGCAGCGGCGAGGGCCTCATCGGTGATCTTCACGCCATGATGCTCTTCGTATCTAGGCCGGAGGCCTCTGAGGATCTGGATCGTCTCAGCCACGGTCGGCTCGTCGATGTAGATCTTCTTGAATCGCCGCTCCAGGGCCGAGTCCCGCTCCACATACTTCCGATATTCGTCGGGTGTGGCCGTCCCAATGCATTGGATCAGGCCGCTCGCCAGCGGCGGCTTTAAGATAGCGGAGGCATCGAGAGCCCCTTCGGCCCCTCCGGCCCCGACGACGGTGTGGAGCTCGTCGATGAACAAGATGACATTCCCGGCTTCGATCACCTGATTGATCAGGGTCTTTAGCCGCTGCTCGAACTCCCCGCGGTATTTCGTCCCGGCGACCATCGAGGCCATGTCCAGCTCGACGATCTCTTTGTCCTGGAGGACGAGTGGGACATCCCCAGCGGCGATCTTCTGGGCCAGGCCCTCGACGATCGCCGTCTTCCCTACACCCGGCTCGCCGATGAGCGCGGGATTGTTCTTCTTCCGCCGGGAGAGAGTTTGGATGATCTGGTCGATCTCCACATCCCGACCGATCACTGGGTCGAGGCGCCCGGCCCGGGCCTCCTCGACCAAGCTCCGCCCGAACTCGAATCCTTTCCAGCGCCGCTCCTCCCGCCCGAGCCGGGCGGCCACCATCCCCCGCTCGCCCATCGCCAGGAGGGAGTGGACCTTCAGCGCATCGACCCCATAGCGGTGGAGGATCTGGGCCGCGAAACCTTGCCCCTCCTCCAGGATCGCGAGGAGGAGGTGCTCCGGGCCGATCAGGCCCTGCCCCTCCCCGCGGGCCTCCTCATAGGCAATATTGATGACCTGTTTCAGTTGGGCGTTCGGCTTGAGCTCTCGCGAGGATGAGGAGAGGCCGCTCCGCCCTCTCCCGAGCTGGGCCTCCAACTCCCGCGCGACCTGGAGGTAGGTCAGCCCGCTCCGCTCGAGAAACTTATTGGCCGCCGTCCCACGGACCTTGAGCAGGGCGAGCAGAAGGTGCTCCACCCCAACATAGCCGTGCCGCCAAGCGCTCGCCTCGTCATAGGTGACTGCCATGATCTCCTGGGCCGGTCGGGAGAACCGATTATACATCTCTTGCATCAGCTCACACCTCCGCGAGGACCATCACCGAACATTATAGGAATCCTTTGCTCAATTGTCAACCGGCTTCCTCGCGATTGACCTCGTTCATCACCGCCAAAATCCCGCGCTCATAGAAGAGGTCGATCGCCCCGGCCACCCGCGCGAGGACGACCTCGAGCCGGGCCAGCTCCCCCGGGGTGAGGCGGCCCAGGACATAGGGGACGAGATCACCCTGGAGGCCCTCCCGGCCGATCCCGATTCGGAGCCGCGGGATCTCCTCTGTCCCCAGCTCGGCGATGATCGAGGCCAGCCCGCCGTGGCCGCCTGAGCCGCCACGCGCGCGGGCCCGCAGCCTTCCCAAAGGGAGACGCACATCATCGCAGATGACGAGGCAATCGCTCACTTCCAGGGGGAAGCGAGCGAGGAGCTCCCTTACTGCCAGGCCGCTCCGGTTCATATAGGTGAGCGGCTTGACCAGGAGGAGGTCTTCCCTCGGACGATAGACCAGGGCCTGGTCGACTTTTCGGGCGTGAAAGAGAGTCCACTCGCTCCACCAGCGGCGGAACCAACCCTGGCCTACTGGGCGGAGCCCTGCCAGGTAGCGGTCGATCGCGAGGAACCCGAGGTTATGCCTGGTCCAATGATATCGCGGCCCGGGATTCCCTAGGCCGAAGATCGCCTTCACGAGCCTTCTTTTTCTTCCTCAGGCTGGGCCGCTTCACCCTCCTGGGGGGCCGGGGCCGCTGCCTCCGCGGCCGGGGCCTCAGCTACGGCCTCAACTGTCACCTCGCGCCGCGGGACCTTCACCGTAGCGAGCGGCGTCTCCGGCGGAGTGAGGACCTTCACCCCTTCAAGAGGGGGCAGGTCGCGGACACGGAGGGTCTCGCCCAGCCCGAGGCCGCTCACATCGACCTCGAGCTTCTCCGGGATCTGCTCAGGGAGGCCGCGGACGCGGATGGCCGTCTGGAGCCGACGGAGGACCCCACCCAGCCTCCTCCCTTGGGGGTCGCCGCGGAGGAGGAGCGGGACCTCTAGAGTGACCTCCTGCTCCGGACTGGGGAGATAGAAGTCGATATGGATGACCCTATCAGTTAAGGGGTGATATTGGATCTCCTTGATGAATGCGTCCCACTCCTCCCCGTCGAGGGCTAGCTTGATTCGCGAGCTCCGGGTGATCTGGCCTAGGAGCCGCTCCAGCTCCCTCTGTTGGACCTGGATCAGGCGGTGGACTCCCTGGCCGTAGACCACACCAGGGATCAGACCCTGCCGGCGGAGGGCTCGTGGATTCCCCTTGCCCCGCGGCGCTGCTCCTAACTTATACATCTTAACCTCCTCTAAAGATGCGGAAAGACTTCACTGACGGAGCGGTTCTCATGGATCCGCAAGATGACTGAAGCCATGAGCTCCCCCACTGAGATTCGCTCTATTATACCAACCCCGTCCTTCGGCGGGGGGATGGAGTTGGTCACGACGATCTTCCGGATCGGGGAGGCGCGGAGCCGCTCGAGCGCATTCCCGGCGAAGACCCCATGGGTGAAGGCGGCGTAGATCTCCTTAACCCCCGCCCGCTCGAGGAGCCCGACCGTCTCCAGGACCGTCGCCCCAGTAGAGATAATGTCATCGATGATGATCGCCCGCCTCCTGCGGACCTCCCCGATGATATTGAGGCTCTCCACCCGTTCACTCGTCACCCGCCGCTTCTCGATGATTACCAGGGGCAGATCCAGCCCCTCAGCGATCGCCCTCGCCCGCTTCACCGCTCCGAGGTCCGGGGAGACGATCACCGTCTCCTCGTCAGCCAGCCCCTCCTTCCGGAAGTAGGAGATGAAGATCGGATCGATCATCAGGTTATCTACAGGTATATCGAAGAAGCCCTGGATCTGACCGGCGTGGAGATCGAGCGTGAGGACCCGATTCGCCCCGGCGGCCTCGATGAGGTTGGCGACAAGCTTGGCGGTAATGGGGACCCGGCCTATATGTTTCCTATCCTGCCTGGCATAGCCGTAGTAGGGGATCACGGCCGTGATCCGCCCGGCCGAGGCCCGCTTCAGCGCATCGATCATGATCAAGAGCTCCATCAGGTTCTCATTCACCGGCGGACAGGTCGGTTGAATGACGAAGGCATCGGCCCCGCGGACATTCTCCTCGATGTGGACAAAGATCTCCCCATCGGGGAAGCGGCTTACCCCGACCGCACAGAGGGTGGTCCCCAGGCAGCTAGCGATCTCCTCCGCCAGTTCGGGATTGGCGTTCCCTCCGAGGAGCTTCAGCTCTGGATCGTTCATCACTCCTCCTCTTTAAAAAGGATGATGCTCCACTCGATCCGGCACCCCTCACCGATCTCGAACCCCCTGACGCAGGAGTTCGCGATCACCGCCCCCTCGCCGATCCGGCTCCCTCCACCAATGGTCGAGCCCGGCCCGATCCGGGCATCCCGCGCGATAGAAGCGGTCATCTCGATGAGCACCGTCTCCGGAGCCACGACCGTCGCGCCAGCGGCCAGGACCTCGGCCAACTTCCGCTGCCGGAGGATTCCCTCGGCCTGGACCAGCTCCTCACGGGAATTGATCCCGAGTAAGGGCTCACTCTCCCTCACCAAGAGCGCTCGGACCGGCTCGCCTCTCTCGCGATAGAGCCTGACAACATCGGGGAGATAATACTCGCTTTGGGCATTGGCGGCCTCTAGCTCCGCCAGCGCCTCCCAGAAGAGCCCCTCATTCCGGACGAGATAGATCCCGCTATTCACCTCCCGAATCATCAGCTCCTCCTCCCTGGCATCTTGATCCTCGACGACCCTGAGGACCTCGCCCTCAGCGCCGCGGACAATCCTCCCGTAGCCCCGCGGGTCCGCTAACTCCATGGTCAGGAGGGAGAGCCTCCCCCCATGGGCTCGATGGAAGGCTAGGAACTCCTCGAGCAGTTCCGCCTGGAGAAGGGGGAGGTCCCCCGGGAGGATGAGGATCTCCCCGCCCTGGCCCTCGAGGAGAGGGCGGGCCTGGAGGGCCGCATGGCCGGTCCCGAGCTGCTCCCGTTGCTCGACGAAGACCAACCCCCTGCCGCCGAACCGCTCCCGCACCTCCTCCCCGCGATGGCCAATTACTACCACGGTCCGCGCGGCCCCTAGTGGGGCGACCGCTTCTAGGATGTAATCTAGAATCGGGCGGCCACAGAGCTCGTGGAGGACCTTGGGCCGCGAGGAGCGCATCCGCTTCCCCTTCCCGGCGGCCAGGATCAGGAGGCTCAAGCTCATGGCAAGTGAATGCTATTAAATCCCCTGCCGAATGTCAAATCCCCCCTCAAAGAGGCCGGCTTGACTCTGGAGATGGGCGAGATTATCATTTTAGTGTATTGGGGTGGCATATCGAGGTCGAGGCGAAGAGGGCGAGACGAGGGCCTTGGAGTTCCTCAAGACCCAAGGGTATCAGATCGTCGCGCGGAACTACCGCTGGCAGGGCGGGGAGATCGATATCATCGCCCGTGACGGTGACTCTTTAGCCTTCATCGAGGTCAAGGCCCGGAGTGATGAGGAGTTCGCCCCCGCGGAGGAGGCCCTCACCCCATGGAAGCGGGAGCGCCTGATCCGGACGGCTCAACATTACATCGCACATCATCAACCGAAGGTCCCCCTCCGCTTCGATGTTGTGGCGATCGTGGGAGAGGAGGTCCGGCTCTATAAGGACGCTTTCAGGCCGGAGGAGTAAAAAAGGAGATGTTCGCCAAGGCGATCAGTGGGGCACTGCTCGGACTGGAGGCCTCCCTTATCGAAGTCCAGTGCGATGTAGCAAGAGGGCTCCCCAGCTTTATCATCGTCGGCCTCCCGGAGAAGGAGGTCCAGGAGAGCCGAGAGCGGATCCGGAGTGCGATCAACAACTGCGGCTATGAGTTCCCAACCCGGAGGATCACCATTAACCTCGCCCCGGCCGATGTCCCCAAAGAGGGGGTCGGGCTTGACCTCCCCCTGGCGCTGACGATCCTCCAGGCCACGGGCCAGCTCGAGATGGAGCGGCTCGACGACTACCTCTTCTTAGGGGAGCTCTCCCTCGACGGGCGGGTCCGGCCGGTAAAGGGGGTCCTCCCGATCGCCCTCGCCGCCCAAACGGCCGGAGTGAAGCGCCTTCTCCTCCCGGCGGAGAACGCCCTCGAGGCGGCCCTGATCGAGGGGTTGGAGGTCTTCCCCTTGACCAGCCTCCAGGAGGCGATCGCCTTCCTCAGGGGTGAGCTGGCGATCAAGCCCTTCGACTTCGACCGTGAGGGCTATTTCAAGAGGGAGGAGCTGCCCGGCCCGGACTTCAGCGAGATCCACGGCCAGGAGCAGGCCAAGCGGGCCCTGGAGATCGCCGCCGCTGGGGGCCACAATGTCCTGATGATCGGCCCGCCTGGGGCGGGGAAGTCGATGCTCGCCCGACGGCTCCCCTCGATCCTCCCACGGCTCTCACTGAAAGAGGCCCTGGAGGTGAGCCGGATCTACAGCGTCATGGGCCTCCTCTCGCCCGAGCGGCCACTCGTCCGTGAGAGGCCCTTCCGCTCCCCGCACCATACAATTTCTTACGCCGGGATGGTCGGGGGCGGCCACGGCTTCCCCAAGCCGGGTGAGATCAGCCTGGCCCACCATGGGGTCCTCTTCCTCGACGAGCTCCCCGAGTTCAGCCGGGATGTGCTCGAGGCCCTCCGCCAGCCCCTCGAAGATCGCCAGATCACCATCTCCCGGGCTGTGACAGCCGTGACCTTCCCCGCAAACTTCACCTTGATCGCGGCAATGAACCCCTGTGCCTGCACCAGGCGGGATGCAAAGGGGAATTGCATCTGCACCCCGCAAGAGGTCCGCAGCTACTGGCGGAAACTCTCCGGCCCGTTCCTCGACCGGATCGACATCTTCATCGAGGTCCCGCGCTTGACAAAGGAGGAGCTAATGGGTAAACCTACTGGAGAGCCTTCGGCGGTGATCCGCGTGCGGGTGGAGCGGGCACGCCAGATCCAGCGGGAACGGTTCGCCGGGTTAGGGATCTTCACCAACGCCCAGATGGGGGTGAAGGAGATCAAGGCCTTCTGTCGGCTGACCGAGGCCGGGGAGGCCCTCCTGGCGAGCGCGATCGACCGGTTCGCCCTCTCCGCCCGGGCCTATCATCGGATCCTCAAGGTCGCCCGGACGATCGCGGACCTCGAGGGGGCCGAGACGATCCGCGAGGAGCACCTAGCGGAGGCGATCCAGTATCGCAGCTCGGAGGAGAGCGCGCTGGAAGGAGGAAGATGGATGTGAGACAAAGGGTGCTGCTGCTCATGCTAATCCTACTCTGCTCCGCCTTGGCCTTGCCGCTCCGATCTCTCGCCCAGGGTGAGGAGGAGGCGGTCAGGTTCAAAGTGGAGCGGATCACGGTCGAGGGGAACAAGCATGTTCCGCTCGAGGAGATCAAGAAGGCGATCGGCTTCAAGGTCGGAGACCATGTCACCGAAGAGGAGATCAAGGCCGGCGGCCAGAGGGTCCTCGACCTCGGCTACTTCCAGGAGGTGATCCCCGACTATCGCAAGGTAAATGAAGGGATCGAGGTCCTCTACCTGGTCCAGGAGAACCCTCTGATCAAGGAGATCGTCATCCGCGGGAATGAGCAGTATGGCGAGGGGCTGAACCTCTTCGGGCTGAAGATCCCTTTTACCAGCCCGATCCTCAAGACCGACCGGATCCTCGAGATCCTCGAGGAGCACGGGGTGGCGGAGAAGAAGGTCCTCAACCTGAAGAAGCTCGAGGAGGGCCTCCGGGCAGTCCTCGAGGAGTATCAAAATAAGGGCTATACCCTGGTCAGCGTGGGGGATGTGAAGCTCGGGGAGCGACTGGAGATCGAGCTCATTGAGGCCAAGATTGAGAGGATCGAGATCACCGGTGTGGACCAGCGGCTGGGAGAGATCGCCCAGGGCCTGATCAAGGTCCCCCTGGGGAAGCCGGTGAAGATCGAGGCCCTCCAGGCCTCGCTCCAGCGGCTCAATAACTCGATCTACTTCGAGAGGACCGGTGCGGCCGACATCTCCTTCTCCACTGGGAGTGCTCCGGATAAGCTAATCATGACCTGGAACCTGCGGGAGCGGAAGCTGCTGGAGAGCCCGATCGCGCTCAAAGGGATCGAGTTCAGCGGAGCCACGGTCTATAAGCCGGAGCAGCTCGCACGGGCCCTCGGCCCACTCCCCCAAGGTGAGGTGGACAACTTCCGGCTCCTCCAGGCCCTCCAGGGGGTCTACGACCTCTACCACCAGAACGGCTATACCATGATGGGGCTGGCCAACGGCGGACTGGCTGAGGGGGTCTTGACCATCGCCATCTCGGAGGGGGTCATCAATGAGATTGCCATCCAGGGGAACAAGCGGACCAAGGAGTATGTGATCCGCCGGAAGCTGCTCTTCAAGCCGGGGGATATCTTCAATGAAGGGCCGCTCAGGGAGAGCTATCGTCGGCTCCAGCAGTTGGGCTACTTCCAGAACATCGACCTCTCCTTCGAGGAGGCCGGACCGGGGAGGATCAACCTGATCCTGATCGTCGAGGAGAAGGAGAACTTAGGGAGCTTCAGCGGGGCCCTCAGCTTCGCCGGGGGGGCCCTGGTCGGGAAGCTCAGCCTCTCCTGGAAGAACATGTTCGGGACGGGCCAAGACCTCTCCCTGGGCTATGACCGGACCCTCCTCGGGGGAGCCGAGGCCAACTGGCACCTCGACTATACGACTACGACCTTCTTCCCGAACTATGATTTCTTCAAAGCCAGCCTCTACCAGGAGTCGGAGGATGGGGAGGAATACACCCTCAATAAGAGGGGGATCGAGGCCTCCCTCGGCTATCCCCTCGGCGGGGGCTCCCAGTTGACCCTGGCTCAGCGGTATGAGAGCTCTAATAAATGCTACGAGGGGACGATCGGCTGCACAGCTCCCGAGACTACCAGCTCGCTCACTCTCAGCTTGAGCAATGACGATCGGAATAACGTCGACTTCCCCACCTCCGGCGGATTCAGGAGCCTCTCACTCGAGCAAGGAGGGGCCTTCACCGCTGGGCCGAGGTTCACGAAGCTAGCCTTCACCCTGATCCAGCACTTCCCGACCCTCAGGGACCAGAACATAGCTCTGCGGCTCTATGGAGGGCAGGGATTCTCCCTCCCCTCCGATGAGAGGTTTTCTCTCGGGGGTAGCGCAACTTTAAGGGGTATACCATCCTTCAAGGCCGAGAAGTTCTTCTTGGTTAATGCTGATTACCGCGCCGAGCTGACTGAGGGAGCCGTAGGCGTGGCGTTCGTCGACCTTGGTATAGCTGAGGGGACAGGACTTCAGCGCTCCTTCGGCTTGGAGTTGCAGGCCCAACTCCCCGCCGTAGGGGCGGTAAGATTGATCTTCTCCTGGCCGATCATCGCGGGGGAGATCTCTTGGCAGCCGAAGATCGATTTCGCCTTCGGAACCATGTTCTAGTCCGGAATGAGAGAAAGGAGTGAAGATGAAACAGGCAGTGTGGATCGTGCTGATTGTGGTAGCTCTAGTCGCGGGGTTCTTCGGGGGCTGGCTCTCCAAGGGCTCGGCGGCCCCGGACGCTAACCTAACGGAGCAGGTCCGGAAGTTGGAGCAGGAGGTGAAGAGCCTCCAGAGCCAGCTCGCGGCTATCAGCAGCCTCCCGCAGCAGGTGGACTCGCTCGCTCAGAAGGTCCAGGCCAGTGCGAGCGGCGGGATGAAAATCGCCTATGTCAATGCTGAGGAGGTCTTCCTCAAGTATAAGGGGACGGCCGCGGCGGTCCAGCAGTTCAGTGCAGAGAGGGCCAAGAAGGAGAAAGAGCTCCAGCAACTGACGGAGCAACTCCAGGCGAAGAAGATCACGCAAGAGGAGTATCAGCGGCAGGTCGAAGAGATCCAAGCCCAGCTCCAGCAGCTCGACCTCCAGCTCACCGCTAAGGTCCAGCAGGAGATGATCGCCGTGATCACCGAGGTCGCTCAGGAGAAGGGCTACGACTGGGTAACGCGGAAGAAGGATGTGGTCCTCTACTCCAAGCCGGGCCTGATGGACGAGATCACCGCCGCGGTCATCGAGCGATTGAACGCTAAGCTGGAGGCCGGCGGGACACCCGGATCATAGAGAGCGGGAGGCTTCGCGAGCTCGAGACTCCCCAGATCCTGAGGCTTTTGCTTATCCTTTTGAGCCCGGGATCCGCGGGCTTGCCCGGAGCTGCCTCCTTGATTGATGAGGAGCGATGAAGCTGATCGAGGCCGTCCCGAACATCAGCGAGGGCCGGGACCGCGCGAAGATTGAGGCGATCGTCGCTGAGGTGAGGGCCATCCGAGGAGTGGCCCTCCTCGATGTCGCCCCCGACCCGGACCATAACCGGTCTGTAATTACATTCGTCGGCCCGCCGCAGGCGGTGGAGGAGGCGGCCCTCCGGCTGACCGCCAAGGCCGTGGAGCTGATCGACCTAAATAAGCACCGGGGCGAGCACCCCCGGATGGGGGCGGTCGATGTCCTCCCCTTCGTCCCAATTCAGGAGGCGACGATGGCGGAATGCATCGAGCTGGCCCGGCGGGTCGGGAAGAGGATCAGCGAGGAGTTCAAGATCCCCGTCTACCTTTATGCCGAGGCCGCGACCCACCCAGAACGGCAAGACCTGGCGAACATCCGGAGGGGGGAGTTCGAAGGCTTTCCGGCCAAGATCCAAGAGCCGGACTGGGCCCCGGACTTCGGGGAGCGGAGGGTCCATCCGACCGCCGGGGTGATGGCCGTCGGGGCGAGGCCGCCCCTGATTGCCTACAATGTCAACCTCGGGACTCCGGATCTGGAGGTCGCCAGAAAAATTGCCCAGGCTGTCCGCTTCTCGAGCGGCGGCCTCCGGTATGTCAAGGCCCTGGCCTTCGAGCTCAAGGAGCGGGGGCTCGTCCAGATCTCGATGAACCTCACCGACTACAGGAGGACCCCTTTGCATCGGGCCTTCGAGCTCATCAAGCGCGAGGCCGCCCGCTACGGCGTGCCGGTGGTGGGGAGCGAGATCGTGGGACTGGTGCCCCAAGAGGCGCTCAACATGGCTGCTGAATATTACTTACAACTGGAGAGCTTCCGCCCGGAGATGGTCCTCGAGGAGCGGCTTGCCCAAGCGATGAGAGAGGCCGAAGCACATTAAGCTTAAGGGCCCGGACTCGGGAGGGGCAAGAGCCGAGAGGAAGGAAGAGAACAGTATCACTGGCAAACCACTGGGATAGAACATAAGGGCCCTCCCAGCTTCTCCCCCTAGGGCTTCGCAAACCCCTCCGGCCAGGGGTAGTCAGGCGGGCAGAGATCCTGCCCGTTCTCTGAGAA
>JBBIJD010000021.1:0-24372 GCA_037446135.1 Candidatus Fraserbacteria bacterium
GTCGAACTCGAGCTTGGTCAGGGTCATAGAGAGCTCCGGCGGCTCCTCGATCTCGACCGGCCGCCCCTCAGGATGAGTGGCGAAGTCATAGAAGATCTGGAAGTGCTCGATGAGGATCTGAGAGGCCAGCTTCAGGGCCTCCATCGGCCTGATCCCGCCGTTGGTCTCGATCTCCAGGATCAGCCGCTCGTAGTCGGTCCGCTCGCCCACGCGGGTCGGCTCGACCTTGAAGTTAGCCAACTTGACGGGGGAGAAGTCAGAGTCGACCGGGATGACCCCTAGAGGCATATCCTTCCGCTTATTCCGCTCCGCAGGGCGGTAGCCGACCCCCGGTTCGACCTCCAGCTCGCAGCGGAGCTGGCCGCCCTCGTCGAGGGAGGCGATATGGAGGTCAGGGTTGAGGATCTCCACCCCCTTTGGGGTCTCGAGCTGGGCCGCGGTCACCTCGCCAGGGCCTTTGGCCGAGAGCTCCAGCCGGAGCGGCTCGCTCCCCTCAGCCTCGCCCTCCAGCCGGAGGGCCAACTCCTTGAGATTGAGGATGATCTCGAGGAGGTCCTCCTTCACCCCCGGGAGCGTGTCATACTCGTGGTAGTGGCCATCGAATCGGACCCGTGTGACGGCCGCCCCGGGGATCGAGGAGAGGAGGACCCGCCGCAGGGGGTTCCCGAGCGTCACCCCGAAGCCCCGCTCGAGGGGCTCGATGGTGATCCGCCCGTAGCTGTCAGTGAGCTCCTCGGCCTTGATCACCGGTCTGATCCGCTGTTCCATCTCTTCCTTCTCGCTCCTCTAGCGGGAGTAATACTCGACGATCAGGCTCGCCTGGATCGTCTGCTCCACCTCCGCCGGATCGGGCCAGGCGATCATCCGGACTCGGCCGTCCTCGCGCTGGAGCCAGGAGGGGAGGGGGCTCTTCCGTTCGGCCATCTCCGCCAGGAGGGCCTTGATCCCCCGCTTCCCCAACGACTCCTCGCGGAGGGAGACGACATCCCCCTCCTCGAGGAGGTAGGAGGGGATATCGACCTTCCGGTCGTTGACGAGGAAGTGGCCGTGCCGGATGAGCTGGCGCGCGTGATTCCTGGAGCTGGAGAGGCCGGCCCGGTAGACGACATTATCGAGCCGCCGTTCCAATAGCTGGATCAGATAATCTCCGGTCACGCCCTTCCGCCGCTTGGCCAGCTCGACATACCGACGGAATTGCTCCTCCCTTAGGCGGTAGATCCGCTTGGCCTTCTGCTTCTCTCGGAGGTGGATCGCATACTGCGAGGCCTTCCCGAACCGCCGCCGCACCCGCATCCCTGGAGGATAGCTCCGCCGCTCCAGGGGGCACTTCTCGGTATAACACTTCAGGCCCTTGAGGAAGAGCTTCTCCCCCTCGCGGCGGCAGGCCCGGCACTTCGCTCCAGTATCCCTACCCATTCTCTTCTCCTTACCTCCTTAGCCTCGATCTAGCCTAGCTGTGGGGTTGCGGGGTGATGTTCTTGACCTCCTCGACCCTGATCCCCGAGCCCTTGAGGGTCTGGATCACAGAGTTCCGCCCCCCGCCGGTCCCCTTGACCAGGACGACGACAGAGCGGACGCCGAACTCCCTCATCCGCTCGAGGAGCCGCTCCGCAGCGGTCTGGGCCGCGAAGGGCGTCCCCTTCCGCGAGCCCTTGAACCCGACTACCCCCGGGCTGATCCAGGTGAGGACATTCCCGTTAGTGTCAGTGAGGGTGAGGATCGTGTTGTTGAAGGTGGCATGGACATAGAGCCTCGCCCGCTCGACCTTCTTCGCCATTCCCTCCTCCTCTACTTCTTCTTCCCGGCCTTCGCCGGCCTCGGCCCCTTCCAGGTCCGGGCGTTCGAGCGGGTCCGTTGCCCACGGACTGGGAGCCCGACCTTATGGCGCAGGCCGCGATAGCAGTTGATATCCTTCAACCGCTGGATGTCCCCCCGGACCTTCCGCCGCAGGTCCCCCTCAACGACATACTTCCCTTCGATCTCGCGCCGCAGCTCGGCGATCTCCTCCTCGGAGAGTTCCCGGACCCGCTTATCGGGGTTGACGCCCGTGGCGGCGAGGATCCTATTGGCCAGAGATCGCCCGATCCCGTAGATGTAAGTCAGGGCGATCTCGACCCGCTTGTTATCCGGAAGGTCAGCGCCGGCAATCCGGGCCATCCCCGATCACCCTTGCCTCTGCTTGTGCTTCGGATTCTTGCAGATCACCATGAGCCTCCCATGCCGCTTGATCAGCTTGCAATTATCGCAGATCTTCTTCACCGAACTCCGCACCTTCATCCTCGATCACCTAGCTCTCCCGGTAAATGATCCGCCCCTTAGTGAGGTCATAGGGGGAGAACTCCACCACGACCCGGTCGCCATTGAGGATCCGGATATAGTGCTTCCGCATCCTCCCGGAGATGTGACAAAGAGCCTCCTGCCCGTCATCGAACCGGACCTTAAACAACGAGCTCGGATAGGCCTCGATCACCTCTCCGCGCTTCCGGATAAAGCTCCCCTTAGTGACCACACACCTCCTTTGGTCAGGATCTCCGGCCCCGTCTCCGTGACGAGGATCATCTCCTCAAAGTGGGCCGCCAGCCCACCATGCGGGGTTATCGCCGTCCAGCCATCGGGCCGGAGGCGGACCGAGCCCGCGTTCTCCATAACCATCGCCTCGATGCATAGGACCATCCCCGCCCGGAGGCGCGGCCCCTCTCCCGGTGGGCCGAAATTCGGGATCTGCGGATCTTCGTGGAGCTTCCGCCCGATCCCGTGGCCTGTGTATTCCTTCACCACATGATAGCCCTGCCCCTCCACATAGGAGCCGATCGCGTGTGAGATGTCCGAGACATGATTCCCTACCAAAGCGGCCTCGATTCCCCGCTCCTCGGCCTCCCGGGTCACCTCGAGGAGCCGCTGGGCCCGTGGGCTCCCTGGGCTGAGGAGGACCGTCGTGGCCCAATCGGCATAGAAGCCCCGGCGGTAGAGGCCGAGATCGAGGGAGAGGAGGTCCCCTTCTTGCAATATTTTATCATCCCTGGGGATCCCGTGCACGACCTCCTCGTTGATCGAGGTGCAAAGCGCCGCGGGATAGCCGCGGTAGCCCTTGAAGGCCGGGCTGGCGCCCGCGCGGTGGATCAGCCGCTCCGCCAAGCGGTCGAGGGCTGCGGTCGAGACCCCAGGCCGGGCCTGGGCCACGACCTCCTCCAAGATCTCGACCAGGAGGAGGGCATTCTCCCGGATGATCGCGATCTCCCGAGCCGATCTGATGCTGATCATCGCAGGACCTCGAGCGCCTCCTGGAAGAGCTCCTCGATCGGGCGGCCTCCCTCGACCTCGACCAATAGCCCGCGCTCTCTGTAAAAATCCTTCAAGGGGGCCGTCTCTTCCTGGTAGACCCGATACCGCCGGCGGATCACCTCCGGCTTATCATCATCTCGCTGGAAGAGCTCACCCCCGCAGGAGTCGCATCTCCCCTCGACCTTCGGGGGGTTGGAGACCAAGTTATAATTCCGGCCACAGCTCTTGCAGACCCGCCTTGCGGAGAGCCGCCGGACGACCTCCTCCTCCGAGAGGTGGATGTTCAGGACCCGGTCGAGCCGGACCATCCTCTCCAGGGCCTCGGCCTGGGCGATCGTCCTGGGAAAGCCGTCGAGGATGAAGCCGCTGCCGCTATCCAGCCGCCCGCGGAGCATCGCGATCACCAACTCATCGGGGACCAGCTCCCCGCGGTCCATATAAGCCTTTGCCTTTCGGCCCAGCTCCGTCCCCTGCGCGACCTCCTCGCGGAGGATCTCCCCAGTGGAGATATGCTGGAGCTTGAGCTCCTTCGCCAAGAGTGCGGCCTGGGTCCCCTTCCCCGCCCCAGGGGGGCCGAGGAGGACAATCCCCTTAGGCTTAGGCGAGGCAGCCCTGCGAGCCCGATCCCCGCTCATAGCCTCCTCCCCAGGACGGCCCCCTTCTTGATCAAGCTCTCATACTGCCGCTCGACCATGTGGGCCTCGATCTGCTTCATCATATCCACCCCGACGCCGACGACGATCAAGAGCGAGGTCCCGCCGATCCAGATCCCGCTGATCCCGCTCGCACCGATGATCAGATAGGGCAGGATGGCGATGGCAGTGAGGAAGAGGGCCCCAATGAGTAAGACCCGGTTGATGACCCTGCTGATGTAGTCCGAGGTATACCGTCCCGGCCGGATCCCGGGGATGAACCCGCCCCATTTCCTCAAGTTCTCCGAGACATCTCTGGGGTCGAAGACGATCGCGCTGTAGAAGTATGTAAAGAAGATGATCAAGATCGCATAGGCCGCAAGATAAGCGGGAGTCCCCTCGCCCACATAATTGCGGAGCCACTGCCAGCCGGGGATGAAGTTGATCACCGTGAGTGGGAGGGCAAGGAGTGCCGCGGCGAAGATGATCGGGATGACCCCGCCTTGGTTGACAGCGATCGGGAGATAAGTGGACTGACCGCCATAGACCCGGCCCTGGACGATCCGCTTAGCGTACTGGACCTCGACTCTCCGGGCCCCGAGTTGGACGAGGACGATCCCCGCAGTCACCCCGATGAAGACAATGATCAATGCCAGGGCCCAGAAGGGGCTAGTCGAGCCGGTCGAGATCTGGAGATAGGTGTTCCGGACATAGGCGGGGAAGCGGGAGATGATCCCGAGCATGATGATCATGGAGATCCCATTCCCGATCCCATTCTCGGTGATCCTCTCCCCGAGCCACATCAGGAAGATCGTCCCCGCGACCATCGCGATCAGCGAGGTGAGATAGAAGGGGATGATCGGCTGGCCCGGCTGGAGGAGCCCTTGGTTGACGATAACGACGCTGTAACCGAGCGCCTGGATGATGGCCAGTAGGACCGTGGCGTAGCGGGTCCAGCGAGTGATGATCTTTCGCCCTTCCTCGCCCTGCTGCTGGAGCTCCTTTAAGCGGGGGATGATCGGGACGAGCAGGCTGAAGATGATCGAGGCGTTGATATAGGGGACGACGCCGAGGGCGAAGAGGGAGAAGTTCTCCAGGGCCCCGCCGCTGAACATGTTGAGGAAGCCGAAGATCCCCCCGCCGAACCCTTGGAAGAAGTTGGCGAAGGCCTCGAGGTCGACCCCCGGGACTGGGATCCAGGCCCCGATCCGGAAGACGATGATCGCCCCCAAGGTGAAGAGGGCCCGCTTCTTGACCTCAGGGATGCTGAAGGCCTGAACGGTGCTCCGCCATAGGCTGACCCGCTGGGCCATAGTTACTCTGCCGCTCCTCTCTTATCCTTCTCCTTCTCTCTCGGCTCCAGCTCGATCGCCTGGCCTCCGGCCGCCTCGATCGCCACCTTGGCCGACTTAGAGAAGCGATGGGCCCGGACGACCAGGGCCTTGGTGAGCTTCCCTCGGCCGAGGATCTTGACCTCTCGGCGGCCCTTGACTAGCCCGCGCTCCCGTAGGAGCGGCGGGGTCACCTCCGCCCCGGACTCGAAGGCCCGCTCGAGGACATCGAGATTGATCCAGTCATAGCTCTTCCGGTTGGGGCTCCGGAAGCCCCGCTTGGGAAGCCTCTTCCAGAGGGGTGTCTGGCCCCCCTCGAATCCCGGGACCATCCGGACGCCGGTCCGGGCCTTCTGGCCCTTGGTGCCCCGCCCGGACTGGTTCCCATGGCCGCTAGCGTTCCCCCGCCCGACCCGCTTCTCCTTGTGTTTAGCCCCGGGCGCGGGTCGTAGCTCCTCGAGCTTCATCTTAAGAGTTCCTCCACCTTCTTGTCTCGCAGGCGCGCGACTTCCTCGGGAGTCCGGAGCTGCTGGAGGGCCACGATAGTCGCTCGGGCGAGCGTGAGAGGATTGGTCGAGCCGAGCGATTTGGTGAGGATATCCTTGATCCCGGCGAGGCGGCAGATCGTCCCGACGGTCGTCCCGGCGATGATCCCCGTCCCTTTGTAGGCTGGCTTGAGGAGGACTCTCGCCGCTTTGAACTTCCCCTCGACCTCATGGGGGATCGTCCGCCCCTCGACGAGAGGGATAGAGATCATGTTCCGCTGGGCATCCCGAATCCCCTGCTGGACCGCCTGGGGGATCTCGCGGGTGTTCCCCTTCCCGATCCCCACTCTCCCGGCCCCGTCCCCCACAATGACTATGGCCCGGAAGGAGAGGTTCTTCCCCCCCTTGGTCACCTTGGCCACCCGGCGGATGTCGATGACCTCGCTCTGGAGCTCCGCTGTCCCGTTCAGAACCGCCCCTGACACCCCGCGTCGCGCACTCTGGTTCAAAACTTCAATCCTCCTTCCCTTGCCGCCTCGGCGAGGGCCTTGATCCGCCCGTGGTAGGGGTAGCCGCTCCGGTCGAAGACGACCTGGGTGATCCCTTGGGCCTCCGCCCGCGCAGCGAGGAGCTTCCCCACCTCCTTGGCCGAGGCGATGTTGCAGCCGGAACCGTTGAACTGGGGGTCGAGAGTCGAGGCCGCGACGAGCGTCCGCCCCGTGGTATCGTCGATCAATTGGGCATAGATGTGACGGAGGCTCTTGTAGACACAGAGTCGAGGGCGCTCCGCCGTCCCGAAGATCTTCTTCCGGATCCGGCGGTGGCGGCGCTTCCGGGCCTCCTCTCTAGTTAAGCGCGTCATCTCTAGTCAGTTCAGTCTAGGCTAGGCAGCGGCCTTCCTCCCGAGCTTCCCTTCCTTCCGGATGATTTGCTCGTCCTTATACCTGATCCCCGTCCCCTGATAGGGCTCGGGCTTGCGGAAGGCGCGGATCTTGGCCGCGACCTGGCCGACCAGTTGCTTATCGGGACTGCGGAGGACGATCTGATCCTGGGCCGGGAGCGAGACCTCCACTCCCTGGGGGACCTCATAGCGGACAGGGTGGGAGAAGCCGATCTCCAGCTCCAGTGTCCTTCCCAAAAGCTTCGCCCGATAGCCGAGCCCCTTGAGAATTAGCGTCTTAGTGTAGGGCTCGCTCATCCCCTGGATCATGTTGGCGATCAGCGAGCGGTAGAGGCCATGACGGGCGCGATACTCGGGGGAATCCCCCTTGCGCCGGACGAGGATCTGCCCATCTTGGAGTTCGACCGTCACCTTATCCGGCTCGTAGCGCTGCTCCAGCCGGCCATACTTCCCGCTCACGATCACCCGCTCGGGGGTGATCTCCACCTTCACCCCCGGGGGGACTGGTATTGGTCGCTTCCCGATCCTAGACATCTCCGCTCAGTTCACCAGACCTTGCAGAGGAGCTCGCCGCCGATCCCACGCTCTCGCGCCTCCCGGTCGGTCATGACCCCCTGAGAGGTCGAGAGGATGGCGACCCCCAGGCCGCCGCGGACCTTGGGGAGCTCGTCCTTCTCGAGATAGATCCGCTGGGAGGGCCGGCTCACCCGCTCGATCCCGGTGATCACCCGCTCCTTCCCCCGCTTCCCCTTATACTTGAGGAAGATGGTCAGCCTCCGCTTGACCCCCTCTTCCTCGACCTTATAGCCAGTGATATAGCCCTCTTCCTCGAGGACTTTTGCGATCTCCTCCTTGAGGCGCGAGGCGGGGAGGCGGACCTCAGGGAGGAAGCGCTCATTCGCGTTCCTGATCCGCGTCAGCATGTCCGCTATCGGGTCCATCTTACCAACTCGCCTTCTTCACCCCGGGGACGAGCCCACGATGGGCCAGCTCGCGGAAGCAGAGCCGACAGACCCCGAAGTCCCGGATATAACCGCCGGGCCGGCCGCAGATCCGGCAGCGATTATGCCGCCTTACCGGGAACTTCGGCTCCCGCTGGGACTTGATGATCAGCGCCTTCTTCGCCATCTTTAATCCTTGAACGGCAACCCGAGCTCCTTCAAGAGATAATACCCTTCCCGATCGGTCTTGGCGGTCGTGACGATCGTGATGTCCATCCCTTGGACCTTCTCGATCTCATCATACTTGATCTCGGGGAAGACCAATTGCTCATCGAGGCCGAGGCTGTAGTTCCCCCGGCCATCGAATGAGGCCGAGGAGAGCCCGCGGAAGTCGCGGGTCTTGGGGAGGACGAGATTGAAGAGCTTCTCCAAGAAGGCATAAGCCCGGACCCCGCGGAGGGTAACCATGCAGCCGACCGGCTTCCCCTTGGTGATCTTGAAGTCGGAGATCGAGCGCTTCGCTCGGGTCACCACCGGCCGCTGGCCCGTGATCAACGAGAGGTCTCGGATCACGCCTTCGAGGACCTTGGGGTTATCCGTCTCCGAGACACCGGCGTTGATGATGACCTTCTCGATCCGCGGGACCTGCATCACATTCTTATACCCCAATTCCGCCATCAGCTTGGGGATGATCTCCCCCTTAAACCGCTCGTAGAGCATCATGGGAAAGTCCTCCCACACTGCTTGCACTTCCGTAGCTTCTCGCCCTCAGGGCTCCACGCGAACCCGACCCGCGTGGGGGCATCGCACTCCGGGCAGATGACCAGGACATTGGAGATGTGGATCTTCCCTTCCCGCTCGATGATCCCGCCTTCGCGCATCCGCGCGGTCGGGCGCTGGTGGCGCTTCACCATGTGGACGCCCTTGACGATAATTCTATCCTCGGTGGGGAAGACACGCAAGACCTCCCCGACCTTCCCCCGGTCCCGCCCGGCGATGACCTTCACGATGTCACCCTTCCGCACCTTCTTCATCAGCCCCTCCATCTAGAGGACCTCCGAGGCCAAGGAGATGATCCGAAGGAGCCCCTTGGCCCGCAGCTCCCTTGCAACCGGGCCGAAGACCCTCGTCCCGAGCGGCTCCATCTGGTCATTGACGAGGACGATCGCGTTGTCATCGAACCTGATGTAACTCCCATCCTCCCGGCGGAAGCGGTCCCGTGAGCGGACGATCACCCCCTTGACGACCTTCCCCTTAGGGATCTCGCTAGTGGGGAGCCTCTTCTGGACCGAGCCGACCACGATGTCCCCAATCCTTCCGCCCCTGGCCTTCCCCCGCTTGAGGATGGCAATACAGCGGACCTCGCGGGCCCCGGAGTTGTCCGCGACCTTGAGGATCGTCCTCTGCTGGATCACGCCGTCTCTCCTCCTTGTGCCGCTCCCGAGCGGCGCTCGATAATCTCTACTAGTTCCCAGCGCTTGAGGCGGGAGAGGGGGCGGGTCTCGGCGATCCGGACCAGGTCGCCCTCCTTAGCCTCGCCCTTCTCGTCATGGGCATAGAACTTAGAGCGCTTCCAGATGAACTTCTTGTAGAGGGGGTGCTGCTCCCGCCGCTCCACCAGGACGGCGATCGTCTTCGGCATCTTCGCACTCACGACCCGGCCGATGAACTCCTTCCGCGGCATCTTTCTAGCCCTCCTCCTTCTGCCGCTCGCGGAGGAGCGTCAGGATGCGGGCGATATCCCTCTTCGTCTCCGTGAGCGCGGCCGTGTTCTCTTGGCGGTTCATCGCCACTTGGAAGCGGAGGTTGAAGAGCTTCCGCCGGAGCTCCCGCTCCTTCCCCCGCAATTCCTCGCTGGTCAGTTCGCGCAATGCCTCCGCTTTCATACCTCACCTCCGAGGGCCAAGCGCCGGCGCAAGCGGGTCTTGAGCGGGAGCTTATGATCGACTAACTCCGCGATCTCCCGGGCCTTCGCTTGCTCGACCCCCGCCAGCTCGAAGAGGATCCGCCCCGGGAGGACGACGGCCACCCACTGCTCGGGATTCCCCTTCCCCCCGCCCATCCTCGTCTCCGCGGGGGTCTTTGTGACCGGCTTATCGGGGAAGATCCTGATCCAGACCTTACCCCCCCTCCCTAGAGCGCGGATGATCGCGGTCCGACAGGCCTCGATCTGCTGGGCGGTGACCCAAGCCGGCTCGAGGGCCTGGATCCCCCAGTCGCCGAAGGCCACCTCAGAGCCGGCGAGCGCCTTCCCCTTCCGCCGACCGCGCTGATCCTTCCGGAACTTCCGCCGATTAGGAAAGAGCAGCGGCATCGCTATCACTCCTGCTTTGGGGCTCGACCGGGCGGAAGTCGCCGCGGTAGAGCCAGACCTTGATCCCGATCGGGCCGTATTTCGTGGGGGCCTCGGTGAACCCGTAGTCGATGTCGGCCCGGATCGTTTGCAAGGGAACCCGGCCCGCCCTCTGCTCTACGGAGCGGGCGATCTCGGCCCCCCCGAGCCGCCCCGAGCAGCGGATCTTGACCCCTTGGGCCCCGTTGGCTGTGACCCGTTCGATGATCTCCTTCATCGCCCGGACTGGGGGGGTCCGGTTCTCGATCCGGAAGGCGACATCCCTGGCGACGAGGATCGCCTCCAGATCAGGGTTATCGATCTCCTTGATCGAGATGCGGACCCTCCTTCCGGTCATCTTCTCTAGTGTCGCTTGGAGGCTGTTGATCTCGGTCCCGCCCCGCCCGATGATGATTCCCGGCCGGGCCGTCCGGATCATGATCGAGACCCGGTCATCGGTCGGGCGCTCGATGTTCACCTCAGCGATCCCCGCGCCGTGATACTGCTTCTGGATCAGCTCCCTGATCCGATGGTCCTCCAGGAGGTATTCCGGGGCCTTCTTCTCACTGAACCAATTGGACTGCCACTTCCTGTGGATCCCCAGCCTGAACCCGATGGGATGCGTCTTTTGGCCCATGACCCTACTCGCCCTCCTCAGCTTCAGCGACGATGATCGTGATATGGCTCGTCCGATGGCGGATCATATCGGCCCGCCCGCGCGCACGGGGCTGGACCCGCTTGAGCGAGGGGCCCTCATCGACATAAGCGGCCTTGACGAAGAGCCGGCTCGCATCTAAGTCATGATTATTCTCAGCGTTGGCGATCGCCGATTCCAGGGTCTTCTGGATGAAGCGGGCCGCCTTCGTCCTGGAGAGGCGGACGAGCTCCAGGGCCCGGTCCACATCCTTATTCCGGATCTGGTCGATCACCAGCCGCGCCCGCTTCGGCGAGATCCGGACCATCCGCGAGACCGCTTTCACTTCCATCTCTTTACTTCGGCGCCACGGCCTTCTTCTTCTTCACCCCACCATGTTGGCGGAAGGTCCGGGTCGGGGCGAACTCCCCCAGCCGGTGGCCGACCATGTTCTCCGTGATGTAGACCGGGACATGAGTCCGCCCGTTATGGACCTTGATCGTCAGGCCGACCATCTCGGGGATGATCATCGAGGCTCTCGACCAGGTCTTGATCTCCTGGAGGTCGCCCCGCTTGAGCCGCTCGATCTTCTCCAAGAGATGGGGCGCGACGAATGGCCCCTTCTTCAGTGACCTCGCCATCAGCGCTTCCTCCTCTCCTCCCTCGCCCGGCGGAGGATGAGCTTATCGCTCGGCTTATGCTTCTTGCGCGTCCGCGGGCCGTGGGCCAGCTTCCCCGTCGGGGAGACCGGCTGGCGCCCGACGCGGTGACGCCCCTCGCCGCCACCGTGCGGGTGGTCGACGGGGTTCATGGTCACCCCACGGACCTTCGGCCGGCGCCCGAGGCGGCGGACCCGCCCGGCCTGGCCGTGCTTCACATTCTTATGGTCTGGATTGCTCACCTGGCCGATCGTGGCCATACAACTCTCATGGAAGAGGCGGATCTCGCCTGAAGGGAGCCGAAGCTGGGCCATTCCCCCCTCGAGGCCCATCACCTGGGCCGCGGCCCCGGCGGCTCGGGCGACCCGCCCGCCGCTTTTGGGGGCGAGCTCGACATTGTGGACGAGGGTCCCCGGCGGGATCTTCTTCAGTGGGAGGGCGTTCCCCGGCTTGACCTCCGCCTCCTCACCGGCCTCGACTGTCTCCCCGAGCTCCAGCTTGAGCGGGGCGAGGATATACCGTTTCTCCCCGTCGGCATAGTGGAGGAGGGTGATCCAAGCCGAGCGGTTGGGGTCATACTCCCGGGAGACGACCTTGGCGGGGATCCCCAGCTTATCCCGCTGGAAGTCGATCAATCGGTAGAACCGCTTGTTCCCGCCCCCGCGGTGGCGGACGGTGATCTTCCCCTGGTTGTTCCGGCCGCCATTCTTGTGGAGCGGGACGAGGAGGCTCTCTTCCGGCTCCTCAGTCGTGAACTCGGAATAGTCCGGCCACTCCGCATGGCGGAGGCCCGGCGAGGTCGGCTTAAATTTCTTCAGTCCCATAAGAAACGCCTCTCTCTATTGATACATCTCGATCCGGTCACCCTCAGCCAGCCGGACGAGGGCCTTCTTCCAATGGGGGGTTCGCCCCCGCTGGTAGAACCGCTGCCGTCGCGGCTTCCCCGGCATATTCATCGTCCGGACGGCGATGACCCGGACCTTGAAGAGCTCCTCCACTGCCCGTTTGATCTGCTGTTTGCTCGCCTCCGGGCGGACGCGAAATACATAGATATTGCTCTCCTGGAGGCGCCAGCCCTCCTCACTCACCAGTGGGGCCACCAAGATCTCCTCAGGGTGTTCCATTAGCTCAGCACAACCTCGCTTTCAGTTCCTCGAGGGCCCCGTGGGTGAGGAGCAGGCGCTCATATTTTAACAACTCGTAGACATTCGCTCCAGCGGCGGGGAGGCACTTGGCCCAGGGGATGTTGCTGAAGGACTTCCTCACTGGGAGAGTATCCTCCTCCTTCGAGACCAGGATGAGGACCTTCTCCTCCCCGTGGTCGTAGCCCAGGCTCCCGAGGAGGCGGAGGGCCTCCTTCGTCTTGGGGAAAGCAAAGGAGAGCCCCTCGAGGAGGATCAGTTGGTTCTCCCTGACCTTGGCGGTGAGGGCCATCCTCAAGCCCTTCCGGCGCATCTTCTTCGGGAGCTCATACTCGTATTCTCGAGGCTTCGGCCCGAAGGTGACCCCTCCGCCCCGCCAGATCGGGGAGCGGCGTGAACCCTGGCGTGCCCGCCCGGTGTGCTTCTGGCGCCAGGGCTTCCGGCCTCCGCCGCGGACCTCCCCACGAGTCTTCGTCGAGGCCGTCCCCCGCCGCCGATTGACCAGGGAATACTGGACCGCCCGGTGGAGGAGGTCCGGGTCGACTTTCTCCTCCAGGAGGCAGGGGGGGAACTCCACCTCGCCCCCCTCCGTCCCGTCGCTCTTGTATAGCTTAACCTTTCCCATTGGCTTGAGGCCGCGCCTCCTTCCTCAATTCTAAGAGCTCGCGCCTCGCCCCGGGGACCGCCCCTCTGACGATCAGGAGGTGTCGCTCAGGATCGACCTTCAGGACCTTCACGCCCTTGAGTGTGACCCGCTCGTTCCCCGTCCGCCCAGCCATCTTCTGCCCCTTGAAGACCCTCCCCGTCCCGCGGATCGTCCCGATCGAGCCTGGCCGGCGGCGGAAGTTCGAGCCGTGGGATTTTGGCCCGCCACGGAAGCCCCATCTCTTCATCGGCCCCTGGAAGCCCTTCCCCTTAGTCCGGCCGCTGACGATGATCTCCTCCCCCACCTGGAAGAGCTCCACCCCCAGTTCTTGGCCCGGCTTGAACTGCGTGGGATCTGGGACACGGACCTCGCGGAGGAAGCGGCGCGGCGTGACCCCCGCCGCCTTGAAATGGCCCAAGAGCGGCTTGGTCAGCCGCCGCTCCTTGACCTCGCCCCAGCCGAGCTGGATCGCATTATAGCCGTCCTTCTCTTCCGTCTTCACCTGGACCACGACCGAAGGAGGGGCATGGATCACCGTCGCTGCGAGGGCCCGACCGTCCTCGGAGAAGAGTTGGACCATCCCCAACTTCCGCCCCAAGATCCCTAGCGTCTTCATAGCTTGACCTCGATGTCGATCCCCGTCGGGAGTTCGATATCCATGAGGGAGTTGATCGTCTCCGAGGTCGGCTCGCGGATGTCGAGGAGCCGCTTATGGATCCGGCGCTCGAAGTGCTCCATCGACTTCTTGTTCACATGGGGTGAGCGCAGGACCGTGTAGCGCCTCGTCTCGCTGGGGAGTGGGATCGGGCCGGAGATCTTGGCCCTGGACTCCAGGGCGGTCTTGATGATCCGCTTGATCGCCTCGTCGACTAGCTCATGGTCATAACCCTTGACCCTGATCCTGATCTTCTCCCTTGCCATCGCCTAGCGCCCTTTGAGGACTTCCTCCTTTCTGCTAGAAGGGACGAGCTCGTAACGCGCGAACTTCAGGGAGTAGACCGCCCGCCCCTGGGTGAGCGACCGGAGCCTCGTAGCGTAACCGAAGGTCTCGGCTAGGGGGATCTCCGCCCGGACGATCTGGGTCGAGTTCCGGCTCTCGATCGCCTTGATCTCCCCCCGCCGGACCTTGACATCATCGACCACCTCGCCGAGGTATTCGTTGGGGGAGATGATTTCGACCTCCATGATCGGCTCGAGGAGCTCGGCTCCACCCTGGCTCAGCGCCTTGTGGAGGGCGCGTGCTCCGGCGGTCTTGAAGGCCAAGTCCGAGGAGTCGACCGGATGGAACGAGCCGCCGATGAGGGTGGCCTTGAGGTCCACCACGGGGTAGCCGCCGAGCGGGCCGCTCTGCATCGCCTCCTCGATCCCCTCACGGACCGCGGGGATGAACTCCTGGGGGATCGCCCCCCCCTTGACCCGGTCCTCGAAGACGAAGCCCTCTCCCCGCCCGAGCGGCTCAAATTTGATGAGCACATGGGCATACTGCCCCCTCCCACCGGTCTGCTTGATGAAGCGCTCCTCCACTTCAACCGGCTGGACGAGTGTCTCCTTGTAGGCCACCTCGGGCTTGCCGACATGGGCTGTGACCTTGAAGTCCCGCGTCAGGCGGTGGATGAGGATCTCCAGGTGGAGCTCGCCCATCCCGGAGATGATCGTCTGGTTCGTCTCGGAGTCGACGCGGAACTTGAAAGTCGGGTCCTCTTGGGCCAGCTTGTGCAGGGCCTCGGTGAGCCGCTTCTCCTCCGATTCGGTCTGGGGCTCGATCGCCGCGGAGAGGACCGGTTCGGGGAACTCGATCCTCTCCAAGATGATCGGGTCTCGGGGGTCACAGAGGGTGTCCCCGGTCGAGAGCTCGTGCGGCCCGACGACGGCCACGATATCCCCAGCGGAGGCCGCCTCGATCTCCGTCCGGTCATTCGCATGCATATGGAAGATCCTGGAGATCCGCTCTTTCACCCCTCTCGTGGAGTTGAGGAGGGTCGCACCCCGCTCGAGCCGCCCTGAATAGATCCGCAGAAAGATGAGCCGCCCCGCATACTCATCAGTCACGACCTTGAAGGCCAGGGCGGCTAGCGGCTCTCCTGGGTCGGCGTGGCGGACCTTCTCGCCTCGGCGGCGGTCCCCGTTCTGCCCCTCCCACCAGATCCCCCGGATTGGGGGGATATCGAGTGGTGAGGGGAGGAAATCGACGATCGCGTCCAAGAGTGGCTGGATCCCGATGTTCTTCAAGGAGGCCCCACCGAGGACCGGGACATACCCCTTGAGTGTGGCCCGCCGGATCACAGGGAGGAGTCGCTCCCTGCTCAATTCTCGCCCCTCCAAGAACTCCATGAGCAGCTCCTCATCAGACTCGGCGAGCCGCTCGATCAGGGTCTCCCGGAAGGCCTTTGCCTCCGCCTCCATCTCCTTTGGGATCGGGAGGTATTCATACCGCTCGCCCTGGCTGCTCTCGTCCCAACGGATGAGCTCCATCCTCAAAAGGTCGATCATCCCTTGGAAATCCTGGCCGCTCCCATAGGGGATCTGGAGAGGGAGGGGGATAGCATTGAGCCGCTCGCGGATCATCTCCATCGTCTGGGCGAACTGGGCCCCGACCCGATCGAGCTTGTTGATGAAGGCCAATCTGGGAATCCCGTATTTGTCGGCCTGACGCCAGACCTTCTCCGATTGGGACTCGACCATGTCCACCCCGGAGAAGATGACGATCGCCCCATCGAGGACCCTCAAGGAGCGCTCGACTTCGGCGGTAAAGTCCACATGGCCGGGGGTATCGATGATGTTGATCCGATGATCTCGCCAGAAGCAGGTGGTCGCGGCGCTGGTGATGGTGATCCCCCGCTCACGCTCCTCTTCCATCCAATCCATCTCGGTCGTCCCCTCATCGACATTCCCCAGCTTATGGGTCCGCCCGGTGTAATAGAGGATCCGCTCCGTCGTGGTCGTCTTCCCCGCATCGATGTGGGCGACGAACCCGATGTTCCTGACCCTTTCAATGCGATAATTGTTCTCTTCCATCATCGATCCTCACAGCCTGGGGTTTACCAGCGGTAGTGGGCGAAGGGCCGACTGGCCTCGGCCATGCGGTGGGCTTCCAGCTTCTTCTCGTAGGCCTTCCCCTCCTTATTGGCCGCAGCGAGGAGCTCAGCGGCGAGCCGCTCGGCCATCGTCCGCTCACTCCGGGCGCGAGCCGCTTGGACAAGCCAGCGCAGGGCGAGGGTCCGCTGCCTTTCCGGCGGGACCTCGAAAGGGACCTGGTAGGCCGCCCCGCCGACCCGCCGCGAGCGGGTCTCGAGCCTCGGGGAGCAGTTCTCCAAGGCCCGATTGAAGAGATCCATCGCATTCTCCCCGCTCTTCTTCTCCACCAGTTCGAAAGCACTATAGACGATCCTCCGGGCGAGCGACTTCTTCCCCTCGCGCATCACATAGTTGATGAGCTTCTCGACCACCTGGCTGTTGTAGCGCAAGTCTGGGGCGATCTCTCGCCTGGGGAGCACCTTCTCGGCCATCACTAGCCTCCTCCTCGCTTCGCCCCGTAGAGGGAGCGGCCGCGCTTCCGCCCTTCCACCCCTGCCGCATCGAGAGTCCCGCGGATGATGTGGTAGCGGACGCCGGGGAGGTCCTTCACCCGCCCCCCGCGGACTAGGACCATCGAGTGCTCCTGGAGGTTATGGCCCTCGCCGGGGATGTAAGCCGTCACATACTGGCCATTGCTGAGCCGGACGCGAGCGACCTTACGGAGCGCGGAGTTCGGCTTCTTCGGCGTCCGCGTGAAGACCTTGGTGCAAACCCCCCGCTTCTGCGGAGAGCCGGCCAAGGCAGCCGCCTTCGTCCGCTTCACCTTCTCCTTCCGGCCACGCCGGATCAGTTGACTGATCGTGGGCATAAAAGTCCTCCCTAGTAAGCTCGACTATAAACGGGGAAGATATCGATAACTCCCTGCCGTGGCCGGTATTATAGAGAAAAAACAGGCCCATGTCAAGGTCAAGCCGGCCTGGAGAAGCCCGTCCCGGCGGGGATCTTCTTCCCCACGATGATATTCGGCTTCAGCCCTTCCAAGCGGTCGATCTCCCCCCGGAGGGCCGCCTCAGCGAGGATCGTCGTTGTCCGCTGGAACGAGGCGGCGGAGAGGAAGGATTTCGTCTCCAGCGCGGCCTTGGAGATCCGGAGCATCACCCGCTCCCCGCTGGGGAGCCGCCACTCCTTGATCCGGACTGTCTCCGGCCCGCCCCCTCGGGCGATCGTCACCTCTGCGACTCCCGCTTGGAGGAGCTGGGCAAGCATCTCCTCCGTCAGGGCGGCCCCGGCCGGGGCGAGGAGCTCATCCCCCACGCGGACCTCGGCGGCGAGGGTCGCGCCCAGGAGCCCCTCCCGGGCCTCGCGGATCTCCCGGTTCTCTCGGAGGAGCCGCTCCCGCTCGGCATTGAACTCCTCGAGGACCACGAGCTGGTTGGGGAAGAAACGGGAGTCCCCAGGGTCCTCAACTCGGACATTGTTCAACATCTGGCGGATCACCAACTCGATGTGCTTGTCATTGATATCGACTCCCTGGCTCTTATAGACCTTATGGATCTCGGTGAGGAGGTATTCCCTAGCCCGCTCGACCCCCGCGACCTTGAGGAGGAAGTGGGGCGAGGTGACGCCCTTGGAGAGGAGGTCGCCGCGGCGGACCTTGTCCCCGACCCGGACGATCGGGGAACTGGTGGAGGGGAGCTCGATCTTGCTCTCGTAGTGGAAGGTGATCTCCGCCAGGCCGTCTCGCTCCTCGACCCAGTCGACCACTACCCAATCACGCTCGGGGAGGTTCCGCAGGCGGAAGAACTGCTCCCCCTTCTCCAAGTGGGCCCCGTCCTCGCGGAGGAGCTCGAGGTCCGGGGTCAGGGTCAGTTCCCGCCCCCCCTCCTTCGGGTGGTAGATGATCGCCTCACCGTCGCGGAGGAGGAGTTGGCCGCTCTTCTCCGCCTTGAGGATGATCGGGGTAGAGCGGGTGGTGAGTTTCTCCCCTTGCTTGACCTGGTCGCCGACCTGAACCTGGCAGCGGGCCCCGCGAGGGATCGGGTGCTCGAACCGCTGACCCCGGTCGTCGCGGATGATGATGGCCCGCTTCCCATCCTGGATGATCTCCTCAACGACCCCATCGGTCTGGGCTAGGGTCGGCCCCTCATGATATGGTGCGGTGATCGGGGTCCCGGCCTCGACCCACTGGCCGTCCTGGAGCTTGACCTCGACCCCCGCCGGGAGGGAGTAGCGACAGATCTCCTTAGGGATGATCAGGACGCTCTTCTTCCCATTTCGCTGGATGATTCGGAGCTCCCCGCTGCTCGGGCTGGTCCGGGCGATGATCTCACCGAGCTGGAGCTCGTCGCCCGGCTTGGCCCGGCAGAGCGGGAGCGGGACGGTAATCTTCTTCTCCTCCCCGCGGATCCGGACGAGCTGGGTCCCCTGGGGGGTCGGCTCGAAGCCGAGGACATTCCCGTTGATGTCGGCGATCTTCCCTTCGGCCGAGCGGAGGGCCTTCCTTGCCTCAAAGAGCTCCTCCGCGCGGGGGAGACCTTGAGTGATGTCGACCCCGGCGATCCCGCCGGTGTGGAAGGTCTTCATCGTTAATTGGGTCCCCGGCTCGCCGATCGACTGGGCCGCGATCACCCCGACGGCCGTCCCCAATGCCACGAGCCGGTGATTAGAGAGGTCAAGGCCATAGCACTTCTGACAGACCCCGCGGCGGGTCTCACAGGTCATCGGGGAGCGGATGACGATGTTCGGCCTGACAGTGACCTCGGGGACGCCGCTCGAGCGGAGCCGCTCGGCCAGATAGTCATTGATCAGCTCATCCTGGCGGACGAGGACGAAGTTCGTCTTGGGGTCCCGAATGTCGGCCACGCTCTTCATCCCGATCACGCGGTCGAGGAACTTCGGGTCGTTCGTCTTGACGGTGAACTGGAGCCGCCCCAGCTTGCTGGCCTTCTCCTTCCCGATCAGCTCACCCCGCTCGAGGTAGACCTCCCCGTCATAGCGGATCTCCTGAGCGGCGACCCGGCCATAGATCCGCTCCTCGATTGTCTCCATCACCTCGCCACGCCCGTAGTAGAGGGGATCGACCTCGATCCCATTGGCTGTCCCGCAGTCCTCTTCCTTGACGATCAACTCCTCCGTGGCATCGACGAGCCTCCGGGTGAGATAGCCCGAGTCGGCGGTCTTGAGGGCCGTGTCAGCCGTCCCCTTCCGCCCGCCGTGGGTGGAGATGAAATACTCCAGGCAGGAGAGGCCCTCGCGGAAGTTCGATTTGACGGGCATCTCGATGATCCGCCCCGTGGGGTCGGCCATCGGGCCGCGGATCCCCGCGAGCTGGGTCACCTGGGTGGCGCTCCCTCTGGCCCCGGAGCGGACGATGTTGTAAATTGGGTTGAACCGATACTTCGCGAAGTTCCGCATCGTCGCCTCGCGGACCCGGTCGACCGTCTCCCGCCAGATGCTGATTACTGCCGCCTTCCGCTCCTCCTCGGTCGCCAGGCCCCGCTCGTAGTCCTCATTGGCCTTTGCTACCCGTTCCTCGGCCTTGCGGAGGAGCTCCCCCTTCTCCGGGGGGATGAGGGCATCCATGATCGAGATCGTCAGGCCCGATTGGGTGGCGACCTTGAATCCGAGCTCCTTCAGGTCATCGAGGAGTTGGACCGTCCGCTCCAGCCCGTGTCGATGGTAGCACTCCATGATGACCCGCTCGATCTCCTTCCCCGTGAAGACCATATTGAAGTTCCGCAGATCTGGGGGGAAGAGGAGGTTGAGCTTGACTCGCCCGAGGGTCGTCTCTAGGAGCTTCCCGTCGAGGCGGACCTTGATCGGCGTGTGGAGGGTGATGACCCTCTCCTCATGGGCCCGCTCGGCCTCTCTGACGCTCGAGAAGGCCTTCCCCTTCCCCGGGCCATTGGGGTCCTCCAGTGTGAGGTAGTAATAGGCGAAGATCAAGTCCTGGGCCGGCTCGGAGAGGGGCTCCCCACGGGCCGGAGAGAGGATGTTCTTCGAGGAGAGCATCAGCTCCCTTGCCTCCTGAATCGCCTCCTTCGAGAGGGGGAGGTGGACCGCCATCTGGTCCCCATCGAAGTCCGCGTTATAGGGTGGGCAGACGAAGGGGTGGATCTGAATGGCATCCCCATCGACTAGAATCGGCTCGAAGGCCTGGATCCCCAGGCGGTGGAGCGTGGGGGCTCGATTCAAGAGGACCGGGTGCTCTTTGATCAGCTCCTCGAGGATATCCCAGACCTGGGGCATCTCCCCTGAGAGGGCCTTATTCTTGATCTCATCATAGTTGGTGATCAGCCGCGTCTCCAGCCGGTTGAGGATGAACGGCTTGAAGAGCTCGAGGGCCATCTTCTTCGGGATCCCGCACTGGTGGAGCTTGAGCTGGGGGTTGACCACGATCACCGCCCGTCCGGAGTAGTCGACCCGCCTCCCCAAGAGATTCCGGCGGAGCCGGCCATGTTTCCCCTGGATCCGCTCGGAGAGGGAGAGGAGCGGCCGGTTATCGCGCCCGAGGATCGGGTTCTCCTTCTTCTCGTTGTAGATGAGGGCGTCGACCGCCTCCTGGAGCATCCGCCGCTCATTCCTCAGGATCACTTGCGGCGCGCCCATCTCCATCAGCTTCTTCAGGCGGTTGTTCCGGTTGATGATCCTCCGATAGAGATCGTTGAGGTCGGTGGTGGCGAACTTCCCACCCTCCAGCTGGACGATCGGGCGCAAGGAGGGCGGGAGGACAGGGATGATCGTGAGGACGATGTCCTGGGGGCGATTCCCCGACTTGCGGAGCTGCTCCACGATCTCCAGGCGCTTGAGGAGTCGGGTCCTCTGGCTCTCGGCCTCCTCGGCTGAGAGCTTCTCGCGGAGCTCGCGGCTCAATTGCTCGAGGTCCAAGCTCTCCAGGACACCCTTGATCCCCAATGCCCCGGTCTGGGCCTCGAACTGGCCCTTGTAGACCAGCTCATAGGCCCGCTTCTCCAGCTCCCAGACGGTATCACCGACCTTGAGCGGGATCTCCGGGCTCTTCACCCTGGTGACGAGGAAGAGGAGGTTGTCGACCTCCTCGACGAGCTTCTCCCCCTTTAATTCGTAGAGCCTCTCAAAGAGCTTGAATTTCGTCTCCGAGAGGACCTCGGCCTTCGTCGGGGCGGGTGCGAGGAGGGCCCCCTCCTCGACCTCGGCCCCCTCCTCGACGAGGAGCTCCGCCTCGGGCGAGAGGGGATGCTCCTCCCCGCCCAAGCGGAGGAGGAGGATCTCCTCGCCGTTCTCTAGCTTCTTCTTCGTGAGCGAGACCTTCCCACTCGCGCGAGCGAGGACCTCCGGCGCCTGGGTGACGGCGTAGGCCGGCTCGGCGGTGAACTCTTTCTTCCCCGCCAGGATCTTATACTCCATCTCGGAGAGGAGCTCACCCGGCTCAAGATCAGGATCGCCGGAGGAGATGATGAGGAACTGCTCCTGTGGGATCGGCTCGGTCTCGTAGTAGATGATCCGCCTCAGGATATTCCGCTTGATCCCCAACAGGATCGAGAGCGGGGAGGAGATCCCTTGGATGAACCAGAAATGGACGACCGGGCTGGCGAGGGTGATGTGGCCCATATTGACCCGGCGGGCAGAGCTGTCAGTGACCAGGACATGGCACTTCTCGCAGACGATCCCCTCGAACTTCCGGCCACGGTATTTCCCGCAGGCGCACTCGTAATCATTGACCGGGCCGAAGATCTCCTCCGCGTAGAGCCCGCCCCGCTCAGGCTTGTGGGTCCGGTAGTTGATCGTCTCTGACTCCGTGACCTCGCCTTTAGACCAACTGAGGATCTCCTCCGGGGAGGCCAACCCGATCCGGAGGCTCCCGAGATCATCAGGGCTGATAATCATCGATTCACCTCTCTTTATTGATCCCCTCTATTTCGGCCAGGGCGGAAGCGAAGTGGGTCCCCTTCCAGTAGATCCGTCGACAGCGGGGGCAGCGGCCGAACTCCGCCTGGCTCGCCAAAAGGTAAGCCGAGACATGGTCCACGACCTCCTCCCGCTTCACCGGCTCGAGCGGGACATTGCACTCAAGACAACGGGTGAAGAGCCCACTTCTCTCGAGCCGGACGAGCTGGGAGAGTTCGCGGAGCTGCTCCCGCCAGTCGTCGGAGGAGATGAGAACCCCTCGAGAGCGGCGGGCCAGCTCCTCGTCCCGCGTGAGGAGGGTCCGCCCCTCGGCGCGGGCGAGTGCGAGCAGCGCGCGATCATCGAGATCGCGGGCGTAGAGCACATCATAGCCGAGGATGCGGAGCCACTTCGCCAGCTTCCCTAGCATCGTATCAGCTAGGAATCTCATCCCCACCCCTTGGGTCGGAGTGGCGGCCCCCTCAATCTTCGTGATGGACTCCCTCTCTCTCCCGTGCTCTTTCGCGGGCCCCTCCACCATTCCGGCGATAGTCGGTGGCATGGAACCCACTCCCTTTATAGACGATCCCCACCCGGGCGAGGCTCCGCCTGGCGGAGAGTCGGCCGCACCTCCCGCAAGCCTTCAAATGGTCAGTATTGACCGGTTCGAGGGAAGTGAATGTATAGCCACAATTATCACACTGATAGCGGTAGAGAGGCATCTTTCCCTCCTGAATCCATGCCCATCATAAAAAGGAGAGCTACCCCCGAGTCCGAGGGTCGCCCCGGTTAGTATAACTCAAATCCCGGGGCTTTGCAAGTCGGCGGGCTCGGGGGAGAAAGCTCCCTCCAGTTCTTCCTTCGGGAGTTCAGCCAGGAAGCGCGAGGGGGGGTTGAACAGGACCGTCCCATAGAGGGAGCGCTGGGCGGCGTAGGAGAGGTAGAGCCGCCGCTTGGCCCGCGTCATCCCCACATAGAGGAGGCGGCGCTCTTCCTCGATCTCCCCATCTTCGATCGCACGGAGGTGTGGGAGGAGTCCCTCCTCGAGCCCGATGAGGAAGACTACTCCGAACTCTAGCCCCTTGGCCGCATGGAGGGTCAAGAGGGCCACCCGCCCCT
The DNA here is from genome assembly GCA_037446135.1 of Candidatus Fraserbacteria bacterium. Classification (GTDB taxonomy): domain Bacteria; phylum Bipolaricaulota; class Bipolaricaulia; order RBG-16-55-9; family JANLFV01; genus JANLFV01. Next base: position 22,985 of record JBBIJD010000021.1, read on the forward strand.
CCTCCCCACTGTAGCCATCGGCCTCGGAGGCCAGGGCCACCCCCTCGAGGAACTCCTCGAGGCTCTTGTATTCCCGGAGCTGGCCGAGCACCTCCTGGATGTTCCCCAACCGCTCCTCCTCCCCCTCCAAGGACCGGAGGTAGCCGGTCCGGTCGAGCAATTCTCGGGCCAGCTCGCTCGGCGGGAGGTTGCTCTCTCGGAGAGTGGTGATCAACTCCACGAATTCCTTCAGCCGCTTGCGCACGCCGGGGCTGAGCGGGCTCCCATCCCCACGGGAGCTGGGCGCAAGGGCCTCCCAGAGGGTGAGCCCCTCTCGCGCGGCGTAGCTGCGGAGCGCCTCGATTGTCTTCTCCCCGATCCCCCGGCGCGGGCGGGCGAGGGCCCGGAGCAGACTCAGCTCGTCAGAGGGGTTGACGATCAGCCGCAAGTAAGCGATGAGGTCCTTGACCTCCATCCGCTCATAGAAGCGGAGGCCGCGGACGACCTCGTAGGGGATCCCGAACCGGAGGAAGGTCTCCTCCAATGCCCGCGAGAGGGTATTGACGCGATAGAGGACGGCGATCTCTCCGAACTGGAGCCCCTCGACACGACGGAGACGCTCGATCTCCATCGCGACATACTGGGCCTCATCGAGCCCATCGACCGCCCCATAGAGATGGAGCGGGGGGCCCTCCCCCTTGACGGGCAAGAGCTCCTTCTCCTTTCGCAGCTCATTGTGCCTGATGAGGGCCTGGGCCGCGCGGAGGACCCGCCCGGGAGAGCGGTAATTCAAGCGGAGGCGGACGACCTTGGCCCGGGGGAAGTCCTCCTCGAAGCGGAGGAGCCAGCTCGGATCGGCTCCGCGCCAACTGTAGATCGCTTGGTCGTCATCCCCAACGACGCAGATGTTCCCATCTCGCCCGGCGAGGAGCTTGGTGAAGATGTATTGGGCATGGTTGATGTCCTGATACTCATCGACGAGGACGAACTTGAACCGCTCCTGATAATGGCTCAGGACCCGCGGCTCCTCGCGGAAGAGGCGGACGGTCAGCCTAATTAGGTCCCCGAAGTCGAGGGAATTGCTCCGCTCCAGGGCCTGTTCATAGCGCCGATAGGCAGTATAGGCTCCCTCGAGGAGGCCATCATCCAGTCGGCCTTCATACCGGCGAAGAAACCCGTCCGGTTCCAGAAGATTATCCTTGGCCCGCTCAATGAGCTGGGCGAGGAGGGCCGGGCTGAGCGGCTCTAGCCCCTGATCCTTAACGATCTCGCCGAGGAGATCGAGAGAGTCGTCCTCATCGAGGATGGTGAAGTTCCGCGTAAGCCGCTCCCCCCTCCTCACGAGGTGGGCCCAGTCTCGGAGGATCCGGGCGCAGGTGGCATGAAAGGTCTTGATCCAAGGGGCTTGG
>JBBIJD010000022.1:0-23933 GCA_037446135.1 Candidatus Fraserbacteria bacterium
CGCCTGGGAGGATTTGAACCCCCGGCCTACGGATCCGCAGTCCGTCGCTCTGTCCCCTGAGCTACAGGCGCGCGGAGGGACGGGGATTCGAACCCCGAGGGCCCAAAGGGCCTTACCGGTTTTCGAGACCGGCTCCTTGCCGTTCGGTCATCCCTCCTTGAAGATTATAGCAGGGCCGCTAGGACCCGTCAATTCGTGGTTGGCCTAGCGCGCGATCGGTGTTATGATCTCCCCGAGGTAAGGGGAATGATTGGACTAGGCGGCCTGACCTTCTGGCTCGTTATCGGCTTGTTATCGGTGCTCTATATCATCTTCCACTATTCCCTCTGGGAGCTCCTCCCGTGGTATCGTCGGCTCCGACTCAAGAGGCTGGAAAAGGCCCTCGAGCTGGATGTGGGCGAACCGCTCCTCGCCGAGGCGGAGTTGGTGAACAGGCGGAGGGAGCCGGTCTGGCTCGCGCTGACCGCGAGGCGACTCCTCGCCCTCCGGCAGCGGGCTCCAAAAGGGCGGGTCGAGCTCTTGGAGGAGCTGGTGCTGGGGGAGATCGAGGGGCTCCGCGAGCGGGTCCCTCCGATCAGTTGGCCGATGGTCCTGGTGGGCACAGGGCTCGGGGGCTTGGGGGCGCTTTTGAGCCGAGAGTTCGGGGACCTCTGGCCGCTGCTCCTCATCTTCGGGGTGCTCATCCTCCTCGCTGGCTTCGTCCGGATCCGGCAGTATGAGCTCCTCCAGGGCGGGAAGCCCCTCCCCTACTGGTCCTTCAGCTCCCAGGGCCGAGGGCGGTTCCGCGCCCGCCGGTTCGCTCGCTCCCTGAGGGAGCAGCTCGCCCAGGGCCAGCCGTGACCGTGCTGAGCGGCCCCACGATGTGCTATACTCCCAACAATTCAAGTCAAGGAGGGCGATGACGATGAAGCCACTCGTTCCCTTCCTAGTCCTTCTCCTTCTGGTCCTGGGCCTGAGCGGCTGTCTCCCCGGCCCGGGGGAGCAGAAGGTCGCCAAGACCGATCCCGTCTGGTCTCCAGACGGGACGAAGATCGCCTTCGCCTCCAACCAAGGGGGCAGTTGGGCCATCTATGTGATCGAGCTGGCGACGAATGAGGTCCGCCAGCTCACCACTGGGACGACAAACGCGATCGCACCGGCCTGGTCACCCGATGGGACAAAGCTCACCTTCAGCTCCGACCGGAGCGGCCAGTGGGAGATCTACCTGATGGAGGCCGATGGGTCGAATGTTCGGCCGCTCACTGCGGGGAAGTGAGGTTTGCCTCCTCTCCGGCCCTTACGGTATAAACTGGCCGAGGTGAATCGATGATCCCCCTGCGGGACTATCGTCCGAGCGGCTCTGTCCCCTATGTGACCCTCGCGCTGATCATCCTCAACGGGCTGATCTTCCTCTACCAGCAACTCCTCGGCTCCCAGGTCGTGGCCACGCCGTTCGGGCGGATCACAAAGGAGGAGTTATTCATCCTCACCTACGGCCTCCGCCCTTACGAGTTCCTTAACGGGGCCGACCTCTGGCCCGCCGGCCCCTCTCCCCTCTGGATTGGGCTCTTCACCTCGATGTTCCTCCACGGCGGGATCGCCCACATCCTCGGGAACATGCTCTATCTTTGGATCTTCGGGGACAATGTCGAGGGAGCCATGGGCCACTTCAAGTTCTTGGCCTTCTATCTGATCTGCGGGGCGCTCGCGGCCCTCGCCCAAGTGGCGATCAGCACCAAGAGCACTACCCCGATCATCGGTGCGAGCGGGGCGATCGCCGGTGTGCTCGGAGCGTATCTGATGCTCTTCCCCTATTCGCGGATCTTGACCCTGATCTTCTTTTTCTTCTTCATCCGGATCGTCGCCCTCCCCGCGATGCTCATCCTCGGCCTCTGGTTCATCTATCAATTGCTCCTGGCCCCGACGGGGCTCACCTCCGGCGGAGGGGTGGCCTTCTTCGCCCATATCGGGGGGTTCCTCGCCGGGGCCTTGCTCGTTTACATCTTTAAGAAGAGCTCCGTTGAGGTCCAACTCTTCCGTCGCCGGTATTATTGAGCACCTCGCGGGGGGAAGGCTGCCGTCCCGAGAGGGGCTTCCCAATTCGGATCGGCCCGAGCCGCAAAGGGTGACGGACTTCGGGCGGGCTATAATCGAGATGGATGGGCGCCCAAACTCCGCGAATAAGGGGGTGAGAGATCGGTCGGGTGGCGGGAGCTGGGCTGCAATCCACGTCCTTACTTGGTGAAGCCACCGCCTAGGCGGTGGCTTCAGCTTCTTTAGAGCTAGAGGGTGTAATCCCCCTCGTGGGCCACCTCGAGGAAGGCCGCGACCAGGTCAACTGCCCCCTGGATATCGCCCTTATGGGCCATCTCCACTACAGTGTGGACATTCCTGGTCGGGACGGAGATCGTGGCCGCGGCTACGCCCTCCTTCGTCAATTGCAGGGCCCCAGCATCGGTCCCCCCGCGGGGGAGGATCTCCAATTGATACTTAATCCCGTTCTTCTCCGCCAGTTCGACCAACCGGCGGACGAGCTTCGGATTGGAGATCGAAGCGGCATCCTTCAGCTTGATCGCCACCCCTTGGCCGAGCTTGGTGATCTGCTCGGCCTCGTTCACCCCGGGGACATCGCAGGCAAGGGTCACATCGAGCGCGATGGCCACATCCGGGGAGATCTCGAACCCTGAGACCCGGGCCCCGCGGAGGCCCACCTCCTCCTGGGTCGTGGCGACCACATAGATATCGCACTTATGGTCTTGAACCTTCCGGAGGGCCTCGATCATCACATAGATCCCGACCCGATCATCGAGGGCCTTCCCCGAGACGACCTCACCGAATTCGACGAATCCCTGCTTCATGGTCACGGTGTCCCCGACCCGGACGAGCCGCTTCACCTCCTCCGCCGGGAGCCCCAGATCGACGAAGAGGTCCTTGATCTCGACAGGCTTCTTCTTCTCCTCCTCAGTGAGGATGTGGACCGGCTTGGAGCCGATCGTCCCTAGAAGATCGCCCGAGGCGGTATGGACCACCACCCGCTCAGCCAGGAGGACCCGCGGGTCGAATCCTCCAAGCGGCTCGATCCGGAGAAAGCCCTCCTTCTCGATGTGCTTGACGAGGAACCCGATCTCGTCCATATGGGCCGCGAGCATCATCTTCTTCCTGTTGTTGGCCTTGCCTGCCCCGCGCTTCACTCCCACGACATTCCCCAGGACATCGGTCCGGAGCTCATCGACGAGCCCGGCCAGTTCCGCCTTCACCAAGCCGCGGATCTCCTCCTCATAGCCCGGGATGCCCGCGGCCTCCGAGAGCCTCCGCAATAATTCCATGGTCAAGTCATTCCTCCTCGAGAGAGGTTATATCCCGTCCGCGCTCGCGGGGTCAAGTTAATTGATATTTGGCAGCCCTGGCCCTTGAACGGCCGGAGGCGGTTGTGGTAGATTTTGGGGAGTCTATCGAAGAGGAGGTGGCCCGATGGCGATTAGGGCTTATGTTCTGCTCCGCGTCGAGGCGGGGAAGCTCAACTCAGTCATCTCTGCGATCTCCAAGCTCCCCGAGGTGAAGGAGGCCTACCCGATCACCGGGGACTACGATGCAATCGTGAGCATCGAGGTCGAGAATGTGGCCGACATCCGCGAGGCCGTGGCGACGAAGATCCACAAGATCGACGGCGTGAAGGAGACGAGCACGCATATTGCCTTCAAATAAGCTCCTGGCCCCCTGGCTAGGCCCGGCGCTCCTCTTAATCCTCTTAAGTTTAAGCCAGGCCGGGCGAGCAGACCTGGAGCTAGGGCTGGGGAGCCGCACCCTGGCGCGGGGCGGGACCTGTGTCGCCTGGGCCGACGATGGATTAGCGGGGGCTTGCAATCCTGCCGGTCCGGCCCTGCTTACGGGACTTCGCTTCTCGTTCGGGCTGGCACCACACGATGGCGAGAGACTCCTCAGCAGCTCGGCCCGCTGGGGGGCTCTCAGCCTCGGCGGGACCTGGGCAGATAGCGGGGCCGAGACGCTCTGGGCTGGGGCGCTCGCCCTCCGTGCTCGAGCTCGAGAAGCCTTCGCCCTGGGGCTCGGGCTGCATTACCATAGCTCTGGAGAGACCGATCTAGATGTAGGGACCATCTTCAGCATCGGGCCATTGCTCTCTGTGGGCCTGGTCTTCCGGAATCCCTCAGCCCGCGGTGAGCCGCTCACTCGGCTGGGTGCGCGGCTCGAGCTAGACTGGCTCCGCAGTGCTGGGGAGTTGGCCCTCTCCCCCACTGGGCCGGCTTGGCTCGGCTGGGGAGCGGAGGTGGTCCTCCTCAGGCCGCTGATCCTCCGGCTCGGCTATGGAGGCGGGCGATGGGCCGGAGGGATGGGGTTCGAATCTGGCCGGCTGAACGCCGACCTCGCCTTCGTCTTAGCCGGGGGAGAGCTTATCTGGATGTTCTCCACGGAGGTAATTCTCTTTCGGGAGGAGGTGAGAGCATGATCTCGGAATCCTTGCAGCCCTTCTGCCCCATCTGCGATAAGTTTCTCTATGACACTGAGACGGAGTATCCTCATATATGTGATAAGCACCTGATCGATGAAGACCTGAAGCGGTTCTTCGAGAAGCTCGTCGCGGCGATCAATACCATCATCTCGGAACTGGAGGCCCTCGAGGGGGGAGAGGAGGTCGAGCTCGGTGGGGAGAGTTAAGTCCTTCCTGATCGTATCGCTCCTCGTCCTAGCCCTGGGGAGTTGGACCGGCTCGAAGCCGGACTCCTTCCCTCACTATCAGCTCTGGCTCGAGGTCAGCTTCGGCGGAGCCGGACCACAGTTCTCCGGCCATGAGCGGTTGGAATACACCAATACTGAGGGCCACGCGCTGAACGAGCTCTACCTGCGGCTCTACCCCAACGGTGGGCTGACCTACGGGGCGGGGTGGCTCGCGCTCACCACTGCCAAGGTCAACGGCACCCCGGTCGTGCCAGTGATAGAGCTCGGCGGGACGGCCGCCCGGCTCGAGCTGGAAGAGCCTCTCCCGGCGGGCGAGAGCTTGGTCTTAGAGCTGGACTTCGTGGGGAGAGTCCCTCAGGACTTCGCCAGCTTCAGCGGCTCTTCTTCCTACGGGATCTACGACTATACCAAGGGGATGCTCAAGCTCGCCAACTGGTTCCCGATCCTCGCGCCCTACGACGAAGCGGGCTGGCACCTCGACCCGTTCTACAACTGGGGCGATGCCGTCTTCAGCGAGACGGCCGACTTCGAGGTCTGGATCACCGCCCCGGCGGAGCAGGTCGTAGTCGCGAGCGGGACGGAACTCGAGCGGGCAGTGAACCCCGATGGAACTGCCACCTATCACTACAGCGCTGAGCTGATGCGGGACTTCTTCGTGGCGATGAGCCCATACTTGAAGAGGCTTACATCAGAGGTCGGAGCGACTCGGGTCAATTCCCACTACTTTGAGGGCGATGAACTCGGTGGCCAGAAGGCCCTCGAAGTGGGGGCGAACGCCCTGGCGCTCTTCAACCAGCGGTTCGGGCTCTATCCCTTCCCCGAGCTGGACATCCTCGAGACCTCGCTCCCCTGGGCCGGAGGGGTCGAATACCCCGGCATAGTTCTGATCTCGGACAAACTCTACGGCTCGGCGGAATACATGGCACGGCAGGAGCTGCAGTTCACCATGATCGTCTCCCATGAGGTCTCTCATCAATGGTGGTATAGCCTGGTGGGGAATGATGCGATAAGAGAGCCCTGGCTCGATGAGGCCCTCGCGACCTACTCCTCAGGGATCTATGCTCAGGAGTTGCTCGGTGAGGCCGCTTACCAAGAGCTGCTCAGCGAGTGGGAGTATAACTACCGCCGGGCACGGGAGGCCGTCGATACCCCGATCACTGCCTCACTCGATCGGTTCTATAACAACAGCATCTATTACGGGCTCGTCTACTGCGGCGGGGCCCTCTTCTACCATGAGCTGCGCGCGGCCCTGGGGGATGAGCTCTTCTTCCCCGGGCTGCAGGAGTATTTCAAGCGGTTCGAATACGGTGTGGCCACGACCGATGAGCTGCTTTCCATCTTCGAGGAGGTCTCCGGCCGGGAGCTCGATGAGCTCTATGAGCGATGGCTCTTCGCCCCGGCCAGCACGGCACCCGCGGGGACGGGATAATTCTATTCTAGGATGACGACCCTCGGCCTCATCTTATTCTCCACTCCCGCCGGGCCGGGGCTCACCCCTCCCCCTGCGGAACCGGATCAGGTCCCCCTTGGTGAGGAAGCCGACCAGCCTTCGGGGGTCCTCCCGGGCTACGACCGGTAGCCGCCCGATCCCGTGCCTTCCCATCCTCTCCCAGACGACATCGAGGGTCTCGTCGGGATAGGCCGCGATCAGCCTCCGCTTGGCCACCGCCCCCGCGGGGAGGTTCCGGTCACGCTTGATCTGGGCCATCACATCCCGCCCGGTGATGATCCCCACCAGCTTCCCCTCCCGGTCGACCACGGGGAACCCCTGGTGGCCGGTCTCGAGGATCCGATCGCGGACCTCCCTGAGGGGCGTCTCTTCTGAGATCTTCTCCACCTCCCGGGTCATGACCTCCCCGACATACTTGGTCTTGAGGAGGTTGATCTCCAGATCCTGCTCGATCCTGATCCCCCGGCGGGAGAGCTTCTTAGTGTAGATCGTCTCTGGATGGATCAGCCAGGCGACGATGTCGGCCACCACGCAGGCGAACATCAGCGGGAGGATGATGTTGTAGTCCCTTGTCATCTCGAAGAGCATGATGATCGAGGTGAGGGTGGCCCGGGAGACGGCGGCGAAGAGGGCGGCCATCCCTACCAGAGCATAGGCGGGATAAGGGGCAGCCACGAGGGGGAAGGCCGAGTTCACCACGATCCCGAAGGCCCCGCCGAAGGCCGCACCGATGAAGAGCGCGGGGGCGAAGACCCCTCCGGAGCCGCCGCTCCCCAGGGTGAGGGAGAGGGCGAGGATCTTGAGGAAAGAAAGCAGAAGGAGGAACCCCATCAGCCGGAACCCGGCCTCTCCCAGCCCCTGGTTCAAGATCCCGCTCACCGTCTCGTAGCCCACCCCGAAGAGCCGGGGGAAGAAGACCCCTAGTCCCCCGAGGAGGAGGCCCCCCAAGGCCGGCTTGAGGACCGGATGGAGCTTCAGTCCGTCGAAGAGGTCCTCCACCCGGTAGAGGGCCTCGATGAAGATGACTCCGACGAGGGCGGCAAGCAAGCCGAGGATGAGGTAGAAGACCAGCTCGACAGGGTGTTGGAAGGCATAGCCCGGGATGGGGAAGGCCGGCTGGCTCCCTAGGACCGCGCGGGAGACGACCGTGGCGAAGACGGAGGCAATGACCAAGGGGACGAACGAGCGGGTCTTAAACTCCAGGAGGATCAGTTCGATGGCGAAGAGGACCCCCGCGATCGGGGTGTTGAAGGTCGCGGCCACCGCGGCGGCCGCCCCACAGCCGACGAGGACCTTGAGGTCTTGGGAGCCGAGCCTGAGGAGCTGACCGATGGCCGAACCGGCGGCGGAGCCGATCTGGACGATCGGTCCCTCCCTCCCCGAGGAGCCCCCGCTCCCGATGCAGATCCCCGAGGCGAGGGCCTTAGCCAGGACCACCCTCGGCCGGATCCGCCCGCCCCGTTCTGCCATCGCTGCCATCACCTCAGGGACCCCGTGGCCCTTGGTCTCAGGGGCAAGGTAACGAGTGATCAGCCCTACGAACAAGCCCCCGACCGCGGGGAGAAGGAGCACCCATGGCCCAAGCCGATGCTCAAGGGGAGGGAGGAAGTGGAGGGAAGGCCGTTGGAAGAAGAAGAGGTTATTGATCAAGGTGAGGAGCCAACGGAAGAGGATCGCCCCGCAGCCCCCCAGCCCGCCGATGAGGATCGCCAGGGAGTTGAGCCGGAGGCTCTGCAGGAGGAGCTGTTGGAATTGGCCTTGGAACTTGAATCCCCGGATCGCCTCTCGTGCCACAGCCCTTAATTTTACCCCTCGGGAGGGGATTTGAAAAAGCCCTCTCCCTTTGCTTAAAATCCCCCATGGCCGTGGAACAGCTCGTCACCGATATCGACAATACCATCCTACGGACCGAGCGGCGGCTCCGGAAGGCCCTGGAGGAGATCGGTCGAGAGGAGCTCTTCCCTCAGCTCCGCGCCCGCTATGATGGGGTGAAGGCCCTCCTCAACCCGGAGGAACAGGAGGCCTTCTACCGGCTCTTCCTCTCGGAACGCTACCTCCACCTCGATGAGCCCCTCCCCGGGGCGGCCGAGGCCCTCCGGGCCCTGCGCGAGGCCGGCTATCGGATCGTCTACCTCACTGGGCGGCACGATTCTCCGGAGGATTCGATGCGCCTTGGGACCGAACTCTGGCTCGTTGAGCACGGCTTCCCCAATCCAGGGGACGGCTCGACCCTGCTCTGGATGAAGCCCAAGCGGGGGCTGGATGACCGGCAGTTCAAAGAGGCGGCGCTGAAGGAGATCCTTCAGCTCGGCCCGGTCCGGGCCGGGGTCGGCGACCGCCCGAGCGACATCGAAGCCTACCTCAGTTGCGGGATCCTGGCGATCCTAGTTCGGGGTGATCATTATCCGCGAGATGGACCCCGCGCGGTCGAGGCCGGGGCACAGATCGTTCGCGACTGGAGTGAGCTGAGCGCGCTGCTCCTCGGGGCTGAGCCGAGTTGACAGTCACGGGGGGTGGGCTTACAATTTAAGTTAGGGCGCCCAATTCTCGAAGGAGGTGGTGGTCAGTGCGGTCAATAGGAGTCAAGCTGGTGCTGGTGGTAGCGCTGATCGCGCTACTTGGAGTAGGGCTCGGGGCGAGCCTCGGCGGGGCGGCGCAACAGCCCCAAGTAGGGACGAAGGATCGACCGATCATCTGGCTCTTGCCCCCGTCAGTCCTCCCAGCGACGATCGAGGAGACGGGGAAGGCGATCGCTGAGGACCTCTACGAGATGACCGGCCTCTACATCAAGTATGTCGTAGCCGCGAGCTATGCGGCCCTCAATGAGGCGATGATCGCAGCAAGAGAGGATACCATGGCCTGCCCGACTACTGAGCAATATGCCGCAATTACCAATGTCAACCCCAAGGTCCACGCCCGACTCGCGGCAGTCCGCTATGGCTATCCCTACTACTTCGCCTCGATCTACGCTTTCCGGGAGAAGGGTTATGGCTCGCTCGAGGACCTCAATGGGACGGTCTGGATCTACAATGACCCCGGCTCGACCTCCGGCTATGTGATCCCGAAGAAGGCCTTCGATAAGCTCGGGCTCACCTTCGCCGGGACGGTGGAGTCCGGCGGCCATACTGCCTCGGTCATCGCCCTCTTGGAGGGGCAGGGAGACTTCGCCACCGGCTACGGCTCACCGCCGCTCCCGCCTGCTAACAGGTGTCTACAGTCCTGTGGGGCCGTTTTCAAGGACTGTATACTAGCCAATCCTCTTAATCCTGTTGCCTGTATACCAGTTCTCGAGGAATGCGAAAAGGCTTGTGCAACCCGCTGGGAGTATGGGATGGACCCGGAGCTTTGGGTCTGGGATCGCTGGGGGAATGACCTCTACCCCGAGGCTGTCCGCGGCATAGTTAAGGACGTGCGCTATGCTGTCTCGAAGGCCACGACCGCTTATGGTAGCTACTGGGACATCGTCCGGAAGGTGGGGATCGTCGCAACTTTGGGCCCGATGCCCAACGACAGCCTCTCCTTCTGCCAGGACTTCCCCAAGGATATCGAGGACAAGATCGTCCAGGCCGTGATCCAGCACATCCGCTCCCCGGAAGGGAAGAAGCTCTGGAGCGACCCCAACTTCTACGAGTGGGACGATGTGATGGAGATCGATGACTCCTTCTATGACTGCTACCGGGAGCTCGTCGGCTATCCGATCCCTGAAGGGAGGACCTGCAAGAAGCCTTAAAGAGAGGGGAGGAGAATTGGGAGGGGGAGGGGACTTCCCTCCCCCTCTCTTATAACCGAATAACGATATGCCCCATCTGATCGTCGATCGATTGACAAAGATCTACGAGCGAGGGAAGGTCCTGGCCCTCGATGATGTGAGCTTTACCGTCGAGAAGGGGGAGTTCCTTGTCCTCATCGGCCTCTCCGGCTCGGGGAAGTCCACCCTCCTGCGCTGCATCAACCGGCTGGTCGAGCCGACCTCCGGGAGGGTGATCCTTGACGGGACCGAGATCACGGCCCTCTCCCCGCGGGAGTTGCGAAGAGTCCGGCGGAAGATCGGGATGATCTTCCAGCAGTTCAACCTGGTGAAGCGCTCGACGGTCCTGGCGAATGTCCTGGCCGGGCGACTCGGCTATGTCCCCACTCCAAGGACGCTCTTGGGGAAGTTCCCGAAAGAGGACCTGGAGCGGGCTAAGAGGGCATTAGAGCGGGTGGGACTCCTGGAGAAGATGTTCGTCCGGGCCGACCAGCTCTCCGGAGGCCAGCAGCAGCGGGTGGGGATCGCCCGGGCTCTGATGCAAGAGCCGGACCTCCTTCTTGCGGATGAGCCCGTCTCGGCCTTGGACCCGGCGACCTCCCATTCCATCTTGCAGTATCTGGAGCAGATGAACCGCGAGGATGGGGTGACCGTCCTCTGCGCACTCCACTTCCTCTCACTGGCTCGGCGCTACGGGAGTCGGCTGATCGCCCTCAAGGACGGGCGGATCGTCTTCGAGGGGCTGCCAGCGGAGATCGATAACGTCAAGTTCAAGGAGATCTATGGCGAAGAGGCCGAAGAGGTCGAGGTCCGCTGATCCTTCCCTAATTCCTCTGGGGAAGCGCCTCCTCTCCTTCTTCTTAGACTGGGCCATCTGGGGATATATAGCCTATGGGGCCGTCTACTTCCTCAACTACTATTGGTATGTAGCTCATATCGACTGGTATGGGCGGCTCACTCTGCCCGACTGGGCCTGGCCGGTGGTCGTCGTCTCTACTCTAGAGCTAGCCCTACTCTGTCGGGCCTTCGGCCATAGCTTAGGGACACGGCTCTTAGGGCTAATCCTCGCGGAAGATGGCCATTACTCTCCTTCCTGGGGGAAGCGTTTCCGCTACTTCTGGGCGAGTCATATCTCCATAGTGCCATTGGGGCTCGGGGTCTGGGCTAGCCCCAAACGGCCCTGGCACGAACGGCTCTCCGGCCTTCAACTCGTCCGTCTCCCCGAGCCCGAGGTGCGGACTACGCCCCCACCACGTTGGTATGCGACCGGCTGGGGGATGATGGCCCTCTTCCTCTTCGGCCTCACGATGGCTTTGGGCTGGCATATCACGGGGGTCCATCTCAAGGCGCTAGTCAGCGGGGTGGGGAAGCCCGTCCGCCTCTGGCGGGGCTTAGTCAGGCCGGATTTCTCTTACCTCATTGAGCTCGATCCTTGGCTCAATGACTCCATCGTCGGCGCGCTCATCGAGTCGGTCTTCATGGCCCTCCTGGCCACAGTATTCGGGGTGGCCTTTGCCTTCCCTTTGAGTTTCCTCGGGGCGAGGAACATCATGGCCACCGGCCCCATCGGCCTGCTCATCTATGGCTTGACACGCGGTATCTTCAATATCTTCCGCTCCATCGAGTCGATCCTCTGGGCCCTGATCTTCGCCATTTGGGTCGGCTGGGGACCGTTCGCCGGGACCTTAGCCCTCTTCCTCCATACGATCGCGGCGCTGGGGAAGCTCTACTCCGAGCAGATTGAGCACATCGATCCCGGGCCGGTCGAGGCGGTCACCGCCACCGGTGCCAGCCGCCTTGAGGTGATGCGCTATGCCGTGATCCCCCAGATCATCCCACCTTACCTAGCCTTCACCCTCTACCGCTGGGACATCAATGTCCGGATGGCGACTGTAGTGGCCTTGGTCGGTGGCGGCGGGATCGGAAGGCTCTTCTTCTACTACCAGAACCAGCTCGATTGGCCCAAGGTCGGGGCGGTGATCGTGGGGATTGCCCTGATCGTGTGGGCGCTGGACTATATCTCCGGAAGGGTGAGGGAAAAGATCGTATGAACGAGCGCCTCTGGCTTCGCGACCGACTCCGGGCCGCCCGGCTGCGGCTCCTCATCCCCCTAATTGATTGGCTCGCCCTCGCCTACCTCTGGGCCATCGGGACCTGTTTTGTGAGCTTCATCCTCTATGGGAGGGAGGCCTATCTCCTCCTCCCCTGGTGGTGGATGGCCTTTGGGGTCGTGGAAGGCGCAGCTCTTTGGGAGAGCTTCGGGGTCTCGCTGGGGATGCGCTTGTTCGGGAGGCAGCTCTTAGAAGGAAAGGGAGGGACTACCCCTCGGCCGGCCCAGCGCTTTAGTTACTGGCTCTTCTGGCACCTCTCCCTCCCTTTGGCTTTCCTGAACCCGTGGTTCGATCCCCAGGGCCGCTCGCTCCAGGAGAGGCTGAGCGGCCTGGTCCTAGCGGAGCCCGGCTCTGGTCTCCCCCAGCCGCGCTGGTATCGGACGAGCTGGGGGCTGGGGCTCCTGCTCACCGCCCTGCTCACCTTGGGCGCGGCCTTCGGGATCACTAAAGTGAGCTTCCTCGCCCTCTTCACCGGCGCCCCCAGGACGGCGAAGTTCTGGCGGGCGCTCGCCGGTCCCAATACCTCCCTCTTTGGACTGGGGGTTAAGCTCCTCTTCGAGACCTTCTTCATGGCCATGATGGCCACGGTCTTCGGGGTCCTCGTCGCCATGCCCATCTCCTTCCTCGCCGCGCGGAACCTCATGCGCGGCCCGCTCGCCCGGCTCATCTATATGCTCGTCCGGGCAGGCGCGAGCCTCACCCGCTCAGTCGATGCGATTATCTGGGCCATCATCTTTGCCGTCTGGGTGGGGATGGGCTCCTTCGCCGGGGCCTTAGCCCTCTTTCTCCACTCGATCGCCGACTTGGTAAAGCTCTACTCCGAGCAGCTCGAGTCCATCGACCCCGGGCCGGTCGAGGCGGTCACTGCCACGGGAGCGAACCGCCTCCAGGTCATCCGCTATGGGATCATCCCCCAGATCATCAACCCCTATCTCTCCTTCACCCTCTACCGCTGGGACATCAATGTCCGGATGGCCACGGTCGTGGGAGTAGTCGGTGGCGGAGGGATCGGCTGGCGACTCTATGGCTATCTTAAGGCCTGGCAATTCCCCGAGGCGAGCATGTTCACCATCTTGATCATCGCCCTCGTCTGGGCCATCGACTATGTGAGCGCGAGGCTGCGGGCTAAGCTCGCTTGAGCTCGAGATGAGGGTCCAAGACCTCCTTTCGGCTGCCGCGCCCTTGATCGACCGAGCCCTGGCCGAGGACCTCGGCCCGGGAGATGTGACGACCGAGGCAATAGTCCCCGAGGACGCCCTTGGCGAGGGAGTGATCCTTGCCAAGGCCGAGGGGGTCCTGGCCGGCCTCCCGATCGCCGGGGAGGTCTTCCGCCGAGTGGACTCGAAGATCCATTTCACCCCAGAGGCCCAGGACGGCGAGCCGGTCGCCCCTGGTCAGCTTGTAGCTCGCCTCTCCGGCCCGCTCAGGGGGATCCTCACCGCCGAGCGAGTGGCGCTCAACTTCCTCGGCCGCCTCTCGGGGATCGCGACCCTCACTAGCCGCTATGTCGAGGCCGTCGCGCCCTACCGGGCGGTGATCCTGGACACGAGGAAGACCACCCCCGGCTGGCGGCTCCTCGAGAAGTATGCCGTCCGGTGCGGCGGTGGGCGGAACCATCGGTTGGGACTCTACGATATGGTCCTGATCAAGGACAACCACATCGCGGCCGCGGGGTCCATCACCGCCGCGGTGGAACGGGCCCGGGCCTCCGAGGTAAAGCTTCCGATCGAGGTGGAGGTCCGGACCCTAGGGGAATTGGAGGAAGCCCTCTCTCTCGGGGTCGACCGTATCCTCCTCGATAATATGGACCTCGCGACCCTGAGGGAGGCGGTCAAGTTGGCCCGGGGGCGGGCCGAGCTCGAGGCCTCCGGGGGGATCTCTTTGAAGAATGTGGAAGAGGTCGCGGCCACCGGGGTGGACTACATCTCAGTCGGGGCGCTCACTCACTCCGCTCCGGCCCTGGACCTCTCCCTGGAGATCAGTCGCTAAGCCCTGTATCATTGATTGCCATGCTCCATCTCCAGGTCGGGGGAGAGACTTCTGCCCAGGCCCGGGTCGAGGAGGCCAAGCGCCGCCTGGCCGGGGAATTGCTGATCCTGGCCCATCACTACCAGCGGGACGAGATCGTGGAGGTGGCCGACTTCCGCGGGGACTCTCTCGAGCTCTCCCGTCAGGCCGCGACTACCAATGCCCGCTACATCGTCTTCTGCGGGGTCCACTTCATGGCCGAGACGGCCGCGATCCTCGCTCGGCCCGACCAGCGGGTCCTCATCCCCCGCGAGGACGCTGGTTGCTTCCTCGCCGATCAGGCTGAGCTGCCCGCACTCGAGGCCGCCTGGCAGATCCTGGACAGGGCCATCGATGTAGAAAGAGAGTTACTCCCTATCACTTATATCAACTCCTCCGCAGAGGTGAAGGCCTTCGTCGGCCGCCACGGCGGGGCGGTCTGCACCTCCGCCAATGCCGAGAAGGTCCTGAGATGGGCCTTCTCCCGGAAGCCGAGGGTCTTCTTCCTCCCCGACCAGCATCTGGGGCGGAATGCAGCCCGCCGGCTCGGCCTCTCCGAGGAGGAAATCGCCCTCTGGGCCCCCTGCTTCCCTCCCGATCCTGAGGGGCTTGAGCCCTTCCGTCGGGCCAAGCTAATCCTCTGGCGCGGGGCCTGCAATGTCCATGTCCGGTTCCTCCCCGAGGATGTCCACCGCGTCCGGGAGGAGCATCCCAAGGCGAGGGTAATAGTCCACCCCGAGTGCCGCCCGGAGGTGGTCGAGCTCGCGGATGAGGTCGGCTCGACCACCTTCATCATCCGGAAGGTCTCGGAGTCCCCACCGGGGAGCCAGTGGGCCGTGGGGACCGAGGGGCGGCTGGTGAGAAGGCTGGCGAAGGAGAACCCCGAGAGGCGGACCGCGAAGCGGTGGACCGCCAGGAGCGATCCTGCTAAGACTGTCTTCTCCCTCGCTGAACCGCCGCCGCTCTGCCCCACGATGAGCCTCACTCAGCTGGAGGACCTGGCCCGGACCCTCGCTGGGCTCCTCGAAGGCCAGGAGCCCGGAAAGGTCGAAGTCCCCGAGGAGGTCGCCGCCCCGGCGAGGGCGGCGATCAAAAGGATGCTGGAGATCCCATGAGGGCCGTCGAAGCCGATGTCCTGGTGATCGGTGCGGGGATCGCCGGGCTCGCGGTGGCCTTGAGGCTCGCACGAGACCGCGAACGCCAGGTGGTGGTCCTCACCCGCGAGGGTGAGCCGGAAGAAGGGGCCAGCCGCTACGCCCAGGGAGGGATCGCCACCCTCGGGGAGGGCGACTCCCCGGAGCTTTTAGTCGAGGACATCCTCCAGGCCGGGGCAGGGCTCTCGCTCAAGCGGGCGGCGGAGATCCTGGCCGAGGAGGGGCCAAAGCTCGTCCAGGAGCTCTTGATCGCGGAGGCCGCGGTCCCCTTCGACCGGACTCCCAAAGGTGATCTCCATTACACTCGGGAGGGGGGCCACTCCCGGGCCAGGATCCTCCATGTGGGAGATCGGACGGGAGAAGCGATCGTTCTAGCGCTCCATCAGCTCCTCAAGGGCTTTCCCAACATCCGACTCGTCACCCGGGCGACCGCTATCGACTTGATCACCTTCCCCCACCATGCCCGGGACCCGCTCACCGTCTATGAGCCGATCACCTGCCATGGGGCTTATGTCCTGGACCAAAGGACAGGCGAAGTCCACCGCTACCTCGCCGGGGCCACGGTCTTGGCGACCGGCGGGCTGGGAAGGATCTATCGCTATACCACGAACCCGCCGGGGGCGAGGGGTGACGGCCTGGCGATGGCCTATCGTGCGGGCGCGAGGGTGATCAACGCCGAGTATGTCCAGTTCCATCCCACGACCCTGGCGATCCCTGAGGGTGAGAATTTCCTGATCTCCGAGGCCGTCCGGGGCGAGGGCGGGCGGCTCTTCACCCCCGACGGGCGCCACTTCATGGAGGAGTATGCCCCCGGCTGGGGGGATCTCGCCCCAAGAGATGTGGTCTCTCGAGCCATCCACCGGGAGATGACCCTCCACGGCTACCCTTATGTCCTCTTGGATGTCTCGGGGATCAAGGGCTTCCCCGAGCGGTTCCCTACGATCTATAAGCGCTGCCGCGAGCTGGGGATCTCTCTCCCCGAGGAGCCGATCCCCGTGGTCCCCGCGGCCCACTACTTCTGCGGTGGAATCTGGACCGACGAGTGGGGGAGGACCACGATCCAGAACCTCTACGCCGTCGGGGAGGTGGCCTGCACCGGGGTCCACGGGGCCAACCGCCTGGCGAGCACCTCGCTTCTGGAGGGGCTGGTCTTCGGGGATCGGGCGGGGCGGATGATCGCGAGGAGCTCGCCTAAGCCGATCGGGCCTGAAGAGGTCCCGCCCTGGGAGCCGGCTCGGGATGGTGCCCCGGCTGATCCGGCCCTCATCCATCGCGATTGGCGGTCGATCCAGTATACGATGTGGTATTACGCCGGCCTCTCGCGGGACGCTCATCGCCTGGAACGGGCGATCCGGGACCTCGAGCACCTCCGGGATGAGATCATCGACTTCTACAGACGGGCCAGGCTCGACGATCCCCTCCTCGGCCTGCGGAACGGGGTCCAAGCGGCTTTAATCGTGGCCGAGGCCGCGAGGCAGAACCGGAAGAGCCGGGGGGTCCACTTCCGCGAGGATGCCCCGGGTTAGCCAACTGGCAAGTGCAAGACATGAGTTTAGAGGCCTAAGAGACCGATTCTGCCATTACAACCCTAGCTAATGCCCGGATGATTTATCCTTAGATGGAATATCTTTACAATTCTCCTATAATCAGGTAACAGCGAAGGCGTGAGTGATTTGATCTTAGGTTAGGGATCGGGTCTTGACAAAAAAAACATTGAGCTATAATGGGGCTGATCTAGGGGTGAGAGTGACCTGGACAGAAGGGAGGTGAGAGCCGGAAGGAGTCGCAGAAGGGGGGATGAAAAAGGCAAACCCGTCGCGAGGCGGGGGCGCAAAGCTCCAGGTCCCACGTGGACGGCTGAGTTGCCATTACCTCCTGAGAACTAACTCTGATTCTTAGGAGGTGTTGGAAATGAGGTTGCTCAAATTTGGAGTGCTTGGGCTTCTGGCCCTGCTCCTCCTCTTCCCAGTCCTCACCCAGGCTGACACCGAAGGGACGGCTGATGTTACTGTTACCCTCCAGGATGTGATCGATGTCACTGTCGTGGACAACCTCACCGATGCGACGATCACCCAAACCTGGCTCGATGCCAACTACGGCGATGCCACGGCCATGCACTATGACCTGGGCACCTTCACCGTCCAGATCATTGCCTTGACCAACTTCAATGTCGCCACCTGCTACGAGTGGAGCAGCAACAAGGCAAATCCACCGGCGTTCACCGACGATCCCCTTGAGCTGACTGATGAAGCTCACACCGTCATCGGCGACATCACACTCTGCCCCACGACCATGGACATCTCCACTTACTTCTCCGGGCAGAACAACACCCCGGGCGAGGATTACACCTTCGACCTCCACATCTACCTAGACGACCTTGGAGACCGCGCCGCGGGTGAGGTGCTCACCTTCACCGTCCACGTCTATGTCAGCGATCCGACTGATCCGTAAATTGGGCGAGAGGATCAGCCGGGGGGAGCACCCATCGCTCCCCCCGGCTGGAGAGCAATCGGCGAAAGTGAAGGCCCAAACGAGGATTCTTTTAGCTATCATTGTGGCCTTAATGTTACTACCGCTCGGCGGTCTTGGGGATACTGAAGGGACGGTCGATGTGGTCCTCACCATAGAGGATGTGATAGACCTCTCTATTTGCCCTTTCCTCCCCTCTCCCTCGCCCCCGGAGCGCGCCTCCGCCTGCAGGGGTGTGACGATCTGCCTCTTTCCTCCAGGTCCGGAGCAGGAGGAGGAAGAGGAACGAGAGGGGGTTCCGCACTGCCGATTAAGGGGGCTTGAGGGAGCGTTGACCGAGTTGGCCGCCCGGCTTGAGGCCGGTGGGACGGCAGAGGTCTGGGTGGCTGGGGAATCGGGGATTGAAAGGCGGCGACTCCTTTACGATCTCCAGTTCCTGGAAGGAGCAGCACCCACTCTCGCCCCAGGGCTGCTCCCCCAAGGGACGGAGTTGGTGCTGCTGGAGGGGATCGGGGTCGAGGTGGTCGCTCTCACCGATTTTGGAGTTCGGGTGAGCCTCTCCTCGGCCACAAGGAACGGCCTCCTTGACCCGGAGCTCTTGGCTGCCGAGCCACTCCTCATCCAGCGGCGGGTAGGTGAGCTTCTATTCTATCCTATACCGAGTGCCGCTCGGGGCTATCTCACCCTGGAGGACTTCTCGGGCGAGAACAACCTCCCAGGGGAGGGCTATGGATATTACCTCTTGCTAGACCTGGGGCGGCTTAATGGCTGTCGGGTGGGCGATCGGCTGGAGTTTGAGCTCAAGTTTGTGGTGGAGGATGTGACTGACCTATGAAGGCGAGGGCAGGGATAAGGCTCCTCGGGCTTGTGGTCCTCTTGTTCCTGCTTTTGGTCCTTCGAGCTCTGGCCCAGTATGACACCGGCTGGCAGGACCCTTCCCAGGATATGGGCGCCTTCGAGGCTCCCTTCCAGGCCTACCATGATGGCGGTGGGGCGGCGATCGCCGGGCGTGATGAGTCACACCAGTATTGGGGTTACAGCTTCTCCCTCCCCGCCGGGATGGTGGTCGAGGGTATCGAGGTGCGGCTCGATGCCTGGCGTGAGTCGGGCGTTCCCCTGGCAGCCCTTTATGTCGAGCTGTCTTGGGATGGGGGGATAAGTTGGACTTCAACGGGATATAATACGGGTCCTCTGGCCACAACGGAGACGACCTACATCCTTGGAGGGCCGAACGACACTTGGGGTCGGACCTGGACCGCTTCCGAGCTCAGCGATGCGAATTTCAGGGTCCGGATAACCACATCGGGCCTTGAGCCCGGGAAAGTGATTCACCTGGATTGGGTCCCCGTGAAGGTTTACTACGCACCCGCCCTGGAGCTGACTGTCATCGATCACTTAACGGACTCTACGATCGCTCAAGCTGACCTAGACTCCTGGTTCGGCGATCCGGAGCAGGTTCAGCAGCCCTTGGGCTCATTCGATGTAACCATCACTGCCAGGGTCAACTATCAGGTCGAGGCCTGCTATGAGGTGACTCCCGGCCCCAGCCCGCCCTTCACCGATGATCCCCTTAAGGTCGAGAACCCTCGAGACTCAAACAATTGGGTTTACCTGCCTCAGTGCCCCGCAACGATCCAGCTCCTCGGCTTCAGCGGGACGCCGGGGACGGAGACCCGGACCTATCCGGTGGAGATAGATCTATCGCGGCTCGGCGATCAGAAGGGTGGTCAGCCGTTCCAGTTCACGATCAGAGTGAGGGCTTCGCAGCTCTAAGGGGTGATGGGCGTGCTAAAGATTCGACGCTTGTATCTGCTTTTGCATTTGAGGCTAGTGGGGCTTTTGGGCCTGTTGCTACTCACCGCCGTCGCCGGCCTGGCCGATCTGGCGGTGGGCCCGCTGAGCCTCCGGCTGGAGGTCCCGGCCGGGGGGAGCGGGATCGGCTCCTTCCGGGTGCACAATACCGGGGAGGAGCCGATCAGGGTCCTCATCTCCTTGTGGGACTGGTGGAGGGAGCTGGACGGGAAGATGGTGGTCCTCCCGCCGGGGACGTTGGAGAGGTCTCTCGTCCCCTGGATCGAGTTCCTCTCGCCGACCGACTTCTCCCTGGAGCCGAGTGCCGCTCAGGAGGTCAACTTCTCCGTCACTGTCCCTGAGGAGGCCGACGGCGACCATTGGGCCCTGATCATCGTCGATCAGGTGATCCCTGAGCCCCAGGGCTTCCAGGTGGTGGTCGGCTATGCGATCAAGGTCCTCCAGACCGACCCGACAACGGCGCGGAAGGAGGCGCGGATCACAGGGTTAGAAGTGACGAGCCTCGATCCCCTCAGGATAATGATCACCTTTGCCAACACCGGCAACGCCCACCTGCGAACCAAGGGTTATCTTGAGGTGCGGGATGAGAGGGGCGAGACGGTGAGGCAGGTGGAGGTCGAGGAGTTCCCGACCCTGCCGGGGGAGGTAAGGGAGCTGGTGGTGGAGATGGAGAAGCTGCCGCCGGGCCGGTATCTCGCCCTGGTGGTGCTCGACTTCGGCGGAGATTACCTAATCGCCAAGCAGAGGTCGTTCGAGGTAGAAGGGTAAGGTAAAAGGAAACTGTCTGAAGGGAAGCCAAGTGGGGTGAGAGGGTGAAAAAATTGGGCAAAAGGGGGCTGTTTTTCCTCTTCTTATTATTGCTGCCTCTTGTAATGGTCCTTTCCGGCCGGTCGGCCGGGGCAGCGGCAGTCGATGTGGAAGTCGTTTCGCCGCCGAAGGAGGTCCGGCCCGGCGGGGTGGTCACCCATGTCTTTGCCGTGAGGAACATCGGCACAGCCCCCGACCGCTATGATCTTGAGGCCACCGCTCCCCAGGGCTGGACGATCGTCGATGTTCCGCCCTCGACCGGTCTACTCGATCCGGGCAGGGAGGAGAGGGTCTTCGTCACCGTGATCGTCCCTTCCACAGCCTTAGCCGGTAGCTATCCCTTGGTGCTGAAAGCTATCTCTCAGACCGATCCCACAGTGACCGACTCAGCCACGGCGCTCATCAAGGTCATCCAGGTAGCGGGGGTCGAGCTGATCGCCCCTCCGGGGAGGCGAGCCGAACCAGGAGAGATCGTCTCCTATACTTTCAAGATCATCAACCATGGCAACGTCATCGACAGCTTCGCGCTGACCGCCCGCTCCTCGCGAGGATACCCGGTCGAGCTCGAGCCGGAACTGATCGAGCTCTTCCCGGGTGAGCAAGGGGAGGTAGTGGTCACCCTCCACATCCCCAAGGATGCCGAGCCGGGGATGGACCGACTCACGGTCGAGGCCGTCTCCGCCGTCTCCCCCGAGGTAAAAGCCAGCGTTACCGTGATCACCGAGATCTTGCCCCCTCCCCCTCAGGCCGTCGGGGGGACACTCTTCCTGGAGGTGCCCGCTTACCTAAGAGCCAGCCTCCTCTGGGCTTCAGCGGAGCGGAAGGTCTCCCTGCCCCTCGACTTCAGCTTGAGAGGCGAACATGAGGGCCTGATATTCAGCTTGAGAGCCAGCGTTGCTGAGCTGCTCACCATGGAGGAGGGGAGGTTTGCTATCGGCCTCGGCACTGCAAGAGGGATGCTCCTCTTGGAGCGGGGTGAGGAATTCAGCAGGGTGGGCCTATCCCTCCCTCCGCTTGCGCTGTCGCTGCAGACTCAATCTGAGGGGACCATCTTTGAAGCCTCCCTGAGCTTGAGGGCAGGGCTGGCGGGCCTTGGAGCGAAGCTCGGTTGGAGCGCGTGGGAGGAGGAGCAAGATCAAGCCTTCTCCTCAGCCTTGGACTTGGATCTGGACTCACTCCACTTCTGGCTCTCCGGCTACCGATTTGGGCCGAACTTCCCTGAGAACCCGGATAAGATGGGGCTGAGCCTGTCCCTGCGCGCCCCGGTCGGCCCGGCCTCTCTCAGCCTCTTTGCCGGCTTCTCCTGCAACAATGTGGAAGGGGACCCCGCGCTGCCAACCATCTCCACCCTCTCCACTCAGGCGAACTTCCTTCTTCCCCTGCCCGGGCTGCCCTCGCTGGAATTGCGCTTCGAGGATGAGCGACGGAGCGGTGATGGCCTCGCTCCGACGAGCGAGCAGAGGACTCAGTTCTCCTATCGGATCTACTATTTTAATTACCCCTTTTCCATATTCCTCTACGATAGCTCGGGGCGGCAGACCGATTACATCGCCGGGACCGAATACGAGTTCTCCAGTTTTGGCACCTACCTTGGCTTCGTGACAGAGGAGTCCATCGGTTTTTTGGCCCTCCTCCTGGAGAGCAAGAAGGATGCGGAGACCGGGCTGATCCTCGAGGCCACCTCG
The DNA here is from genome assembly GCA_037446135.1 of Candidatus Fraserbacteria bacterium. Classification (GTDB taxonomy): domain Bacteria; phylum Bipolaricaulota; class Bipolaricaulia; order RBG-16-55-9; family JANLFV01; genus JANLFV01. Next base: position 21,918 of record JBBIJD010000022.1, read on the forward strand.
AAGCTGGACCTCGGACTCACCCTCTGGGGGTTTACCGTTCGGGCCTCGTTCGAACTTGCCCGCCCTTTAAGGATCTATACCGAGGTGAGCAAGCATATCACTAAGGATATCAAGATCGTCTTCCGTCAAGAGATTAAGGAGGGAGGGGTTGCAGAGAGCGTCGAGCTGGCGGCAGGGTTCTACCTGCCGCTACCGTTTATCGTGGTCAAGGGCCAGGTCGAGGGCCATGTCTTCATCGATGAGAACGGCAACGGTCTCCTTGACCCCGGCGAGCCAGGGGTGCCCGATCTGATCCTGGCCATCGACAAGGTCTTAGCTCGCACCAATGGGGAAGGATTCTACCGATTCCCACCCCTCCAACCTGGGAGATACAAACTCAACATTGAGAGGATCCCTTTGGGCTTAGTCCCCAGGGTGCCACTGCCGATCGAGGTTACGATCGAGGCCAGCCGGGTCTTGGTGGTGGATATCCCCTTAGAGAGGGCGGGAGTCATCTACGGCCTGGTCTTCCATGATGCTAACCGGAACGGGATCTTTGACCGGGGGGAGAGAGGCATCCCCGAGGTGAGGATCCTCGCCACCGACCGAGTAATCCAGGAAACCCGCACCGGCCCAGATGGCCAGTTCGCCTTCGCTCTTCCCTTAGGAGAATACCTGATTAGGCTAGATGAAGCCACGCTCCCGGAGAGGTTTGAGCTCATCACGCCGGGAGAGGTGACTGTAACTATCAGCCAGCCTGGTCAGAGAGCCTACATCGAGTTCGGGGCGACGGAGAAAGCCCGGCCGATCCTGTTCGCCCCCACCGCCGACTTCACCTTCACCCCAGAGCATCCCCGGCCAGGGGAGATAGTAACCTTTAATGCCTCGGCCTCTTACGATCCAGATGGCTGGATCGTGAACTATGAGTGGGACTTCAACGACGATGGGGTGACGGATGCTTTGGGCAAGGTCGTGGAGTGGACCTTCCCCCAGCCGGGAGAATACCTCGTCACCCTCACGGTGACAGACAATGACGGACTTGTGGATTCTGTGACCAAGACGGTTCTCGTAGGCTAAGTTTCCAGGCGCATGCCATAGCACCATAGAGCTAGTCAAGGCACTCCGGGGGGAGGAATTCGGCGGTAAAGAGCTCTTCCAGCCCTGCCTCCCGAGCGATCAGCCCCTGTTCGTAGAGGAAGCCTTGGATCTCGCTCCACCTCGCAGGGTCGTTGACGCAGGGCGAGCCGCCAAAATAGAGGATGGTGGCCAGGAATGAGCGAAGATTCAACTCGTAGTCCAGCTCACGCAGCTCAGGGTTAGCCGCGAAGAAGATGTCTAGAGCTTTATTAGGATCGCGAAGGGTAAACTCGATCGCCCTCCCCAGGGCGGAGACGAAGCCCTTGAGCGGCCCGGGCCGGCCCGCGATCGTGGCCTCACTGGCCACGAGGACCAGCTCATAATTATCGGGGATGCAATACTCCTCCATCGGGAAGAAGACGGTCTCCTCCCCCTGGAGCTCGACCAGGACCTTCTCGTAATTCCGGAAGGCCCCGATCGCCCCGACGGCCCCGGAGAGCAAAGCCGAGACGGTGTTGAACCCGACATTGATCAGCTCATATTCTTGGGGCCCGAGGCCGACGCAGCCGAGCATCGCCCGCCAGAGGACCGGCTCCTCCGGCTCGAGGGCGTAGCCGATCCGCCTCCCCCGGAGGTCCTCTAAGCGCGAGATCCCCCGCCCCTTGAGGGCCATGAGCCCTCCCAGAGGGTGCTGGATCAGCCCCGCGATGGCCTTCAACGGAAGCCCGGCAGCCCGGGCGACGATCAGATTCATCCCGGTGGTGATGGCCAGGTCAACCCTCCCCGCCGCGGCCAGCTTGGCCGGGTCGGCGGGATTCCCCGGGACTTGGAGCTCGACTTCCAGGCCCTCGTCCGCGAAGAACCCTTCAGCTTGGGCGACATAGAGCGGGACATGATTGGGATTGGGGAGCCAGTCGAGCATCAAAGTAATCCGCTCGACATCAGCCCCTTGCAGGCCGA
>JBBIJD010000023.1:0-22520 GCA_037446135.1 Candidatus Fraserbacteria bacterium
CAACTCCTACACGATCATGACGCTCGCTCCGGCGTTTGATTCCTACATCGAGGCCCTCTATACTCTACCGATGGGGCTGGGCACCCTGCAGACCTTCTTCCATCTCACCGGCGGGTTGGCCCTTGGCGGACCGGCGTTCTCCACGATCTTGCTCAGCATGGAGAACCTGAGCCTGGTCTGGTTCGACTATGACTCTGACTGGACCATGACCAGCGCGGATGTGGTTGCCGCATCGATCGGGTTCGATCTGCAGGCTGCCTCCTTCCTCGTCGACGCTCTATTCATCCCCACCCTCGGGATCGACAAGCTGCTCGTCGAGGCCGACCTCCCGATCTCCTATCCTGAGCCGATCGGGACACTGGAGATCACCGGCTTGTGGTCGGCAGGCACAAAGACTATACTCGAGTGCACTTGCGATCCTGCAACAGGGGAGCCGGTCTGCGAAGAAGTTGAAGTGAGCGATGGTAAGCCGGTCTTTGCGGCCGTGGACTTCAGCCTGAGCAAGAGCTTCGGCGAGCACAACACCTTCAAGATCGACGCCCAGTTCGGCGTTGACGGCCTGCGGGCGATCGAGTTCGCCGTCGGCGTGACCTTCAGCCTGTAGTCCTAACCTGGCCGGAAACGAGCGAGGCCCCGGGCCTAAAAAGCCTGGGGCCTCTTTTTCACCAGGTTTTGCAGGTATTAGTTTAATATAGAAGAGGAGAGAAAACTGAGGGGGTAAAGACTGAGGAGATATGGGAGGAGGTAATGAGATGCATAAGGGGGTGAAATTAATTTTTCTAGGGAGGGGCCGAGCTTGGAGTGGGCCGCTCAAGGGCTTGGCACTGCTCTTTCTGCTGACCTTAGCCTGCGCCGTCCCCTTGGCCCAGCCCACTGCGCCACCCACAGGGGACTACGGCGAGGCCCCCGACGGGCTCTCAGCGGGCTACTCCGGGTCGTTCGCGGGGGTGGTCGGCCGGTTTCCCACGCTCTATGCGAGCACGAGCGGGGCCATAGGGGCTCATGCTCTAGAGGTGCCCTTGGAAGAGGCGGCCATCCTGGGGGATGAGATCAGTTGGGAGACCGATGCCAACGATCCCAACGACCCGGACGGGACGGCGAACCTGATCTGGGACGACTTCAACGACGGGGTGGAGATCGAAGCTCCAGCCACCTTGGTCTTCAAGGTCAAGATCGGCCCCAAGGCCCCGGACATCACTAGATACATCAATGTCCTGATCGACCTGGACCGGAGCGGGGCTTGGGATAAGGAAGATGAATGGGTGATCAAGAACTTAGCAATCAGTGTGCTCCCGGGCACATCGCAGGACATCGCCCAGCCGCTCCCTCAGCCGGCTCCGGAAGCAGTAGTCGCCCACCCTTCCCTGGCCTGGATGCGGGTGGCCCTGACACCCAGTCCGATCGCTGAAGCGGTGGCCTGGGACGGGAGCGGGGAGTTCGCCGCCGGGGAGATCGAGGATTACCCCGTAGTGGGAGTGGACCAGGGGGCGATCGCGATCGCCACCGCGGAGGCGGTGGCCAAGGTGGCCGCCCGGGCCCACGCTTTCGCTAAGGCCGCGGCCGAGGCTCAAGCTCTGGTGGCCGCAGCGGTAGAAGCCATAGCCAAGGCCGAAGCCGAGGCCCAAGCCTATGCTGCAGTGAAGATCCCCCCTCTGTGCGTGAAAGCCTGGGACTGGGCAAGAGCGATTATTCCTCCGCTCAAAGCCGAAGCGGAGGCCTATGTGGAGAAGACCGCTTATGAGTGTAAGAGAGCTACCGCAACTGCTTCTGACTTCGATCGCGCAATCGCGCCCTGTCGGGCCTATAAAGATGCCTGGGCTGCTGTATGTGGCACGATTTCCCAGTTCCAACAGAAGGTGAAGGCCCTAACGGCCCAAGTCCCCTGCGCTACGGTAGTAGCCCAATTTACCGCGGCTGCGGAAGCGATCTCCAAGGTCTGCGCCGGGGCCTATGCCGAAGCAGAAGCAACGGCACTGGCCTGGTCGGAGGCCTATGCTCACGCAGGTGCCCTTGCCGAAGCATGCGCTGAGGCAGAGGCAGTAGCCGAGGCCCATGCCCTAGCCATCGCGGAGGCTTATGCAGATGCGGAGGGCTTCGCTAAGGCCTGCGCTGAGGCACAGGCGGTAGCCGAGGCCTATGCCAAAGCCGTAGCGGAAGCGAAAGCGAAGGCCCTCGCTGCGGCCGAGGCGGCCGCGAGGGCGGTGAGCATCGCCGAATCTTCGGCAAGAGCGGCAGCGATCGCCGCGGCCCAAGCGACGGCCGCAGTTCAAGCTAAGGGACTGAGCCTGGCCTTCGGGGCCCAGATAAAGCAGACGCTGGTGGTGTTAGGAGCACCGGTGGTCAATGCCCTAGCCGCCGCGCTCACGGCCGTAGAAGCGGCAGCGGCAGCAGCGGCTCAGGCCCAAGCAGCGGCGCTCGCGGCCGTGGAGGCGCGGGCTCGGGCTGAGGCCGAGGTCGAGGTGCTAGCCGCGGTCTATGCGCGGGCTTGGGCCTACGCTGAAGCGGCGGCAGAGGCACTAGCCAGGGCCAAGGCTGAGGTTGAGGTGTTAGCCGCGGCTTATGCCCGAGCCGCGGCCTATGCAAAGGCGATTGCGGACGCACTCGCGACCGCCAATGCAATATGCGGCGCTAAGGCGGAGGCGAGCGCCTCGGCTCAGGCGATGACCGCCCTGATGCTCTCACTCGAGGGCTCGATCTCGGCCATCCCGAGCGGCAATTGCCCCCGGGAGATCTGCCGCTTAGACCCCCCGCCGGTGACGGTCCAAATCACGACGACGGTGATCAAGAAGGAGTGCGAGGAGGAATGCTGGACCGCCTGCGGCGGCTACGAATACGAGACATGCTGGCTGGAATGCGTGGCCGTAGAGTGCAAGGATGTCGAGAAGGAGATCTCGGGCCTGGAGATCTTAGTCAACGGGCGCAAGTATAAGCCGCCGGTGACGATCCAAGAGGAGATGAAGTCCGAGCTCCGGCTGGAAGCACCGGGGAGCTATACCGAGACCATTATCTCCATCTGGCCTCCCTCGATAAGCATTACCGTATACGGCTTCAGCTACTGGGAGTGCGATGGGGTGAGGACGAGGAACCGGAGCTATGCTTTCACCCTTAACGGAAATGTCACATGTAAAGCGGTCTATGGGGCACAATAAGGGAACTGAGCAGAGAGGGATGGGCCGGGCTCAGGGCTGTTTGCCTCGTCTTCGGCCTTGAGCCCGGCCCCCTAAAAAGAAAGGGGGGTGATCACTCGTGCGCGCGAGATTTAGATTTAAGGAAATAAGGACAATTGGTCTAGGCCTTGGCCTCCTCTTGGTAGTCCTTTTGGGACTGGCCCAGACGGGCACCCCGCCGGAGATCACCTTTATCGATTTCCCGTCCGAGATCCCGGCCGATGGGAGCGAGATCACAGGATATGTCGGCTTCAAAGACAAGGATGGAGATATTGCTACCGCTAATTTCGAGGTGGTAAAGGCCGAGGACTTCCAGCCGTTCTCACTCGACCTGCGACAGTTCAAGGGCTATACAGAGGGCGTCTTCATGTTCACCATCGCGACGACCACGCCCCAGCAGGTCACCCTCAGGCTCACCCTGATCGATGAGGCGGGCAACCGGAGCGAGCCGAAGGAGTTCTCCTTCGCGGCTCGAGGCGCGCTGGCCGACCTCGTCGTCTCCCTCGAACAGGTCCCAGCGCAGGTGTTCGTCGGAGCTGCGCTCGAGGCCCAGGCCAGGATCACCAACCAGGGAGTTCTGGATAGCGGCCCCTTCCGCGCAGGGCTCTACCTCTCCCCCGACGCGGAAGTCACTCCTGAAGACCTGCTCTTAGGCTCAAAGGAGATTCTCAATTTGGCTCCCGGAGCCTCGACTCTAGAGATATTAAGGGCTGCTATCCCCGAGGACCTCTTCAAAAAACCGGGCTTCCAGCCTGGGGAGATGTATCTCGGGGTCATCGCCGACGACACCGACCGGGTCCGGGAGAGCAACGAGAAGAACAATGTGGCCTCGGCGAAGTTGAGGGTGGAGGAGCGTCCTCCGATACCGCCGCCGGTGGCCGATTTTACCGCCTCGCCGACCAGCGGAGTCGCTCCTCTGACGGTCCAGTTCACTAACCTCTCCAAGGGTGAGATCACGAGCTACCACTGGGACTTCGGCGACGGGGTCACCAGCACCGAACGCGATCCGCGGCATACTTACCAGAATCCCGGAAGTTACACCGTCTCGCTCACCGCTAGGGGCCCCGGCGGGGAAGATACCGAGAGGAAACCCGATTTCATCCGAGTCTCAGCAGTCCCGGCGCCCGTAGCGGATTTCACCGCCTCGCCGACCAGCGGGCCCGCGCCCCTGACGGTCCGGTTCACCAACCTCTCCAAGGGGGAGATCACCGACTATCACTGGGACTTCGGTGATGGAGCCACCAGCACCGAACGCGATCCGCAGCACACTTATGTGAATCCCGGCAGTTACACCGTCACCCTCACCGTCAGAGGTCCCGGAGGTGAGGATACTAAGAGGAAGCCGGACTTCATCCAGGTGCTGGCCGCCCGGGCGATCTTCAAGGTGGTGGATATCTCGGTCGAGCCTCGGAGTCCGAAGGTGAACGAGACGGTCACCATCCGCCCGACGCTCGAGAACACCGGGAATGCCAGGGGCACGGACTTGATCAATCTCTACATCGATGGGGCCTTCAAAGGGAGCCGGACTCTAACTCTGGACCCCGGCGGGAGAGGGAGCGTCTCCTTCAGTTACACCTTCACTGAGGCGAGGAACTATCGGGTCGAGATCAAGACCAGCGACGACTCCCGCGAGATAATCATCACAGTTATCCAACCTCCTCGGCCCGTCGCCCGGTTCAGGGCCGAGCCGACCAGCGGGCCGCCTCCCTTGACGGTGCGGTTCACCAACCTCTCGCAGAACTTCACGAGCTCCCATTGGAGCTTCGGAGATGGGAGCACTAGCACTGAGACAAACCCTGTCCATACTTACTGGGCTATGGGGAGCTACACTGTGCAGCTGACAGTGCGAGGCCCTGGAGGGGAAAGCAGTACAAGCCAGGTTATAACCGTGCTCCCTGCACCCAGCGGGCTGTTATACCAAGATGATTTCAGAAGTCCTTCAAGCGGTTGGTGCACCGGTAGGAGCGCCCTGGCTGATTATGCCTATGAAAGCGGGGAATACTCCATAACCGTGAAGAGGCCCCATTGGCTCTACTGGTGCTGGGCTCCCCGAGAGCATTCCTTCCCAGAAGACTTCATCGTCGAGGTCGAGGCCGGGCAAGTCTCGGGCCCTAGCGGGGAATATGGTATCATCTGGGGGAAGGATAGTGACAACTTCTACATGTTTGCCGTGAGCACGGATGGCCGATATGGGATGTGGAAACAAGTCCGTGATGCTTGGCAGCCCAACCCTGTCAATTGGACCGCCAGTTCTGCTATTAACCGTGGGACTGGCAAGAACCATCTTCGCCTAATCGTCAAGGGTAATACAATTGTGCTCATAGCGAACGATGTCGTCCTCCAGACCGTAACAGAATCCAGTTTCGGCCGAGGCCGCATCGGGCTATTCGTGGGGACATGGGATACTCCCGGTATAGAAGTCCACTTCGATAACTTCAAGGTCTACAGCGTGCCCTGAGCGAGCCTGAGCACTTGAAATGTGCAATAAGGGGGCTCGGAACCTGTAAGTGGATATTATACCTGTAGCCCCTAAACTGGCCGGAGACGACCGAGGCCCCGGGCTCAAAGAGGCTCGGGGCCTCTTGGTTTTTTAATAGCCGTGTGCTTTTGCCAAGGCTACCCAGGCTACGAGAGGAGAACTCCGCCCGGACTCCTCCTCTGGTCTCACTCCCGCCTTTGAGCCGAGGCCCAAGGTGAGGTATAATCCTGATGAACATGGAGGTGGAATTGCCTGAGATTGACAAGGGCAGGAAGGTGGGCGCTTAAGTGCCCAGGAAGACATTTGTCTATCCCGTCCTGCCAGACACATTCATCCGACGAGAGCAGGTGATCGAACGAGGGAGAGTGCTTCAGTTTATGATCCAGCTCGAGGTCGAAATCCCCGGAGAGCCAAAGCCCAGGCCGGTGATCAGGTATGATACAGCACATGGTTTTGCTCACATTGATCGCTATAACCTCAAGGGCGAGCGGCGGAAGAAACGGTTAGCTGTTGCCGATTTTAATCAAGCGCTGACGCTCGCCGAACGAGATATAGGTCAGAATTGGCCTCGATATCGAGAGCGGTTCCTTGAAGGAGGGTTCCCATGAAGGTTGCGGAGAAAGATCTCCAGATGGCTAATCGGAACATGGAGCTCGTATTTGAATTTGAGCGCTATCTACTGGAACATCCTGAATTTCAGGAGCAAATACCCGCCGAGGCCGTGATCTGTTTCCAATTGGAGGGGGATTCTGCCTTCAATGAGTGGAGCCGGAAGCTCGGTCAAGAGCGGGCGGCCAGGGAGGGTAAGCCCCTCATCCTGGTGAAGATTGGGCGCTTGGGGCCTGTCCGATCAAGGATCGAGAACCTGGAGTTTGTCAGACAGAGTTGATCAACGCACCCCTCAGCCTGTAGTTCCTAAACTGGCCGGAAACGACGGAGGCCCCGGGCCTGGCGAAGGCTCGGGGCCTCTTGGTTTTTTCTCCTAAGGTCTATTTTGTCCTTCCTCAGCTTTGAATTGAGAGCGAGATCGGCTTATAATCTAAATAGGTAGCGGACGGCTAGGCTGCCCAAGCGGGAGTATTTAGGAGGAGGGAGTCAAGATGCAAAAGGAATACCCTGTCCCGGACGAGGTTCGTGCCATAAGCAGACACATGAAGGTCATCCATTTAGGCTATGTGGCAGAGACCGGTGATCCTTGGGCAGAGCTGACCGGCATGTTCAGCATTGGCAGGGAGATCGACGCTGAGGATTTAATCAAGAAGAGATGGACAGAGCATGACGAAGGTCTTGGATTTTAAAACGGAGCCCCCTTCCATCGGCTACCTCGATCCTTCCTTCTTGGTGAACCTGATCCTGTCCGATGCCAAGTTTCATCGGGAAGTAAAGGATTTTGCTGAACGCCTGAAGGAGAAAGGGACGATCTTGATCCTCTCCACTTTGGGATTGGATGAGATCTGGTTCGCCCTGATGAAGGCCTTTGCCATTAGAGATTATGGACTGAAGGGTTGGCATCAGAAGCTAAGGAGTGAAGCAGCAATCATTAAAGGCTATACAAGAGATATTGAGAGAGCAACCGCAAGGATCCTGGAGTTGCCGCACCTCTTCATGATAGAGATGGCTTTCGAGCAAGTATTAGGGGCCTTGGGCTTGATGGCCAACTATGGTCTATTCCCGCGAGATGCCATCCATGCCCATGCGACTCTGGCCTCTGGCGTAAACACGATCATCACCACAGATGCCGATTTCGCTCGGGTCGAGGAGTTAGTAGTTTATACCTGCAATCCAAAGGCTCTCGCCGCTCAGTAGAACCCTTGCCTCGTGATCAGCAACTTGACGGAGCCGAGCGCGGTCCCGGGCCTGGCGAAGGCTCGGGGCCTCTTGGTTTTTAGCGATCGTGGGCCTCAGGGCGGCACTGCGCTTGTCTGCCTTCCGCTTTTGCTCCCCAGCGTGACCCTCTGGTATAATCTCTGAGCGGCCAGAGCAGCGAAGGGGGTAGAAATGCGGAACACCAAGCGCATTACAGACCTAACACTCAACGATCTAAAGCGGTTGATAAGGGAGGCCGTTGAGGAGGCCATCAACAAGCCTCACCCCGGCAGAGAGCCTGGAGGGCCGTCAACGCTGGAGTATCTCAAGGCCGAGTTTAACCCCGAGCGGGTCGTCTCTCATGAGGATTTGCGTCGGCGGCTCAGTGGCAAGGGCGGCGGGAATTGGGCTCAGGATATCGTCAGGGAACGAGAGGAGAGGATTTAGGACCGCATGCCCTCCTACTTTCTGGACACGAGTGCCCTGATCAAGTATTACCATGAAGAGAAAGGAACTGATCGGGTCAAGAGGATCATCGAGGGTCCAGAGGGAGGGAAGGTCTATATCTCCGAGCTCTCCCTCGTTGAGTTCCGCGCTGCTCTCTTCAGGAAGCTCCGCGCGGGGGTCATCACGATAGAAGACAGATTCGATGCGACCAATCTCCTCAACTCTGACATCCTGGAAGGAAGATTTCTGGTGATCCCAATCAGCTCCACCCATCTCCAGAAGGCGATAGGCCTTCTAGAAGACCATGGTGATCGGTTCGCCTTGCGCACCTTGGACTCTCTTCAATTGGCAACGGCTCTAGCGCTCCAGGAGGGAGTGAAGGATAAACTCGAATTCGTATGCGCTGATCAACTCCTCCTTGAAGTCGCCGAGGAATGTGGCTTCCGGCCTCTAACCCCAAGCTGGCCGGAGGCGACGGAGGCCCCGGGCCTGCTTAAAGGCTTGGGGTCTCTTGGTTTTATAGTCCCCCCGCTTGCACGCTAACGAGCATGAGGTGTAGAATTTTTTGAAAGCCATTGAGGCCGATCAAGGATGGAAATCCGAATCGATCCGCATACCCTGAGGCGTGCTGAGGAACGAGGGGCGAGCGAAGAGGAGATTAAAGATGTGATCAATACCGGATTCCCCATCTCGGGCAAGTATGGGCGAATGGGGAAGGCCAAGGTTTATGACTTCAAGCAGAAACGACATGGTAAGTACTATGAGCAAAAGAGGGTGGAAGTATTCTATACTATCGAGGGTGATGCTATAATAACTGTGACAGTCTATGTCTTCTACGGGAGATGGGAGGGAGAAGATGCAGATCCTGTATAATGCTAAGACGGACTTGCTTTACCTGCGCCTGGACGACCGGAAGCAGCAGGTGATCAACAAACGGCTCTCCAAGGACATCGTACTAGACCTCGGGGAAGGTGACCGGATTGTCGGCATCGAGATTCTCGATGCTTCCAAGCATTTAAGTTTGGAGAGGCTACTGCCTGTGAGATACGAAGTTTCGCCTGGGCCTGGGGCAGCGGTGTAGGGCGGGCTGGCTACGGCCCTCAAGAGATCACTGTTTAGCCACGATCCTTCGGGTCAGAAGGTCACAGAAGGTCGGGTCTTGCAAGCATACATCAATCTCCCCCCTATAGCCCCAAGCTGGCCGGGGGCAAGCGAAGCCCCGGGCTTAGCGAAGGCTTGGGGCCTCTTGGTTTTTTACAATGCTGCCCACCGGCAGTTGCTCAGTTTGTTAGCGGCAAGGTTGGCACTCCATCGTTGAGTCCCGGTGTGACCCCCTGTATAATCCCCCGAGACAGACTGGAGGTAGAGCACCCGGGCCAATTTGTCGCGATCGAGGTAGAAAGCGGTGACTATTTCCTAGGGACGACCATCCAGGAGGCTGATGAGAAGGCCTCTGCTAAGCATCCAGGTAGTGTCTTCTACATAGTCAGGATCGGCCGCCGAGCGGCTTGGGTGCGCCGGTGATCGAAGGCCATATCGACGGATACGGGCAGCCCAGGGTCAGGGTCGTCGTGGGCGGGGCCCGAAGAATGAGGCTAAAGGAGAGGAGGGAGCCATAACCCTACATCTGGCCTGAACCATGGCCCTAAGCTGGCCGGAGGCGACGGAGGCCCCGGACCTCTTAGTTTTTGCTAACTGATTTCACAATCTCGAGCCCTTCCTTGAATTTGATCGGCTTCTCTAGCTAGAATACTCCGCCAAGAAGTTGAGAGAGGGATCAGATGATGAGTAAGGTCAAGGAGCGCGCAGAGAAGCTGATCAGGGAGCTTCCCGACGATGTTGTGCAAGAGCTTCTCGAGGATCTAGAGGATGCGCTAGCTCTGGCCAAGGCCAAGGAGGAAGACACCGATAAGCTGCCTGAAGAGCTGCTTTCCGAAGGCGATCCGCGTCATCGCCGGTCTAGCTGATGATCCATGGCCTTGGGGATGCAGAAAGATTGGCCCGAAGAGCTGGAGGATCCGCCCTGAGGGACTAAAAGTTGACGATGACATAGACGAGGTCGTGGTCTACAGCGGGTGAGGCACCGACGGGAAGCTTATCGTTAAGCCCACCTCTATTTAGCCTCCTCTCTCACCTTGTTTGAGCCCAGCCTCAGCCCTACGGTATAATCTCCCTGGCGGAGCCGATCGAGCTCGGCAGAGCACTGAAGTGAGGGATGCAACAGGCATGGCTAGGGATGAGAAGAAGGAGCTGGAGCGGTTAAAATCCAGAGCGAGATACTCAACGGAGAAGATGAGCAAGCTCGCTTGGGAGCGGTATAGCGAGATAAAGGATGAGCTGGAGCCCGCTTACAAGGGGAAATACATGATGATTGAAGTCGAGAGCGGAGATTATTTTATAGGGGATACGGACATGGAGGCCTACCTGAAGGCTAAGGAGAAGCATCCAGATAAGGTATTCCACCTCATCAGGATCGGCTACGCCGCCGCCCATAAGTTGAAGAGGAGATAAGCATGAGGTGATTCGAGGGAGAGTAACGGATCTGCTTGAACCGGTCATCGGGCTGGTTCTAAAGAGGGCGGGGCGCTTGAAGGAGATCGAAGCCATAGTAGATACAGGTTTCAGTGGATATCTTTGTCTCTCCCTGCGATATATCGCTGACATCTCACTTGAGTATGCTTTTACCGATGAGTTCGAGTTGGCTGATGGCCGCACGATTAGTGAAGATGTATTCCTAGGAGAGGTCATCTTCGACGGGGAGGAGAGGGAGATCTTTGTGGTATTCACTGCCTCGGAGGACTCATTGATCGGGGGATCGTTGCTTGCCGATCATGTCGTTACGATCGACTATCCGCGTCGGGAAGTGGTCATAAACTGGGGAGCGTGAAGGGCGCGGCATCCAGCCTCGAGCCCCAAGCTGGCCGGAAACGAGCGAGGCCCCGGGCCTGCTTGAAGGCTTAGGGCCTTGTGGTTTTGGGGACTGACCTGACTCGCTCTCCCTGGCCTCTGGAGACTTCCCTCATAGTTACGATATAATCTTTGCGCGAGGACGAAGGAGGGACAGCCGATGATGAAGATCGCCGAGAGGATCATCCTCGATCCTGAGATCTGTTTCGGGAAGCCGGTCATCGCCGGAACGCGGATCCCCGTGCACATGGTCCTGGAGCTCTTGGGCGAGGGCCTGAGCCCACGGGAGATCATCGCAAGATGCTATTCCCATCTCACGGAAGAGGATATCCTCGCCTGCATCCGTTATGCGAACTCCTTGGTCAAGAACGAGGAGATCTGCATGGCGTCAATTGAAGATGATCAGATTCCTCGCTGATGAATGCATCTTCGACTGCACAGTAGCTTTCCTGCGGGATCGGGGATGGGAGGTAACGACGGTCAAGGAGCTAGGTCTGCAGGGTGCTAAAGACCCGCTAATCTTCTCTCAGGCCCAGGCGTTGGGTGCTGTTCTTCTCACTCGTGATCTGGAGTTCGGCGATATCAGGCGGTTCCCTCCATCGCGACACCAGGGGATCATCGTTCTGAAGATGACTTATCGGGACTCCCGGGAAGTTCATGCCACCTTAGGGAAACTGCTGGCGGAGACCGAGGAGGAAGGGTTCAAGGGGACGCTCTTCATAGTGGATCGGGAGAAGTGGCGGAGGCGGAAGAAGCCATAGGAAGGCCAAGCCCACACTGCCGCCTTGTGCGCAAGAGGAGGCTCATATCGAACCCCTAACCGGCCGGAGACGACCGAAGCTCCGGGCCTGAGGCCACTGGGTTCTCGCTCTTATTTTACTTTACTTAGTGTTCTTCTTCGGGCGGATGATCTCGTCGATGATCCCGTATTCTTGGGCCTCTTCCGGGGTCATGAAGAAGTCTCGGTCTGTATCCTTCTCGATCCGCTCGATCGGCTGGCCCGTATGCTGAGCCAAGATCCGATTGATCTGGTCCCGGACCTCCAGGAGGTGCTCGGCGTGGATCTTCACATCGGTCGCCTGGCCCTGGGCCATCCCCATCGGCTGGTGGATCAAGATCCTCGAGTTCGGGAGCGAATAGCGCTTCCCTTTGGTCCCGGCCGCGAGGAGGACCGCCCCGATCGAGGCGGCCTGGCCGATGCAGATCGTCTTGACTGGGCTCTTGACGAACTGCATCGTATCGTAGATCGCCAGCCCGGCGGTCACCAGCCCCCCGGGGGTGTTGATGTAGAGGTTGATCTCCCGCTCGGAGTCCTTGGAGTCGAGGAAGAGCATCTGGGCGATCACCAGGTCCGCCATGTAATCGTCGATCACATCCTTGACGAAGATGATCCGCTCCTCCAGGAGCCGGGAGTAGATATCATAGACCCGCTCGAACTGGCCGGTCCGATCGATCACGAACGGGATCTGCATCCTGAACCTCAGGTCACCGCCATTGCTGTTCATCCTCGCTCGCTCACCTTTCTGCCCGTGATCTTCGCGTTCTTGTAGAGGAAATCGAGGACCCGTTCATCCTCCAATTTCCGGCGGAATTCCTTCAATTTGCCCTCCCGCTCGAGGAGCCCCTTGAACTTAGCCGGCGAGAGCCCCTGTCGGGCGGCCTCTTCAGCTAAAGCGGCCTCGAACTCCTCCTCCGAGAGCTCTAGTCCCTCGCGGCGCTTGACGGCCTGGAGGACCAACTCCCGCTTGATAGCCCTCACCCGCCGGCGGCGCTCCTCCGCCAGGGCCTCCTCCTTGGGGAGGGGGAGCCCCCGCTCCTTGAGCAACTCCAGGTCCTCCTGGAGGGAGGTCTCGACCAGCCTCTCCGGGACGGCGAGCGGGGTCCGGTCGATCAGCTCGTCGAGGACCCGGAGCTTCATCTGCCAGGCATATTCCTGTGCTCGTCGCTCCTTCAGGTCCGCGCGGAGATGGGCCTCCAGCTCCGCGAGGCTGGCGTAGCCGAGCTCCTTGGCGAAGGCCTCATCGAGCGGTGGGAGCTCGACCCGCTTGAGCTCCTCGATCCTGAGCAAAGCCCTCTGGCCCCCGTCCAATGGGAGCTCGAGCTCCTCTCCGACCCCCTTCCCTAGGAGCTTATCGCCCTCTTCGATCTCCCACTCCACCTCCCGGCCCTCCCGAATGGTCCGCCCACGAGCATCAACGATTCGCTCGCTCACGATCGCCACATCCCCTACTTCGGCCTTGGCTTTATCCTCCTTGGGGAGGAGGACCGCATGCTCCCGACGGAGGCGGTCGAGCTGAGCTGCAAGCTCTTCTTGGGTCACCTCCGGCTCGGGGAGGGCCTCGACTGCGATCCCCAGGTAATCCTCGACCTCCACCTCGGGGAGGACCTCGACCTCGGCCTGGAAGATGAAGGGCTTCCCCTCCTCGAACTGGAGGACCCTGGCCTGGGGCTCCCCGACCGGGCGGAGCTCCAGCTCCTTGAGCGCTTGGGGGAGATACTCTTGAATCAGCTCCTCCTGGGAGTCGCGGTAGAGGAAGTCCCTCCCGAACTGGGCCTCGAGCAGAGGACGCGGGACCCTTCCGGGCCGGAAGCCGGGGAGCCTCACCTGCTGGGCTACATGGCGATAGACCTCTTCCAACTTGCGGGCCACGACCTCCGGAGGGAGCTCGACCTCGACCACTCTAGTCGTGGGGCCTCTGGTCTCGACCTTCGTCTTCATCCGGATTTGATTATAACTAGCCCAGAGCAGGGCCGCAACGAGGTGGCTGAGCTCAATCGCCCTGCTTTAAGCCTAAGCCCAGGACGGCGGCCGCGGCATTGACCAGCCCGGAGCCCTGCTCCTCTCGGGGCAGGCCGAGCTCTTCCGCGGCCTGTTCGAGCCTTTCCCGGACTTCACGGTTATCCCTGACCCCGGAGGAGATGAGGAGCGCGGCCGCGCCCGCGACATGGGGCGCAGCGAAGGAGGTCCCGCTCGCGAGCCTATAGCGCCCGCCGGGATAGGTAGTGGGGATCTCCTCCCCCGGGGCGGCGAGGTCCACCTCCGGGCCGAAGTTGCTGAAGGGAGCGAGCCGGTCGGCCTTGGTGGTGGCCGAGACCGCGATCACTTCGGGGTAGGCCGCGGGGAAGAGGACGGCCCCGGACGACTCATTCCCCGCCGGGGCGATCAGGACCAAGCCGGCCGCCCAGGCGGCCCTCACGGCCTCCCTTAGGGCCTGGGAATCCTCAGGGGTCCCGAGGCTCATGTTCACGACATCCATCCCATGCTGGATGGCCCATTCTAGCCCCTTCACGACATCGCTGATCGCCCCGTGGGCGTTCCCTCCCAGGACTTTGACCGCGTAGAGCTCGGCTTGCGGGGCTACGCCGACTAAGCCGAAGCCGTCCTCCGCAGCCGCGAGGACTCCCGCCACCTCCGTCCCATGGCCGTTATCGTCCCAAGGCTCAGGATCAAGGTTCACGAAGTCGTATCCGCCGCGATAGTTCACCCTAAGGTCGGGATGGTCCGGGTCAATGCCGCTATCGAGGAGGGCGATTTTCACCCCTTCGCCCTCATAGCCCTGGCTATCCGGCCTGATCCGGATGTAAGGGGGCTCGCAGCCGGCCAAAAGCAGGGCCAACCAGAGGGCTAAAAGGCCCAGGATGGCCCACCTCCACTTCTTCCGCCTGGGCCTGAGCCCGAGGAGTGCCAGTGCTAGGTAGACGAGGGCTCGTAGCCCCCTCCTCGGGGGATGATGGACCACCTCAGCATCGATCCGGTCTACTCCCCAGGGGAGCCATTCCCAGGTGAGCTTCAGCTCCTGAGCCAAAAGCGGCTCCGGGGCCGCGACCTCCCGATCGGGCTCGATGAACCGGATATAAGGGCTAGGGCTGGAGGCCAGCTGCTGGAGGGCCTCCTCAGGGAGCTCAACGAGGACGAGATCGATGAACTGGTAGCGATGCTCGATCCTGGCCCCGAGTGCGGCCAGCTCGGCCAAGGCCAGTAAGGTCGGGCTCGGGCTCCCGGCGGCCCGGCCTGGGCTTTGGTTATGGGTGAGGTCCAGCCCGATGAGGACCCGCACCGAGCTCGAGCCGAGGGCCGGGAGACTGAAGCCGAGGAGCACGAGTAGTAGCAGGAGGAGGAGCTTGAGCGGCCTCATGGCCCCGATGATAGTCCGGCTCTTAGAAGGAGGCAAGGCTCAGATCGATCAGGTCAGATCAGGCCTCGGCCCGGAGGAGCTCGGCCGCGACCCTGGTGAAGACCCGGACCTGGAGCTCGAGGCTCTCGAGGTCGATCCGCTCATTGTCCCCGTGGATCATCCTCAGCCGGTCCTGCATCGTGGTCTTGGTCGAGAGCGGACAGAGGCCGTAGGCCAAAGCTCCTAGCTCCCTCAAGAACCTCGAATCGGTCGCACCCGTGAGGAGGAAGGGGACCGGCTCGCTCCCCGGGAACTCCTCGTGGAGGGCCCGCTCGATCGCCCGATAGAGCTCGGTCCCGAGCGGCGAGCCCGAGGCGGGATGGTATTGCAAGACCTCCAGCTCGAACTCGAGCCCCAGCTTTCGGGCGAACTCCTCGATCTTCGCCTCGACCTCTTCCCGCGCGGAGCCGGGGAGGAGACGGCAGTCGAGGACGAACTCACAGGAGTCGGGGATCACATTCTCCTTCACCCCGGCCTGGATCATCGTCGGGGAGACCGTGGTCCGGATGAAAGCGTTCAGTGCCTCCGGCTCGAGGTCCGTCCCCTCAAGGAGCGGGCGGAGGTCCGGCTCGACCTTGGGATCGAGGAGCGCCGCCTTGAGCCGCTCCCCCTCGGGGCCTAAGGCCCCGAAGACCTTGGTCACGAACTCCCTGACCGTCTCATCGAGCCTCTTCGGGAACTTGTAGTGAGCTAAGCGGTCGATCAGCCCGGCCGCCCTGACCAGGGCGTTCTCCTCGTGGGGGACCGAGCCGTGGCCGGAGCGGCCCTTGACCCGGACCTTTACCCAGAGGAGCCCCTTCTCGACCGTCTCGATCGCGTAGAAGAGCTTCCCCCCGACCGGAATGGGCTCCCCGCCACCCTCATTGAGGACATAGTCTACTCTCAGCAGCTCGGGATGGGCCCGGCTGAGCCAGCCGACCCCCTTCTCCCCGCCGCGCTCCTCGTCGGCCGTGGCGAGGTAGATGAGCTCGCCAGCGAACTTGAGGCCCAGCCGCTTGAAGAGAAAGATAGTTAAAGCCTCGGTGATCGTCTGGCACTTCATGTCCAGTGCGCCCCGGCCCCAGAGATACCCCTCAGCCACGGCCCCACTGAAGGGGGGCTTCTCCCACCTTGAAGGGTCGGCCACGGGGACGACATCGGTATGGGATAATAGCATCAGCTTCGGGCCGGGCACTCGCCGCCCCTCGAGCCGGGCATAGAAGCTCCCCCGCCCCGGCTCGGGCTCCAGGACCTCCCCTTGGAGGCCCTCTTTCGCGAAGAGCCGCCGCAGATACCGTGCGGCCTCGGTCTCCCGCCCCGGCGGGTTCGAGGTGTCGAGCCGGATCAGCTCGGAGAGGAGAGAAGCCGCCTCCTCGCGGTAGGCCTCCCAATCCACCTTCTCAAGCCAATCAGAATTGCCCAAGGGCCATCACCTCGCGCTGACTGAGGGTATAACTTCCCTTAAGGGGGGTCAAATCCGCCAGTCCAGTATAATGGTCGGGGATGGAACCATTCATGCTCTTCCCTGACCTCTGGCTCATCGATCTGGCCGTCTATCTCCCCAAGCGAAGGACCTTGGTGATCGCCGACCTCCATTTGGGGTATGAAGAGGCCCTGAGACGGGAGGGGGTCCTCCTCCCACCGGGCCATCTCCGGAAGGTCAAGGGCCGGCTCGAAGGGATTCTAGATCGGCTCGGGCCGATCGAGCGGCTGATCATCAATGGTGACCTGAAGCACCGGTTCGCCCCGCTCTCCCTCAAGGAAGAGCACGAGGCCAAAGAGTTTCTGAAGGGCCTTTCCGCCAGCTTCCGCGAGCTGATCCTCATCCGCGGGAACCATGACACGCACATCAAATCGCTCGGCCGGGGCGACTCAGAGCGCCAGCTCTCGGTCCAAGAAGCCCTTAAAGACGAAGAAGAGCGGCTCCTCATCATCCATGGCGACCGCGAGCCGGATGAGGATGAACTCACCGGAGTAGAATCGGTCCTCATCGGCCATGAGCATCCCGCGGTCGGCTTGCGGAGCCGGACCGGGCGAGTCGAGGCCTACAAGGCCTTCCTGCTCGGGGAGTATCGCCAGAGGAGGCTCCTGGTCCAGCCCTCTTTCAACCTCCTCGTCCGCGGGACCGACCTGACTAAGGAGCGGGCTCTCTCACCCCTCCTCGGGGAGGAGCGGCTGGGGGCCTTCCGGGTCTACCCCGTCTCCGATGAGGGCAAGATCTACGACCTCGGCCCGCTCGCCTCTCTCCTCCGGCCTTAGTCCAGTCCGGCTCGCTTAGCCGCCTCTCACGATATATAATCGAGGTCATAAGGGCTTCGCGCCCACTTGCTTGAGGGCTGATCTGATGGTGGAACCAGGGATGACCGCCACGAACCCCGATCTTGTGGAGCTGGCCCGTCTCCGCCGAGAGAAGGAGCTCTGCGCCCGCCTCCTGGAGCTCCTCGACCGGCCGGTCGAGCTCAAAGACCGGCTGGAAGGGGCCTTGGACTTCGTCCTCCAGCTGGTCGGCTTCAAGAGCGGGGGCCTCACGATCGTCACGCGGGAGCGGAAGGCCCTCCTCCCCCAGCCCCAGATCCTCCGGGGGATCTCACCGGCCATCCTCGAGGAGCTCGCGCACCTCAGCGAGGGGTTGAGCGGCCCGCTCCTGGAGCAAGGGAGAGCGATGCTCATCGAGGACCTGGCCCAGGACCCAAGGGTGACCCATCCCGCCCTCCGCGAAGCGGGCCTCCGGACGACGATCATCGTCCCCCTCCGGGCCCGAGGGGAGATCACTGCCCTCCTCTATCTCCTCTCCCCCTCCTGCAGAACCGTCCCTGACGAGCTGCTGGCCCTGCTCCAGCGGCTCGGGGACCAGCTCGGGGTGGTGGTCGAGGGCTATCAACTCCTCCAGCGGGAGCGGCGGCGGTTCGCGCAACTTCGGCTCGTGAGCGCGATCGCGAAACGGGCCTCTTCCATCCTCGACCCGGAGCGGCTCCTCGCCGAGGCGGCGGCCGAGATCCAACGGAGCTTCAATTACCACGATGTCCTGATCTTCTCCGTCGATCATGAGCGGCAGGAGCTGGTCCGACGGGCCTGGGCCGGCCACTACTCCCGCCGGGGGCCGAAGGATGCCCGGCTCCCGCTCAGCGAGCGCGGGCTCCTCACTTGGGTCGCTCGCCATGGCCAGACGGCGCTCGTCAATGATGTCCGCAGTGACCCGCGTTATGAAGCCTTCTTCCCTGAGACTCGCTCCGAGCTCTGTGTCCCAATGAAGCGAGACGGGCTGGTGATCGGTGGGATCAATGTCGAGAGCGTCCAGGCCGATGCATTCGATGAGACCGATGCCATCGTCCTCGAGGCCCTGGCGGATCAACTGGTCGTGGCCCTCGCCAATGCCGAGCTCTACCAGAACCTCGAGGAGGAGGTGGCCCAGCGGACGGCGGAGTTGGAGGCCGAGCGGGACCGGCTCCGGTTCGTGACCGAAGCGATGGGGGCGGGGCTGGCGATCATCTCGAAAGATTATCGGACCATCTGGGCGAACGACTACCTCAAGGAGGTCTTCGGCGAGGTCGAGGGGAAGCCCTGCTATGAGGCCTATAACCGGCAGCCGAAGGTCTGCCCCTGGTGCGCCGTCCGGAGGGTCTTCGAGACGGGCGAGGAGCGGGCCGAGACCGAAGCGGTGGGGAAGGATAAGGCAGGGCGGACGGTCTGGTCCAAGCTCGTGGCCACCCCGCTCCGGGATGAGAGGGGCGAGATCATCGCTGCCCTGGAGGTGGTGATGCCGATCACTGAGCGGAAGAGGATGGAGGAAGCCCTCCGGACCTTAAGCCGGGTGGCCCTGAAGATCCAAGGGGTCCTCGATGAGGAGGGGCTCCTCGAGCTGGCCGCGGCGGAGCTCGCTCGGGCCGGGTTCCGCCTCACCTTCTGGGCCGTGGAGGGCGAGACCCTCCTCCGGAGGTATAGCTCGATCCCGCCGGAGGAGATCATGACCCTGTATGAGCTCCTGGGGAGCGGGCCGGGGGAGTTCCGGGCCCCGATCTCCCAGAGCCCGCTGGTCGAACAGGCCCTCAAGGAGCACAGGATCGTCGCCAGCTCGGACCTGGAGGGGAGCCTCCTCCTCTCCCGACTCTACCGCTCCCATCCCGAGCTCATCCCGACGATGGAAGAGAGGGTCCGCGGAGTCCTCTACGCCCCACTCCCGCTCGGAGGGGAGCCCCGCTGGCTGATGACCGCCACGCTGGCGCAGATGGACGAGGATGAGCTTGGGGCCTTGGAGCTCTTCGCCCGGCACCTCTCGACGGCCCTGGAGAATGCCCGCCTCTTCCGCCGCCTCGAGGCCTCCTATGAGGAGCTCAAGCGGGCCCAGGAGGGGCTTCTCCGCGCGGAGCGGCTGGCCACCCTCGGCCAGCTCGCCGGGGCGATCGCCCACAACCTGCGGAATCCGCTAGGGGTGATCAAGAACTCCGCCTTCTACTTGAAGACCCGGCTACGCGGACGAGAGGCCCGTGAGCACCTGGAGCTGATCGAGCAGCAGGTCGAGCGGGCCGATAGAAGGATCGCGGACCTCTTGAACTTCACTTACCAGCGGCCGCTCAAGTTCGAAAGGGTCGAGCTCCGCTCGCTCATCGATCGGCTGATCGAGCAGCTCGATCTCCCCAGAGGGCTCGAGCTGCGCCGCGCCTTCCCCGCAGAGCCTCTCCATGTCGAGGCCGACCGGGAGCAGCTCCTCCAGGCCTGCCAGAATATCGTCGTGAACGCCATCGAGGCCCTCGGAGGGCGAGGGAAGCTCCAGATCCGGGCCTACCCCCTGGGGAGCGAGGCGGCCCTGGAGTTCGAGGACGATGGCCCCGGCCTCCCACCGGAGGAGGCCGCCAGGGTCTTCGAGCCGCTCTTCACCACCAAGGCCCAGGGGACAGGGCTGGGCTTGACGATCACCAAGCAGATCATCGAGGCCCACGGCGGGCGGATCAGCTTCGAGAGCGCGCTGGGACGGGGGAGTCGGGTGACCATCCGCTTGCCGCGGAAGGGAGATTGAGATGGAGCGGAGCCCGCGGGTCCTGGTGGTCGATGATGAGATCGGGATGTGCAAGACATTAAGGGACATCCTCACCGATCGTGGCTACACCGTGGAGACGGCCTATACTGCCCAGGAGGGCTTGGCCAAGAGCGCCCATTCCCCGCCTGACCTGGCGATCCTCGATCTCCGTCTCCCAGACGGCGACGGACTGGAGCTCATCCCCCAGCTCCGCCAACTGGCCCCTGAGGCCAAGTTCCTGGTGATCACCGCCTACGGGCGGCGGCCGGCCGCGGAGCAGCCGGGGCTCCTGGGCTACCTGGAGAAGCCGCTCGACCTGGAGCGAGCCCTCGAGCTAATCGACCGGGGGCTCGCCTCCGCCGGGGAGCCCTCCGAGGCCTGGCTCCTGCGCTCCTTCGGCCAGCGGCTCCGCCAGCTCCGGCGCGAGCGGCACTTGACCCAGGCCGCCCTCGCCCGCCGGACCGGCCTCAATCAGGGCTACATCAGCGACCTCGAGCGGGGGAAGCGGAACATCTCCCTCCGGAACAGCTACCGCTTGGCGAGGGCCCTCAAGGTCCGGCTCGAGGAATTGTTCAGACTAGACCTCCAAGACTGGCCTAAGGGGTGAACCCCCTTTTATAACTTACTTTAAATATCGGATTGACAAGATTGCGAGCCTCTGTTATAATCGCCCCTGGCTTAGCCTGCTCCCTGGGAGCGGGAATCTTTATATAATGAGGAGGTTTACCATGGCCGAGATGCGACGCGATAAGCTGTCGATCTACATCCCTCAGGAGAAGCTGAAGGAGAAGCCGATCGAGCGGCTGATGAGGCTGGCAAAGGAGAAGGACCGCTCGGTCAACTACCTCGTGGTGAAGGCGATCCTCGAGTTCGTCGAGCGCGAAGAGAAGGGGAAATAACTAGCCTCTCCCTCCATACATAAATGTCGGGGGGCAGCCTACTACTGTCTGCCCCCCGACCCCTTTCCTAGCCCAGAATCGGCCTAGTCTAGCGGCGGACCTGGAGCTTCCCGCCGACCTCCATCACCCTCAAGCTCCGCATGACCTTCTCCCGGAGGTGCTTCCCCGCCTTAAATCCGGGGACGACCTTGCTCGGGACGGTGATCCGCGCCCTCGTCTGGGGGTTGATCCTCCTTGAGGAGCGGCGCGGCCTGGGGGCGAACTTCCCGAAACCGGTGATCGTCACCTCCTCGTTGTTCGCCAGGGCGTTGGTGATCACATCGACCATCGAATCCAACGCCAATCGCGCGTCCTTCTTGGTGAAGCCCGTCCGCTTGGCCAGCTGCTCGACCAGTTCCTTCTTGTTCATCGACCTCACTCCTTCTTTTGTGAGATGGCCCTATTATAAGGCATCCCCGCACGAAATGCAAGTCCCCTTCGAGGATTTCTCCCATGGAGATAATCCTATTCCCATCAGCACTATCTCCATCAAACCCTCCCCCCGGCCCCGCTTCCCCTCTCCCGACTTGCTCCAGCTCGACCGGGCCGTCGACTCGCTCCTCAGTTCAGTTAAGAGATGAAGGGATCACTGCCCCTCCGAGCTGATTTGCCCCTCCCACTCTGTGAGCCTATAATCGATCCCGACCATAAAGGAGGCCACTGATGGCGGAGAAGGGGGGAGAGAAGCAGCGTCGGGCCAGCCGTCCGCTCGGGAGCTTGGGGCGGCTCATCATCGCGGACGAGGTCTTCGCCGCGATCGCCGAACGCGCGGTCGCCGAGGTCCGCGAGCCGGGCCCGCCAGGCCCGGCGGCCTTGCTCATCGGTGGCCGGGGGAAAGGGGTGGAAACGAAGCTCGAGGATGATGAGACCGTCCGGTTCAGCCTCCGTGTCTCCCTCCGCTACGGCGAGCCGATCCCCCTCCTCTCCCAGGAGATCCAGGAGCAAATCACAAAGCGGGTCAGGGAGATGACCGGCCTGCGGGTGAGTGCTGTCGACATCTACATCCAAGAGATCCGGCTCCCTCCCGAGGGCTGGTCCGAGCCCGTGGCTGAGGCCGAGGCGGATTAACCCCTTGCCTCCCCTGTGGGAGTGTGCTATAATGATCGGTGCGAGCGGGTGTAGTTCAGTGGTAGAGCGCCAGCTTCCCAAGCTGGATGTCGCGGGTTCGAATCCCGTCACCCGCTCCAATCTCTTTATGAGCCCCCGATCGAGGCGAGCCCGATGAAGTCGCTCTTCAATTCCGCGCATGAGCCGGAGCTGAGCCGGCTGGACTTCGCTGGCCTGGTCGAGCTGATGAGCGGCTGTCAGCGCTGCCGGCTTAAAGAGAGCCGGAGCCGGGTCGTCCCCGGGGAGGGGCCAATCCCGGCCGAGCTGGTCTTCATCGGTGAGGGGCCGGGAGAGGTCGAGGACCAGACCGGTCGGCCATTCGTCGGCCCGGCGGGCCAGCTCCTCGACCGGATCTTAGAGTCGGCGGGGCTGAAGCGCGAAGAGGTCTATATCACCAATATGGTCAAGTGCCGCCCTCCCTTGAACAGGACGCCCCAGAAGGATGAGGTCGAGGCCTGCTGGCCTTATCTTGAGGCCCAACTCCGCCTGCTTAAGCCGAAG
>JBBIJD010000024.1:0-14525 GCA_037446135.1 Candidatus Fraserbacteria bacterium
AGCCAGAGCGGGAGGCCCCAGTGGCGGGCCAGCATGGCCGCGGCCACACCCTTCCCCAGGTCGAGGGCCAAGGCGAGCGGATAATAGCGCCAGCCGAGGACCCGTCCGACATTCGTGGCCCCGACATTCCCGCTCCCATACTCGCGGATGTCAATCCCCTTGACGAGCCGGCCGAGGAGGTAGCTGAAGGGGAGCGCTCCGAGGAGATAGAAGAGAGCTGCCGCGAGCAGGCCTTCCAGGGGCTTCAAGGCTGGGCTTATTTCGTCTTGCTCCGGAGGTGCTCCCGCATCGTGAGGGCTTCGTGGCCCTGCCCTTCCTTATAGAGCTCGACCGGCTCGAGGTTCCGCATCGAGAGGCGGACTTGGCGCTTCTCCTCGTTGATCCCGATGATCCGGGCCTCGACCTCGTCCCCCACATGGAGGACCTCATGAGGGGTGGAGATCCGCTCATCGGAGATCTCCGAGACATGGATCAGGCCCTCGACATCGGGCGTGATCTGCATGAAGGCCCCGAAGTCCTTGAGCTCGATGATCTTCCCCCGGACGATCGAGTTGAGGGAATACTCCTCGAGGAACTTGTGCCAGGGGTCTTCCTTTAGCTCCTTCAGGGAGAGGCGGATCTTCCGCTTGGCCCGATCGCTCTTCAGGACCTTAGCCTCGATCTCGTCCCCCTCCTTGAGGAGCTCATCCGGCCGCTTGAGCCGCTCCCAGCTCATCTCGGAGATGTGCAAGAGGGCCTCGACTCCCTCCTCCAGCTCGACGAAGGCCCCGAAGTCGGCCAGCTTGGTGACCCTCCCGCGGACGATCGCCCCCTGGGGATACTTCTTGTCGATCGTCTCCCAGGGGTCCGGCTGGGCCCGTTTGAGTGAGAGCGAGATCCGGTGAGTCTTCTCGTCGCAGCCGAGCACGACCACCTCGACCTCCTCGCCTAGGGAGACGACCTGACGGGGGTCCTCGGGGAAGCCCCAGGAGAGCTCGGAGATGTGGACCAAGCCCTCAACATCCGGTTCGAGCTCGACGAAGGCCCCGAAGTCGGTGATCGAGACGACCTTCCCCTTCACCCGCTTCCCCACAGGGTAGCGCGTGGCCAGTCCCTCCCAGGGATTGGGCCGGAGCCGCTTGATCGAGAGGGAGATCCGCTCCTTCTCCCGGTCGAAGCCGATGACCTTGACCTGGAGCTTCTGGCCCGGCTTGTAGTTGTGGGCCGGGAAGGGGACATCCTTCCAGGAGATCTCCGAGCGATGGACCAGCCCCTCGAACCCGCCGATGTCGACGAAGATCCCGAAGTCCACGACCGACTTGACCACCCCTTCCCGGACCTGCCCCTCCTCCAGGCTCGCAAAGAGCCGCTCCTTCCGTTCCTCCTCCAGCTTCTCCAGATACCGCTTGTGGGAGACGACGAGGTTCTTCTCCCAGCGGTCGAGCTCGATGATCAGGAGGTCGACCTCGCGCCCCCGGAGCTTGTTAATATCCCCAGGGAGGTCAGTCCCCAAGTGCGACCCGGGGAGGAAGGCCCGGATCCCCGAGAGATTCACATGATAACCGGCCCCGGGGACCTCGGCCTCGACCTTCCCCTTCACCGAGAGCCCCTTCTGGTAAGCCTCCTCGAGCTGGGAGATCACCCGCTCGAAGAGGGCCTGCTTCTCCGAGACATAGACCGTCCCCTCTTCCTCGTCGATGTAGGTCACGAGGACCTCGAGTTCCTCCCCTTCGGAGATCTGACCGTTCCGGAAGGGCGAAAGCTCGCTGGGGCGGAGGATCCCCTCAGTCTTGTAGCCGATATCGACCGAGATCGCCTGCTCCCCGATCTGGAGGACCTTGCCCTTGATGATGTCCCCCCGCGTGTAGGTATGGACATCACTGTCCGTGACAAACTCTTCCATCTTCTTCACCATCGTTCACACCACCCATCAGTCTTAAGATCTCTCCTTGCACTGCCCGAATGGACGACTCGGGAGTGGAGGTCCCTCCCGAGATCCCGATCCGCGACTTCCCGATAAACCACCTCCTTTCCAACTCCTTCTGGTCCTCTATATGGTAGCATCTGGTGTAACGGGCTGCAATCTCGGCGAGTCGGGAGGTGTTCGAGCTATTCCTGCCGCCGATCACGAGCATCATCTCCAGCCCTTGGGCCGCCCGGCGGACCGCCTCCTGGCGGAGCATCGTCTCCGGGCAGAGGGTGTTGACGACCTTCAGCTCGTGGGTGAGTGGCGCGGCCGCCGCCACTACGGCCGCGAACTGCTCCGGGAGGATCGTGGTCTGGGCGAGGAGGCCCAATCTTTGGCCCCTCATAGCCTCGACTTCCAGTCCCTCGGGTTCGAGGACGATTGCCGCTTCTGCACCTCCCGCCGCGCGGAGGCCCTCGACCTCAGGGTGGCTCCGATGGCCGACGATCACCAGGCGGTAGCCCTCCTCCAGGAGACGGCGGGCCTGCCGCTGGGCGGCCAGCACCAGCGGGCAGGTCCCGTCGATGATCTCATATCCTCGGCGCTCGACCTCCGCTTTAAGCTCGGGCAAGAGCCCGTGGGCTCGGATGAGGAAGGGCTCCCCCCGCCCGTCCTCCGGGAGTTCGGCCAGCTCGGGCAAGACTTGTAACCCCGCCGCTTGGAGCCGAGCCACCTCCCCGGGGTTATGGATCGGTTGGCCGAGGCAGTAGAGCCTCCCTCGCTCCTGGAGGAGCCGCTCGATCAGCCCAACGATCCGCCGGACCCCCGAACAGAAGCCGTATGGCCGGACGAGCTCAATCTCCATTACTATTATTCCTCTCGCTCCACCCGATCGATCCGCTCCATCAGCATCAGGCTCAACCGCCGGTAGCGCTCCTCCCGCCCCAGTCCGGGCGGGAGGGCCCCCGCTAGTTCCTCGAGGCGGAATGGCCGGCCGAAGCGGACCTCGATCTTGGGGAAGCCGAAGGGATAGCGGGGAGGATAGGGGCCGGAGGCGAGGAGCC
This sequence comes from Candidatus Fraserbacteria bacterium, assembly GCA_037446135.1. GTDB lineage: Bacteria > Bipolaricaulota > Bipolaricaulia > RBG-16-55-9 > JANLFV01 > JANLFV01. The sequence goes on from JBBIJD010000024.1 coordinate 2,950, forward strand.
TTACGGGGAGGAGCTTCTGGCCCGTCCGCTCGGCGAACCGTGCGACCCCGATCTTTGGGGCCTTCGCCCCCTTGGTAGTCCCCTCGGGGAAGATCCCGACCAGCTCTTTGGCCTCGATCGCGGCCAGGACTCTCCGGTAGTCACTTAAGCGGAAGCTCTCGCGGTCGATCGGGATCGCATAGAGGCGGATGAGGAGGGCCAGGAGGGGGTTCCGCATCAGGGTCTTCCGAGCCACGAACCGGATCTGCTGTCGTCCGCCCACGGCCACGGCTAAAAGGGGGATGTCCCAATAGCTCTGGTGGCGGGCGATGAGGATCGCCCCATCCTTCGGGATGTTCCTCCGGCCATAGACCCTCAAGCGGAAGAGGAGCCGAAAGACGAGTCGGAGGAGTGTAACACAGCCGAAGTAAAAGGTGGCCTTAGCGCTCTCGCTGAGCCTGCTCATCTTTTTTCAGGGCCTTCCGCACCCCCTCGAGGGCCCGCTCGATCACCTCCTCGATCGAGAGTCCATCGGTCGCGATCACGATGGCATCGGGAGCTGGAATGAGTCGCTCGAAGCCACGGTCCCGTCGATCCCGCTCCTCTATCTCCTTTTTGGTCTCCTCGAGCGAGCCGCCCCGCTCGCGCCACCGCCGGCGCGCGCGCTCCTCGAGCGAGGCCTCTAAGAAGATCTTCACCTCCGCCTCGGGGAGGACGACCCGCCCGATGTCCCGCCCCTCCATCACCACATCCCGACCTTTGGCCAGCTCTCGCTGCCTCTTGATGAGGAAGGCCCGGACCCGCGGGGAGCGGGCTACCTCGCTCGCTAATCGATCGAGCTCCTCATTGTATAGCTCTGAAGTGATCTCCTTCCCGTTCAGGAAGACCCGCTCCCCCTCAAGATCGAGCTCCATCTCCTCCAATTCCAGCCCCTGCTTAAAGCCCCAAGCGATGGCGCGATACATCGCCCCGGTATTGATGAACTCGAACCCTAGCTCCGCGGCAAGCCTCCGCCCGAGGGTCGTCTTCCCCGACCCCGCCGGGCCATCGATGGCGATCATCATGGGAGCTCCTCCAGCTCGGGCTCATACCCCACTTGAGTGGGCCGACACAAGAAGACCTGAGCCCCAAGTCCACTTGAAGCCTCTTCCATAAAGCGCGTAAGCTCGGTCTCTCGCCTAACCAACTTGGCTGTATGCCGCTTACGCTTATACCACCGTCCGGGCAGCAGCTCATTGCGCCAGGCCCAGGAGATGGCATAGTATGTCGGGCCGCTGCCGCTCATCCCGAAGAAGAGCGGATGTTGAGCCCGGGCCTGCCAGCGCTCTAAAAAAGCACGATACTCTTTCAATTCCGGACAGAGCCTCAAAGCAGCCCCTTCGAGATCGTTGGCAAGATCGAGCTCATACTCAAACTCTCCCCCATTGACCTTCCTAGGTTCCATATGGACGCTCCGGAGGGGCCGGCCCCACCATCTCCGTGGTGGGCGAATTACAGCGTGTATAAGATCATAGCTGAAGCCGGTGCGAAGCTTCTGTCCTGCCGGGGGCATCTCGCCTGCACCTGTCCGATCGAACTCGGCATAGACATCGGCAGTCCGGAGGGTGCAGGCCGGCTTGAGCAGCACGATAAAGCTGTCCGAGAGGGGCGAAGGGAGCTTGGATAGGATCTCACCCCGCCCAGTCGCTCGACATAGCCCGCCCTCGAAGAAGAAGGGGACATCGCTCCCCAGCTCTAAGCCCAGAGCCTTCAACTCCTCCTTGCTAAGGTTCAGGTGGAAGAGCTCATTGATCCCGGCGAGGGTGGCCGCACCGTCGCTGCTAGCGCCGCCCAGCCCTGCGCCGACCGGGATCCCTTTCGATAGGCGAATATGGACGCCCTCCCGGCAGCCCGACCGCTCCAAGATCAGCCGGGCCGCGCGATAGACAAGGTTCTCTTCAGGAGAGAGCCCCAAGTCCGGCTCCACTTCCAAGGTCACTCCAGAAGGCCGCGGCTCGATTACCAGCTCATCGGCGAGGGAGATGCTCTGCATCAGGGTCTGGATCTCGTGGTAGCCGTCCTCTCGCTTGCGGAGGACCCTCAGGCCTAGGTTGATCTTAGCATAAGTGCGGATTCGCATAGACTACCTCGCCCCGCTTGAGGACATACTTAACCAGATCATGGCCGAGGAAGTAGGGGATCTGGCGATAATTCCCAAGGTCGAGGACCACCAAGTCCGCGAGCAGCCCCGGTGCGATCATTCCCCGATCCTTGAGGTCTAAGGCCCAAGCCCCGTTCCGCGTCGCGGCCAGGAGGGCCTCTTCGACGGTCAGCCCCATTCTCAAGACCGCCAGGGCGATGATGAGGAGCATCGAGTGGATCGGGCAGGTCCCGGGATTGAAGTCCGTGGCCAAGGCCACGGGGAGCCCGGCAGCGAGCATCTTCCTCGTGGCGCGCCACGCCGGGGCATAGTCGGCATTCAGGATGAAGGCCGTCCCCGGGAGGAGGACCGGGATCACCCCGGCTTGGCGCAATCGCTGAATTCCCTGATCTGAGACCTTCAAGAGATGGTCGGCCGAGACGGCTCCCAGCTCCGCGGCCAGCTCCGCCCCACCCGAATATTGAAGTTCATCGGCATGGAGCTTCAACTTCAGTCCGGCCTCCTTGCAGGCCCGGAGGAGCCTCCGGCTCTCTTCGACGGAGAAGAACCCCGGCTCGCAGAAGACATCGCAGAATTCGGCGAGCGGCTTCACCCCATTTGTTATCTTTGGGATCATCTCCAGGACCTCCTCGACATACTCGGAGCTGCTCTTCCCCTCAGGGACGGCATGGGCCCCGAGGAAGGTCGGGATGACATCGAGCGGCAGGTCCTCGTTTAACCTATTGATCACCCGCAGCAGCTTTAGCTCATTCTCCAGGTCGAGGCCATAGCCGCTCTTCACCTCGACAGTCGTCGTCCCCGAGCGGAGCATCTCCAGGAGGAACCTCTTCCCGCTTTGATAGAGCTCCTCCTCGCCCGCTTGGCGGACCGCCGCGACCGTAGCCCTGATACCCCCTCCGGAATAGGGCTCGCCGCGGCATCTCTTGAGGAACTCCTCCTCCCTCGTCCCGGCGAAGACCGCATGGGTATGAGGGTCCACCAGGCCGGGGAGGACCACCCCACCTTTTGCGTCCAACACCTCCCGGCAGGCTGGGGCCCGAGCCAGCGGCCCCAGCTCGGCGATCCTCTCCCCGCTGATCTTGATGTAGCAGTCCTCGAGGACCGTCAGCTCACTCCCTTGAGGGCGGGGCGTGACGAGCTGGCCGATCCCGGTGATCAAGGACTCCACGGCTCGAATATTAGGCGAAGGCTGTGCCAGCTTGCAAGGGTTGCAGCTTGGCGGATAGGCCGCTATATTCAGGCAGGCAGATGGACCATGCGGTGGTCGAGCTGGAAGGGGCCGGGCTGACGGTCAGGCAGGCCCACGAGGTGGTCTTCAACCTGGCGGAGGTCCGGCCTTCTAAGGAGGGGCTCGCGCGGGTCGAACGGGCCTATCGGGCCTTGAAGGAGGCCCTCGCGCGCGGTGACCGGATCTACGGCGTCTCCACCGGCTTCGGGAAGCTGAGCGAGCTCCTCATCCCCCAAGAGCAGCAGCGGGCCCTCCAGGAGAACCTCCTCCGGAGCCACGCCGTCGCCGTGGGGGAGCCCCTTCCGGACGAGGCGAGCCGGGCGGCCCTCCTCTTCCGGGTGAACTCCTTGCTCAAGGGCCACTCCGGGGTCCGGCCTAAGCTCATCGATCACCTCATCATGCTCTTGAATCGCCGGGTCTACCCCTCGATCCCGAGGAAGGGCTCAGTTGGGGCCTCGGGCGACCTCGCACCGCTGGCCCATCTGGCACTCCTCCTGATCGGAGAGGGCGAGGCCAAGCTCGACGGCAAGCTCCTCCCGGGGAGGGAGGTCTTAAGGCGGCTGGGGCTTGAGCCGCTCGCCTTGGAGCCGAAGGAGGGACTAGCCCTGATCAACGGGACTCAAGTCTCGCTGGCCGTGGGGTTCCTCGCCTTCGTCCGGGCTGAGCGGCTCCTCGAGGAGGCGATCCTCCTCTCCGCGATGGCACTGGAGGCCTACGGCGGGAAGAGCGAGCCCTATGATGAGCGGCTCCACCGGGCCCGGCCCCATCCCGGCCAGCTCGCGGTCGCCGCTCAGGTCCGAGAGCTCTTGCAAGGGAGCGGGCTGGTCGACCGCGGGGATGCCGTCCAGGACCCCTACTCCTTGAGGTGCGTCCCTCAGATCCTCGGGGCCGCCCATGATGCCTTGGGATTTGTGAGAGAGAGGCTCGAGATCGAGATGAACTCCGCGACCGATAACCCCTTGATCTTCCCCGAGACCGGCGAGGTCCTCTCCGGCGGGAACTTCCACGGCGAGCCCTTGGCACTGGCCTTCGAGCTCTTGGCCCAGGCAATAGCGGAGATCGGGGCCCTCGCCGAGCGCCAGCTCAATCTGCTCTTGACCGCCCCGGGCTTGCCCCCATTCCTGGCCGAGGAGCCGGGCCTCTCCTCCGGGCTGATGCTCCTCCAATATACCGCCGCGGCCTTGGTGGGCGAGAACAAGGTCCTGGCCCATCCCGCCTCCGTGGACTCGATCCCCACCTCCGGTGGGACGGAGGACCACAACAGCTTCTGCTCGATCTCCGCGGAGAAGGCCCTCAAGATCGCCGAGAATGTCGAACACATCCTGGCGCTCGAGCTCCTCGCCGCTGGCCAGGCCCTCGACTTCTGCGAGAGGGCCAAGATGGCCCCGGCGACGAAAGAGAGATATGAGCAGCTCCGGGAGAGGGTCCCCCACCTGGCCAGTGATCGCCTGATGCAAAGGGATATTGAGGAGGCCCTCACCTTGGTGAGGGGTGGACTGGGATGAGATCGGGTTTCGTGGGGGTCCTAGGCCAGGCTAATGTCGGGAAATCGACCTTCATCAATACGATCCTGGGGCGGAAGGTCCTGATCGTCTCGGAGAAGATCCAGACGACCCGCAACCGGATCCGCTGCATCTACAACGATGAGGATTCTCAGATCATCTTCGTCGATACCCCGGGGCTCCACAAGCCGGTGAACCGGCTCAGCCGGTATCTGGTCCAGCAGGCTTATGGGGCCCTCCAGGGGTTAGACCTGCTCCTATACATGGTCGAGCCGTGGGTTGAGGTCCAACCCTACGACCGTGAGATCTTCAAGCGCTTAAAGGAGCTGAAGCTCCCGGCGATCTTGCTCGTGAACAAGGTCGACCTGGCCAAAGGGAATGAGGTCCCGGAGACACTCAAGAATTACGGCGCGCTCGGGCTCTTCAAGGAGCTAGTTCCTATTTCATGCAAGGCGGGGCTCAACCTCGGGCTGGCCCTCCGGCTGATAAAAGAGAACTTGCCCGAGGGGCCGGCCTACTTCCCCAAGGAGGAGCTGACCGACCGATCTGAGGAATTCCTGATCGCGGAGTTCGTGAGGGAGCAGATCTTCCAGTTGACCTACCAGGAGATCCCTTATTCCACGGCCGTGGAGGTCGTGGAGCTCCGCGAGCGAGAGCGGGAGGAGGACCACCTGATCGAGATCTATGCCGACATCTATGTGGCCCGTGACTCCCAGAAGGGGATCCTCGTTGGAGAAGGGGGCCGAATGATCCGCGAGATCGGGACCCGGGCGAGGAAGGAGATCGAGCGGCTTCTCGGAACCCATGTCTATCTCGACCTGCGGGTCAAGGTCCGGAAAGACTGGGTGGAGGATGAGCGCCAGATCGCCCGCCTGGTCGGGCAAGATTGAACTGAACTAAGCCTAGCCGGAGACCGGCCGCCAGGTTGAATTGACATATGGGCGCAGGAGGGGCTAAAATTAGCCAAATCGGCAGGCAGGAGGTGAGGGGCCGTAAAGGGGCCGTGGAGAGGCAAAAAGGGGCTCGCGAGGCGGAGGCTATAGCCGCTCTCTCGACCATCATCACTGATTCTTCCGGCCTGGAAGAGCTCTTAGAGAGGGCCTTAGGCCTGATGCTCGAGGCCGCGGGTGCTGAGGCTGGTGGGATCTACCTCCTCGATGAGGATAGTCGGGAGCTTCGGCTCAAGGCCCATCGCGGCCTCTCTGCGGAATTCGTCTCCTGGGCTAAGGCCCATCCCCTGGGGCAGGGGCTGACCGGGCGGGCCGGGAAGGACCGCCAGCCGGTCCTCTGCCCCGATCTCCTAAAGGAGTTCCCCGAGCTGGCCGAGACCATCCGGCGGGAGGGCTTCCTCGGCCAGGTCAGCCTCCCCTTGATCTTCCAGGAGAGGCTCCTCGGAGTGGTAAACCTCAATAGTCGGGAGGCCCTCGATCTCCCGGAGGAGGAACTCCAGACCCTCGTCCAGCTCAGCGAGCGGCTCGCCCAGGCCGTGGAAATCGGGAGGTTACTGGAGCGAGAGCGGGCCCGGGCCAGAAGGGAGGCCGCGCTCGCGGCGATCGGGAAGGCCCTGAGCCGGGCATTCGAGCCGAGGGCCTTCCTCAGGACGGTCTTGGACGAGCTGCTTTCGGCCCTCGCATTCGACATCGGGGCCGTCTACCTGATTGAGGGAGAGGAGTTCGTCCTCGCTTCCCAGCGGGGCCTCTCCGCGGAGTTCGCGAAGGCGGCTGAGCGGAACCCGCTCGATCACTACATCCTCGGGAGGGTCATCCGTTCCCAAGAGCCTCTCGAGGTCCATGAGTTCTCCTCGCCCATCACGAAGGGGGAGGGGATCGAGTATGCCACCTATATCCCGCTGATCGTGCAAGATAAGCCTCGTGGGGTATTGATTATCGGGGGTCGGGGGGGAATGGCCCTCCGGCCGGAGGAGAAGCAGCTCTTAGAGGCCGTGGGAGCCCAGCTCAGCTTAGCCTTAGGCCAAGCTGAGGCCTATCAGAAGATGATGGAGCTCAAGGAAAGTTACCGCATCTTAGAGGAGTTCCTCGAGGAGATCCTGGAGAAACTCCCCGTGGGGATCTTAAGGCTCGATCGGGAGGGGAGGATCGTCTATGAAAATCGGGCGCTCCGGGAGATCCTCAGTGTCCCGGGGGAGAGGTCCAAGGCCCTAGGGCGGAAGATCACTGAGCTGCCGAATGTCATCGAGGGCGGGCTCGTCCCCGAGCTGGAGACCCTCCTCCGCTCCGGGAAGGAGATCCGGCTCGAGGCGGTCTCCTACACCTCTCTCTACGGGAAGCAGGTGGTCCTCTCGCTCGTCGGGCTCCCGCTCTGCGATAAGGACGAGGCCCCTGACGGCGCGCTCCTCCTCATCGAGGATGTCACGAAGGCCCAGGTGAGCGAGCGGCTCCGGGAGAGCCTCCTCGAGGTGGCCAATGAGATCCTCAGCTCGGAGGAGATCGAGCCGATCCTCCGGAGGGTGGCAAGGGCGATCATCGAGCTCTCGCCCTTCCAGCGGGCGGCGATCTCGCTCTATGATCTGGAGCATGAGCCGCCCATCGAGGGGAGCCTCGTCCGGGCCGTTGCGGCCGGGCTGACCCCTGAAGAGGAGGCCCGGCTCCTCCAGAGCAGCCTCTCACCCCAGCAGCGGCGGCTCGCCTTCAGCGAGCGGTTCCGGATCGGGAATTCTTACTACATCCCCCACGACCAGATCCCCTGGGGGAAGGAGCTCGGCCTCCCAGGGAGGGTGAGCCTCGATGGCTGGCATCCCGAGGACTTCCTCTTCATCCCCCTGAGGGGCGAGCGGGGGATCATCGGCCACATCTCCGTCGACGACCCGCGGGTCCCTCAGGCCGTGGATAAGGCCGTCCTCGGGCCGCTCGAGGTCTTCGCCAGCTTGGCAGCTCTGGCAGTAGAGCGGGCCGCCCGCTTGCAAGAGCTCCGGCGGCAGAAGGAGCGGCTGCGGGAGATCTACCGGTTCAGCCACTACTTGTTGAGCGAGGCCGGGCTGGAGGGCCTCTTCCAGAGGGCGCTGGAGATGCTGGACCGGGAGTTCGACTACGATTATGCTACGATCCAGCTCCTCAAGGGCGAAGAGCTGGAGGTGGTGGCTGAGCGGCTGAGGGCCATCTGGGAGGGCTCCTTCCTGGGGAGGCGGATCCCGCTGGGGAAGGGGCTCTCCGGCTGGGCCGCGGCCCATCGCCAGTCTGTCAGGGTCAATGATTGCGCCTCTGACCCCAGGTTCATCCCCAGCTTCCCGGAGATCCGGGCCGAGCTGGTGGTCCCCCTCCTCTTCGGGGAGGAGCTCCTCGGAGTGATCGATGTAGAGAGCCAGAGGGAGGGGGCCTTCGCCCCGGAGGACGAGGAGCTCCTCGGCTCGATCGCGGCCCAGCTCGCGCTCTCCCTAAAGGAGCTCTTTGAGAGGGAGGCCCTCCAGGAGATGGCGATCCGGGACCCGCTCACCGGGCTTTACAATCGGCGCTACCTCCACGAGGCGATGGCCCGCGAGTTGGAGCGCTCTCGCCGCTACGGCCACCATCTGGCCCTCATGATGATCGATCTGGACAACTTCCGCGAGGTGAACAACCGCTACGGCCACCTCAAGGGGGATGAGGTCCTCCGCGAGCTGGCCCAGCTCTTGCGGGAGAATGTCCGGGCCAGTGACCTCGTCTTCCGCTACGGCGGGGACGAATTCCTCATCTTGATGCCCGAGACGGAGAACGAGGCCTGGCAGGTGGTCCTGCGGCTCAAGCGGGCGGTCGAGGAGTGGAATGAAAAAAGGTGGCGCGCCACTGGGCTCGAGCTTAGGGTCGGGCTCTCCATCGGGGTGACCATCTGGAAGCCGGACAAGGCCGAGGAAAGAGAGGTCGAGGAGCTCCTCGCCGAGGCCGATCGGCTCCTCTATCGCGAGAAGCGCCAAGGGTGACTGAGCGCATGGGGCTCGAGATCGAGATCCGCCCGATCGCGGACCACCAGGCCCTCCTGGAGTGCGAGCGCCTCCAGCGGGAGATCTGGGGCTTCAGCGAGCAGGCGGTCGTCCCGGATCACCTGCTCCTCACGGCGATCAAGGCCGGTGGCTGCCTCCTCGGGGCCTACGATAACGATCGGCTCATCGGGTTCGTCTTCAGTCTCATCGGCCTCCAAGAGGGGAGATTGAAACACTCCTCGCTGATGGCCGGGGTCCTCCCCGAGGCCCGCTACCAAGGTGTCGGCTACCAGTTGAAGCTGGCCCAGCGGGCCTTCGCCCTAAGCCAGGGGATCGACTTGATCACCTGGACATTTGACCCGCTCCAGAGCGCTAATGCCCACTTCAACTTCAAGAAGCTGGGGGTAATCTCCAGCCGGTATGAAGAGAACTACTATGGCGATATGCGAGATCAGCTCAATGCCGGCCTCCCGAGCGACCGCTTCCTCGTCGAGTGGTGGCTCACTTCCCCAAGGGTCGAGGCCAAGCTCGAGGGGAGCTATCCCCTCCCCAGGATCGAAGAGCTCTTCTCCCAGGGCACGGGACTAGTGAACCGGACCGAGCGAGCGGATGACTGGCTCATCAACTCCGGCTATCAGCTCGAGCTAGCGGGGGCCAAGCTCCTCGTCGAGATCCCCACCGATACCCCGGAGATGAGGGCCCAAGCCCCCGAGCTGGCCCGCCGCTGGCGAGAGGAGACCCGCGAGGTCTTCGGGCACTATCTCTCTCGAGGGTATCTCGTCTCGGAGTTCATCATGGAGGCCGGGCACCAGCGGGGGTTCTATCTCCTAGAGAAGGCCCCTAAAGAGGAGGTCCTCCACCGAGTCCGAGGATGAGATAGATGATGATGAGGATCGAGCGGGCCGAGCTGCGGTGGCTCGAGCTCCGGCTGGTCAAGCCGTTCGAGACCAGCTTCGGTCGAGAGGAAGGGAAGCCGGCTCTCATCGTCGCCTTATACAGTGAGGGGGCGGTCGGCTGGGGCGAGTGCGTCGCTTCGAGCGGCCCGTGGTATTCCTATGAGACAGTCGGGACGGCCTGGCAAGTGCTCGAGGAGTTCCTCCTCCCGAGGGTCTTGCATCAAGAGTTCGTCAGTCCGGAGGCCCTTTGGGAGGGGCTCAGCCCGATCCGAGGCCATAACATGGCCAAGGCGGCCCTGGAGATGGCCGCTTGGGACCTTGCGGCCAAGCTCAAGGGGCTCCCGCTCGCCGCTCTCCTCGGAGGGGTCCGCGAGCGGATCGAGAGCGGGATCAGTATCGGGATTCAAAGCTCGATCCCCCAGCTCTTGGAGGAGATCGCCCGCCGACTCGAGGAGGGCTATCCCCGGATCAAGCTCAAGATCAAGCCCGGCTGGGATATCAATATTCTAGAGGCGGTCCGGGGGCGGTTCCCAAAGATAAAGTTGCAGGTCGATGCCAATGCCGCCTACACCATCGCGGACCTCCCCCTACTTAAGGAGCTCGATCGGTTCGGGCTCTTAATGGTCGAGCAGCCCTTCGCCTACGATGACCTAGTGGACCATGCCGCGCTCCAGCGGGAGCTTTCGACCCCGATCTGCCTCGACGAGAGCATCTCCTCACTCAATGCGGCCCGAGCGGCACTGGCGCTCGGGAGTTGTAAGGTCATCAACATCAAGCCCGGAAGGGTCGGGGGGCTCACCCAAGCGGTCGCGATCCACGATGAATGTCAAGCGAAGCTTGTCCCGGTCTGGTGCGGCGGGATGCTCGAGAGTGGGATCGGGAGGGCCCATAACCTCGCGCTGGCCAGCCTCCCAAACTTCTCCCTCCCCAACGACATCTCTGCCAGTCGCCGCTACTGGGAGCATGATATAATCGAGCCGGAGTTCGAGTTGAACAGGGATGGGACGATCTCCCTCCCCAAAGGGCCGGGGATCGGAGTCGAGGTCTTACAGGATCGGCTGGAGGCAGCAACCGTCAGGATGAGGAGCTATGACTAGGAAGGAATTGGCGGAACGGATCGACCATACCGCCTTAGGGCCGGAGATCTCGCCCGAGCGGCTCAAGCAGCTCTGTGCCGAGGCCAAGGAGTTCGGCTTCTACGGGGTCTGCGTCAACCCCTGGCATATCGAGCTTGCGAGGAAGGAGCTCGAGGGCTCCCCGGTGAAGATCGTGACGGTCATTGGCTTCCCTCACGGGGCGACCCTCCCCCAGGTCAAGGCCTACGAGGCCAAAGCGGCGGTCGAGGCCGGTGCGGACGAACTCGATATGGTCATCAACATCGGCGCGCTCAAGGCTAAGGATTACCAAGTGATCTTGAAGGAGTTGGCCGGGGTGAGGGAGGCCCTGGTCCGGGCCCCAAAGAGGATCATCCTCAAAGTCATCCTGGAGACCGGCCTCCTCACTGATGAGGAGAAGGTGGCCGGTGCGATCCTCGCCCAGGCCGGCGGGGCCGATTTCGTCAAGACCTCGACCGGGTTCGGCCCAAGGGGTGCGACCGTCGAGGATGTCAAGCTCCTGAAGGCCGCGGTCGGCCCACAGATGAAGGTGAAGGCCGCCGGGGGGATAAGGGACTACCAGACGGCTGTGGCGATGATCGAGGCCGGGGCGGACCGGCTCGGGACCAGCTCCGGCGTGGCGATCATCACGGGGGCACCCCAATAAATTGGCCCTCAGCAAGGCGACCGGGTTCGTCATCCGCTCTCTCGATTACCAGGAGAGCTCGAGGATCGTCACTCTCCTCTCCCCCCGCTTGGGGAAGCTCTCCCTCCTCGCCAAGGGGGCCAGGAAGATCGAGAGCCGGTTCGGGGCGGCACTGGAC
>JBBIJD010000024.1:14625-22408 GCA_037446135.1 Candidatus Fraserbacteria bacterium
TCGGGCTCCTCCGGCTCGGCTTCAAATTGAAGTTGATCGACTACCTCGGCTTCGGGCCGGAGCTGGAGTCCTGCGCCTCCTGTGGAAAACCGCTCGCCAGGGATGAGCCGCTCTGGCTCTCCCCACAGGCCGGCGGCTTGGTCTGCGGCCATTGTCGGACTGCCGGGGTTCAGGCACAAGAGGTCCCCCCGCCGCTCGCCCAGGCTTGGCGGGCGATCCTCCGCTTCCCGCTGGACAAGCTCTCGCGATTAGTCCTCCCGGATGAGCTCGTCTCCCGCGGGGAGGAGTTGCTCGAGGAGTTCATCGCCTACCATCTCCAGCCGATCTAATCTAGTCTAGAAGTAAAGCCATCCCAGCCCAGCCTGGCGAGGGACTTGCCCACTGCTCCGCCTCGATCTTATCCTTGAGCGGAATGATCAGACTACTCATCGGCGGGGAATGGGTCGAGACGGAGGAGCGGCTCGAGGTCCGGAATCCCTATAGCCATGAGCTTCTGGCTGAGGTCCCCCAGGCCGGGGAAGCGGAGGTCGAGCGAGCCCTCGCTTCTGCTCAGGAGGCCTTCACAAGCTTCCGCAAGAGCCCGGCCCACCAGCGGGCGGGCCTCCTCCGCCGGGCCGCGGCCCTCTTAGCGGAGCGGAAGGAGGAGTTCGCTCGGACAATCGCGCTTGAGGCGGCCAAGCCCTGGCGGTATGCCCTCGCCGAGGCCGAGCGGGCGGTCGAGACCCTTTCATTCGCTGCTGGCGAGGCCGAGCGACTCCACGGCGAGACGATCGCCTTGGACGCGGCCCGGGGCTCTGAAAGGAGGCGCGGGCTCTTCATCCGCCAGCCTGTGGGAGTGATCTTGGCCATCTCTCCCTTCAACTTCCCCTTGAACCTGGTGGCCCATAAAGTCGGACCGGCCCTGGCCGCGGGGAACACCGTGGTCTTGAAGCCGGCCTCGGCTACGCCCCTCACGGCCTTGAAGCTGGGGGAATTGCTCCTCGAGGCCGGCCTTCCCCCCGGCGTTCTGAACATCTTGATCGGCCCGGGCCAAACCGTCGGCGAACGGTTGCTCAAGGACAAGCGGGTCCGGATGATCACCTTCACCGGGAGCGCCCCGGTGGGGGAACAGATCAAGCGGGAGTCGGGGATCAAGAAGCTGGTCCTCGAATTGGGCTCGAACTCCGGGGCGATCATCGCCGCGGACGCCGACCTGGAGATGGCCCTCGAGAAGTGCCTCTTCGGCGGCTTCGCCTACTCCGGCCAGGTCTGTATCCACACCCAGCGGATCTATATCCATGAATCGCTGAAGGAGCGGTTCACCGAGGAGTTCGTGAGCCGGGCCGCGCGCTTGAGGCGGGGCGACCCGCTCGATCCGGCGACCGAGCTCGGGCCGATGATCGACGAGGCCAGCGCGATCCGAGCCGAATTGTGGATCAAGGAGGCCGTCGAGGGCGGGGCTCTTCTCCGCTGCGGCGGGAAGCGGGAGGGGAACTTCCTCGAGCCGACGGTCCTCACCGCTGTCAAGCCGGAGATGAGGGTGGTCTGTGAGGAGACCTTCGCCCCGATCGTGACAATCGAGGGCTTCGCCAACTTCGAGGAGGCGCTCGCGAAGTTCAATGAGGGCTCGAGGCTCGGGCGCTACGACTACGGCCTGGCCTGCGGGGTCTTCACCAACGATCTTGGGAGGGCTTGGCAGGCGATCGAAGAGCTAGAGGTCGGGAATGTCTTCATCAACGACTCCGCGACCTTCCGGGCCGATCAGATGCCCTACGGCGGGGTCAAGGAGAGCGGCCTGGGCCGGGAAGGGCCGCACTTCGCGATCGAGGAGATGACCGAGATCAAGATGGTCTCGTTCAGCTTATGAATGAAAGGAGCGGATATGAGAGCGTTAGAGACCGAGCTCGCTGAGTTGCACTTCCCGGGAGCGCCGCTCATCCGCGGGGCACTTCCGGGGCCGAGGGCCAGGGAGCTCTTGGCAGCCCAGCAAGCGCTGGAGAGCAATGTCTTCAAGTATCCCCGGGCGATCCCCTTCGTCCCCGAGGAGGCGCGAGGGGCCACAATCAAAGATGTCGATGGGAACATCTTCCTCGACTTCTTCGCCGGGATCGGGGTCCTCAACTTCGGCCACTCGAACCCTTATATCTTGGGCGCCGCACGGGCTCAAGCGGAGAGACTGGTCCATGGCCTGGACTTCCCCGCCGAGCCACGGATCGAGCTGATGAAGAGATTGAACGAGCTCGCTCCCGGGGAGATGCGCGGCCATGCCAAGGTCATGTTCGGCGGGCCCTCCGGCTCGGACGCCATCGAAGGGGCGATCAAGCTCGCTAAGCTCTGCACCGGCCGGCTGGCGCTGCTCGCCTTCTCCGGGAGCTATCACGGCCAGACGCCCGGGGCCCTCACCTTGAGCTCGGGGCGGGGCTACCGGGAGAGGCACCTCCCCTTGCTCTTGGAGGTCCACTTCGCGCCGTATCCCTATTGCTACCGCTGCCCCTTCAAGCAAGAGCCCCGAAGCTGCGGCCTCCTCTGCCTCAATTACCTGGCCGAGCTGCTCCTCGACCCCTACTCCGGGCTGGCCAAGCCGGCGGCGATCATCGTCGAGCCGATCCAAGGCGAGGGCGGGGTGGTCGTCCCGCCCGATAGCTTCCTGAGGGAGTTGCGCCGGCTGACCGCTGAGGAAGAGATCCCCCTGATCGTCGATGAGGTCCAGACCGGCTTCGGCCGGACCGGGCGGGTCTTCGCCTCCGTCCATTCCGGGATCACCCCGGACTTCATGGTGGTGGGGAAGGCCCTCGGCGGGGCCGGCTATCCTCTCTCCGGGGTCCTCTACCACGAACGGTGGGATAAGGAGATCAAGCCGGGAGCCCATCTGGGGACCTTCCGCGGCCACCTCGTGGCGATGGCCGCCGGTGCAGCGGGGCTCGACTTCATGCTGGAGAACCATCTCCCGGAGCATGCCGCGAGGCTGGGCGAGCTGCTGCTCGCCGAGCTGCGCAAGCTCCAGGAGGAGGTCCCCCAGATCGGGGAGGTCCGGGGGAAGGGGCTCTTCATCGGGATCGAGCTGGTCAGGGACCGCAAGACGAAGGAGCCGTATCCTGAGCTGCTCCAGGCCCTCCAGCGGCGCTGCTTCGAGAAGGGGCTGCTCATCTGGTCCGCCGGGCGGTATGGCAATGTCGTCCGGATCATGCCCCCACTGGTGCTCACCGAGGAGCTGGCGATGAAGGGGCTGGAGATCTTCGCTCAGAGCCTGCGCGAGCTAGTGAAAAGGGCCTGAGCCCCTCCCAGGCTGGCTGGAGCCCTCAGTCAGGGGGATGATGAAGCCGCGATTCATCTCCGAGGAGGTCGAGGTCCGCTTCGCCGAGAGGCCGGGGCCGCCGAGCTCCTTCGTCTGGCGCGGAGAGGAATACAAGATCGCTGAGGTCCTGAGCTCAAGGCGGGAGCTGGACTTCAAGCGGGCCTGGTGGATGAGGCGTCATCGGGACTATTACCTAGTGAGGACCGCCGAGGGGAGGAGCTTCGAGCTCTACTTCCATCGCGGCCCGGGAAGGAGGTATTGGGTGCTCTATCGCGAGGTTTAGTATGATTGGTAGCCCAGAAGGAAGGAGACCATGAGGACTGAAGATGAAGGGCTGGGCCATGCCAAGTCGGCCTTCTACTTCCAATATCGCGGCGAGGTCAATACCCGGAAGGCCCTGGAGCTGGCCCGCGACCGGGCTTTAGAGCTGGGCCTTAAGAAGATGGTCGTGGCCTCAGAGACCGGGAGGAGCGCCCTCAAGGCACTCGAGGCCCTCAAAGGGACAAGGCTTAAGCTGATCGTGGTCACCCACTATCCAGCCAAGACCTGGGGGCCTAAAGGAGAGATTCCCATCGGGCTCAGCAGGCCGGAATATCGGCAGGTCAAGCGTTATCTTGAGGAGCAAGGGGCCGTGATCGTGCAAGGGACGCGGCCATTTGCCGGGATCGGGCGGGCTTTAGGCTGGGAGGCCCCCGTCCCGGCCACCTTTGTAGATAAGGCCCTGGAGCTCTTCGGCTCGGGGACGAAGATCGCGATCGAGGCGGCTGTCATGGCCACCGATTCGGGGGCTCTGGAGCCGGGTGAGGAAGTAGTGGCCCTCGGGGGGACCTACAAGGGACTGGATACGGCCCTAGTGGTGAGGACAAGTTACAGCGGCAGCCTCTTCACCGAATTCGAGGTCTTGGAGCTCATCGCCAAGCCCCGTCGCCCGGGGCGGCGCCTCCCCGAGTATGAGCAGGCGGACTGGAAGGGCGACCTCGACCAATATTATCGCACGATCGAGCCCTAGCAGGTGAGGTGCAAGGCGGCCGCGACCCGCCTCGAGCCGACCAGCTCATTGTAGGTCTCGCAAGCCTCCTTGGTGTCCTGGACGAGCACCTCGATCCCTCGCCCCTCCAGGGCCTTGATGACCTCATCGGGGACGGTCACTAAGCCGTAGCGGCCCTTCCCTAAGACGATGACTTCTGGCGGGGGCTCTTGCTCGAGGAGCCAGTCCAAGTCACGCAGTTGGAGGTGATGCCCCTCCTTCCGCCACCAGCCGATCACCTGGCCGCGGTAGATCATCACATCATTCTTGTATTCTTTCCCGCCGATCACGATCTCCCCGAAGTGGTAGGACTCGATCTTCATCCCTCTCACCTCCAACGCGCCAATGCTATTTATAGACTGCCACCACATAGGTCAGGACCCCCCAGTCGTCGAGCACCACCCTCTCCGAGAGCTCCTCCCGGCACCAGGCGGCCAACGCCTCGGGGGGATAGGTGAAGTCCGAGGGCTCTTCCCGCCGCCCCGGGGCGAGATGGGTGAACGCGATCCCTACACGATTAATTCGGAATAGCTCCTTCAATAACCGCTTCATGTAGCCTTCCGGGTCGGGCCCGATCGGATACCCCAGGACGCTGATGAGGAACCCGACATCGAACTCGTCCTCGACGAAAGGCTCAGCGAGGATGTCCCGCTGGATGAAGCTGGTGGCCGCATCGCCACCGAACCGCTCCCTTGCCCCGCGGACCATCTCCCGGCTCAGGTCGACCCCAAGATAAGAGCGATAAGCGATCCCGCGGTCATCGAGGTATCTCTTGAGATGACCCAGGCCGCAGCCGACATCTATAATCTTCTTCCCGGTGAGGTCGAACTTCTCGACCGCATGCTGGAAGAACAACTCTTGAGTCTGCTGGTCGGGGTATTCCAGGACCATCATATCGTCCCCGGCGAAGAGCTTGCTCCGCAGGTCGAAGAAGGCAGCATAGGCATAGTGGTCAGGGAAGCCTTTTGGCTTGAACCGCGAAGCCCGTCGCAAGAGCCGCCTCGGCAAGAGCCGGAAGATGCCCATCTGGCCCTCGATTCCAGTTCTAGTCTAATCGCTCCTTCGGGAAGGGTCAAGGACCGCGCCTGGGCATCTCGATGGCCAAGAGGAGGACGATCCCCAAGGCCAAGAGGAGGTCCCCGACGCTGAAGGCATTGGCTAAGGGTATCGAGGCGGGGAGATAGAGGAGATCCCCGAGGAAGTTGAGCCGCGTCTGGGGGCTCATCAGGACGGTATTCCCATGATGGAGCCCCTGCTCCAAGGTCGCGGCCACCCCTTCCAATCCGGCCCGGCGGAGGGCCGTGGCTGAGGCAGGCATATAGCCACCATTCGCTGAGATGACCAGGAGGTTCAAAGCCAGCCCGGTCCCCATGAGGAGGAACTCGAAGTAGCGCCAGTTGAGGCCGATGAAGACGAAGAGGCAGAGATAAGAGAGGAGGTGAAGATAGGGTGTGCCGACCCTGATGATGGGCTCGCGGGGGCCGAGGGGGAAGATGAGGAGCTGGATGATCAAGGCTACTAAGATCAGCCAGAGCCCGCGGAGCTTGAGCCTCCCCAAGTTGGCCAAGCTCCCGCGCCGGAGGAGGCCGATCGCCAGCCCTAAGATGACGGCCCAGAGGAGGAACATCCTAGTCTTCCCCTCTCCCTCGACGGGAGAGGGTCAGGGTGAGGGTGTAAAGCCCCTCTTATCCTCTCCAAAACACCTTCCAGGTCCGTCAGGACCTCATTGTTCCAGAACCTTAGCACACGGTAACCTCTTCCCTCCAGCCATGTCATTCTCCGCTTATCCTTCACTCTAATATCCTCTCCACTGTGCTGCCCTCCATCTACTTCGATCACCAGCTTCCCTGCAAAACTGACGAAATCGACAATATATGGGCCGATGGGTTGTTGCCTGCGGAACTTTACACCCTCTAGCTGTCTATTCCGCAATTGCCTCCAGAGCACCTTTTCTGCTTCTGTCTGCGCTCGACGGAGCTTGCGAGCGTGATTTATCTGTTCCTGATCCTTTCTCATCTTAAGCTCCCCCTCCCTCTAACTCCCTCCCACCAAGGGAGGGAGAACTACATAACCTTGAGGAAGGCCTCTACGACCTTAGGATCGAGCTCCTTCCCGCTCATCCCCCGGATGATCTCGAGGGCCTCTTCCTTAGTGTAGGCCTTCCGGTAGGGCCGGTCGGTGATCAGGGCATTGTAGATATCGGCCAGTGCGAGGATCCGGGCCCCAAGGGGGATCTGCTCCCCCTTCAAGCCGGCGGGATAGCCGGTCCCGTCCCAGTGCTCGTGGTGGTGCTCGATGATCTCGAGCGAGCCGTCATAGACCTCCAGCCCTTTGAGCAGCTCGACGCTCATCACGGGGTGCTGTTGAATGGCCTTCCACTCCTCGGGGGTGAGCCCATCCTCCTTGAGGAGGATGCTGTCAGGGATAGCGACCTTACCGAGGTCGTGGACCCGCGCCGCGGCCCCGATCCGGTCCACCTCGTCCTCGGGTAGGCCGAAGGCCCGGGCAATGCGCTGGGCGAGCTGGGCCACATCCTCGGAGTGAGCCCCGGTATAGTGGTTGCGCTCCATCAGGCTCTGGGTCAGCTTCTCGAAGGCCTCCTGGGCCTGCTGCCGGAGCCGCATGTAGCCGCGTAGGGAGATGTGCACTAAGGCGAGGGGGATGAGGACGAGGAGAATATACCAGGGCTCGATGGCATAGACGACGGCCAGGAGGATCGAGAGGACCCCCAGTGACAGTAGCTGGATATGGAGATGGCGCAGGTTGAACTTCAGGTGATAGGCGAAGCTCACCCTTTCAGTGAAGTGGATGATCCCGGAGACGAGAGAGGTGTTGACGAAGACATATGTGAAGAAGGCCAGGACCGGCGGGACGAAGTCCCCGACCATCTGATAAGGCGGCGGATGGCCGCCGGTCAGCTCAAAGATCGTCCCAGCAAGCGTCACTGTAACTATAAGCTGGCTCACATTGAAGGCCACATAGCTGCTGAAGGCCGAGAGGCCCTTCGACAGCGTATCCCACCGGAGGATGAGCTCGGCCGCTAGGGTGGCCAGCAGAACCGTCGCAAGCCCGAGCGGGATGCCCCCAAGGAAGATCGCGCCACAAAGGATTGCCCCGACGGTCGAGGTCCTCCGCTTGTATGTTAGCTCGACCTCGTAGATCTCGGCGAAGAAGGCGATAATCGCGAGGAAGAGGAGGGTGAAGAGGGATTTCTGGTCCAATTGGATCTTTGGAGCATATAGGGCGATGCAGGCGATCGCAGCGGCGACCACGCCCCATAGATACAGCCTCGCACCCAGCGGCAATCTCATCGCGCCGTATCCTACAAAAAATTAGAGAGGGGTTCCAAGAACCCCCCTCTATAAACCTTGCTTAACCCGCGGGTTTAAATTCCAGCTACTGCCCCCATTTATCGGTAGCGCCGCTCAGGAGCAGGAAGGCCGCCAAAGCCAGCAGGAGGTAGAGCCCCTTGGTGCTGAACA